>CALBSQ010000203.1 GCA_937967325.1 uncultured Chloroflexota bacterium
TTCGTGCATCCCTTCCGGCCGCTCTCGGCGGACGAACTGCGCTTCATCCTCGAACGGAAATGGCAGGAACTGGGGCTGACGATCGACCTGGCCGCGTTCGACGATGTGGAGGCGATGACCGCGATCATCCGGATCACGGGCGGGAACTTCCGGCTGGTGCAGCGGCTGTTCGCGCAGGTGGCGCGGGTGCTGGCGATCAACCACCTCGAGCAGGTGACGAAAGAAGTGGTGGAAGCGGCGCGGGAAAGCCTCGTGATTGGCGCGATGTGACGGTACCGGAGTGCGGAATAGCCCGGCAAGATCAATGCAGATTACCGCTGCACGTGACAGGCAAAATGGGGGAGGGTGGTTCCGGGAAGCGCGGTTATCGGCACCGAGACCCGAGATAAGCGTCGGGGTCACTGGGGGGAAGCAGCCTCTCGGCGGCTAGCATGGGTCGGGCGCTACTCGGGCTGGCTCGAATCCGCTTCTTGTACCTCCGCCTCTTGGCTCTCCCACAGGCGGTTGAGCACGGGGATGCAACACAGATGTAGCGTGATCCACCAGGTATACGCCGCCTCCGTGGTCGTGAACGCTCCCTCATCGAGGAGTCCGTGCATCGCCTCGTGTCGTAAGTTCGAGCCGGCCTTCTCCACAAGCAATCCGCGCAAGTCGAAGACCGTATCCTCACCGAATAGGGCGGTCGCCTCTGGATGCGCGAGGGTGGTGTTCAGGCCACGCTCCGGCTGCGCGCCGTCTTCCTCCAGTCCCGAGACGATCACGCCCCGCCGCTCTAGGAGCGAGCGCAGCGAATTGTCGAGTTGGGGGATAAGAAGATGCGTGGCTACGAGAAAATCTCCCGCTAAACCGGCATACAGGCCCCGGGCAAAGATGCTCTCGCGTCCGGCCGGAACGAAGGGATTGTTGTGTACGATCGGTGCAAAATCCGCGACGCGGGCATTGTGCTCCAGGTTGATCTGCTCAAGCGCCGGCTCGATCTCGAGCATCACCTTGGAAGACCGTAGTTGCGCGGCGTATGGGAACATCGTCGCTTCCAATGCGATCAGCGCCTCGTCCTGCTTGTCGGACGACGAAGGCGGGATACGCTTCTTGGTCCGACCGCGCGCATCGACGAGCATTGTCAGGAAAAGGTTCGAGAGCGGCGTGCTGCCCATGATCCCCCTGATATGTTGCTCCATCAATGCCCGCTTCGGAGGGGAGCTAACGGTCGCCAATGCGAGCAGGGCGTCGATGAGATCCTTATTGCGCACGCGCTGCCGCGCCCGCTCGAAGTAGCCCTCAACGTTCTCGATCGGCGCGGATGCCGAGAACACCGCCATCTCGGCCGTCCCGCGTTGCTGATAATCGAGCAGCCGTTTGTGCAACTCCTCGGTGTGCTGCTGCATCCCACCAATCCGACGGTAGGCCTCGATTGCACGCTGCAGGAATGCGGCAGCTACCATGAGACTCGGACGCTGCCCCGTGGTACGCTCTTCAGCCTCCTGCACGTGCGTAGCTGCGGCGGCGATCTGCGCGGCACGCCGCTGCTCCTGGTCTTTCGCCAGCTCGTGCCAGCGGATCGTCACCTCCCAGTACACGCGCGCGCGGTCCCAGGCATGCTCCGCTTCCGCTCGTCGCGCCGCCTTCTCCGCCAAGGCTGCATACTTCACGGGATCGCACTGGCGCTGCTCCTGTAGTAGCCTCATCAGCTCTGCTGAGAGGAACAAAGGATCCTCGCCATCGTAGCGTTCGAGCGCGTCCTCGATGTACCTGATCGTCTCCGCGTATGCGGCGTTCTTCGGCCCTCTCCCTAGGCTCGCAGCGATCTGCAACGCCCGCTCCACCCGCTGGGCACACGCCGGCCACCGCTCGGGATCCTCACGCCGCCGCGCTGAGGCGAGGTAGGACGTAACTGCGAGGCGTCCTTGCTCATAGCGCGTCCCGTGGTTACGTTGCCACAGGATGTCCGCCACACGGGCGCGCAGTTCGCAATCGTCGATGTCGGGGAGCAAGGCAGCGAGAAGGTCAAGCTCAGCATCGCTGAAGCGGTCGAGTCGGTCCGCTGGGCCGAGGGGACAACCCCTTGCATCAAGCTTGAAGACGAGCGATGTGACGCGCGCCAGCAGCGTATAGACGGCGACCGCTCGTGCATCGTCAGCTCGATCAGCCTCGGCAGCCCGCGCGCAAAACCTCCCGCACCAGTCCCAGCATTCGTATTCGCTATTGGTAGTGAGGACGTCCCTCCACGGAACAGTTGCGAAATCCGCTGAGGCAGGAACAAAAACGGCGGATGGCATGAGAATTTATCACCCCTAGTGGAGCAGGCAGCTCCCGGCTCGTCTTGAGCTTTCTGAGAGCAAGCAGAGTAGCTTTATCGTGCAATCTAGCCGCCGATCCCGCCCGTGCGAAAGAGGCCGCCAGCGCCGGCAGGGTGCAGGGCCATCGACCTTCACTCCTCCGTGCTCTCGCTCAACGCCTGGGACAGAGCGCGGAGGTAGGCCACGTGGTCCCCGGTCGGCAGGGGCGCGTGGCTGTACAGCAGCCGGTCCTCGGTGTGGCCGCCGGCGCGCGGCTCCAGATGGAACAGCGGGAACGAGGGCATCTGTTGGCCGTATTGCTCGGCGCTCGGCTCCCCCCAGACGCGCACCGAGGGCACCAGATGGGCCACGCGATCGGAGGAGAGGTTGCCAAGCAATAACCGCAGGGCCTCCCGCACCGGCTGGGGCAACAACTGGTCGAGGTCTACGGAGAACCGCATGCCGATCTCGGAGGCATCGAGCGTGCGATTAGGTTGCCCCATGATTGGGGAGCCGTCGGCGGCCTGCAGCCCCTCGAAGAGCGCCCGCAGCCGCTCGTACACAGGATCGATCCCTGCGGTGTCGGCCGCCACGTCGATGACGATGCGCCGGGCCTCGACGTGGAGGAAGCGAATCGGGATCGGGAGCGCGCCCGCCACATGGTGGGCGCCTCCGGTGAAGGCGAGGCCGGGCGGCAAGGTCGCCGGGACCTCACCGAACGTCGCGGCCGGCGTTCCTACCTGGGAGGCCTGGAAAGAAAACGCCTCCTGGATCTGCGCCTGGAACGCCGTCATGATCGTGAGCCGCAGCCCGTCCACCGGGAACTCATAGGCGCGGCGGGCGCTGTAGAAGCGCACATCCTCCGTCATGGGGAAAGCCTCGGACCCCTCTAGGCCGCTTGGGGGTTCAGCGCGGTCGCCGGGCTGGTCGGGACCGGGCGTGCCGACGCGATCTCAGGGAGGCCCGCGTACGCAAGCCCTGCCCCGCTCTGGCTGACCCATCCCGGAAACATCCCAGCCGATGGCTCGAGGTAGTTCGAGCTGGTGATCGGGAGCCAGGAGGCTCCGGAGACCTCAGGGCGCGCGCGATAGTCTTGGAGGCGCCAGTGGACGACCTTGCCGAGCGCCGCGGCGTAGCGCGCGATTGTCGAGAGCCGCGGATCGGACTGGCCGGCCTCCAGATGCACCACCACGGATTGCGAGGTGTCCATTCGCTTGGCGAGCTCGCGCTGGGCGATGGCAGCCTGCTGCCGGACCGCGATGAGCGCCTGGATCAGCTCCTCGTTGCTCTCATAGGCGGCGACCAGGGTCGCCGTGGTGGGATCTTCCTCGGCTAGCCGGTCGAGATAGACCCGGACCGCATCCTCGCCGTGTGCCACTGTACCTCCTCGGTTTCTGCCGTCAGACCAATTATGATTCATGATAGCTTATTCGATAGCAAAGACTAGGATACGGTGCCTGTCAAGTCCTCCCTCGTCGGCCAGGCCGCCATCCGCCGCTCGGTCTTCCACTGGCGAAGACGATCGCGGATGGCATCCTTCAGTGGCGCGGGGATCCGGCCGCGGCCGTGTTTCTCGTGCGTCGCCGCTAAGGCGACAAGGCAGATGCCCTCGGCCGTGTGGTGGGTGGTGAAGTACACGCGCAGCTGCACGCTCGCGAACTCCGTCCGGAACTCGTGCGCGTCCTCGATGCCCTCCACCGATTCGAAGCGGCGCTGAGCGACTGCCGTGGCCCATCCGAGGCCGGCCGTATACCGCATCTTCTGGAGGAGGAACGTCAGTCGTTTCGGCCGCCTGCGCTCACCTTCGAGGTAATCCCGAACGGGGACCGAATCGCCCGGCAGCACAGCGAGCTTCCAGATCAGCTCGCTCGAATAGCTAGGCGGCATGCCCGCTCCACTCCGGCCGCCGCTTCTGGCGGGTGCGATCAACCCGTGGGTCCCGCCCGAGGAAGGGAGAGACCAGCCCTGGCGCCTCGGTCGGCGACACGCGCAGGACGAGGATGCTGAGCATGATGAGCAGCATTAGCCGATGTCCCTTGCTGTCGCCACGCCTACGAGACTTCCGGTGGCAGTATCTCGTCTCCGGAATGGGGCGTGAGGCCTTGCCTACGCCGGTGATCTCCTCCTGAGTCTCCCTGTCTCTGCCCCCCGATCTCCGCTCACTAGTAGACGGCAACATAGTTGTACCTCTCCGCTCGCGCCGGGAGTAGTCACATCTGTTCCGCTCTGGCACAAGCGAGGTACAAGACCTGGCACATTACTGGGGATAAGTGGGGTGCATGCCGACTTAAGTGTTTAGTGTGCTCGGACAAGTGCCGATGAGGGGTGGAGTGTGAGTCGAGGGTTGGGCCAATGGCAGCGGCTCCTGATGGAGGGCCTGGAGGAGTTCGGCGGGCCGCCGACGGGGATCCTGCTGGTGACGGAGTATGCCAAGGAGCGACTTAGGCGACCACTCACCGCGGCGGAGCAACAGGCCGTCACACGAGCGGCAGCGCTGCTGGAGGCACGGGGCTTGGTTCGCTGCACCTACCTGCCGGCACGGGCAACGGACGGTCGGACGCTTCCGCGGCGGCTGCACATCGCCCGCCCAGAAGGAGCTCCCACCGACCTTACGGCTGCCAGCGAACCGGTGCAGGGCGTATTCCGCTTGATCCGGTCACGGCTCGGCAATCCAGCGGAGTGGGATGGGATTGCCTAGTGCTTGTTGCCGCTGGAAAATGGAAGTAGCGGTGATTGCTAATGGCTGCCCTGAGCCTCGTGTGGTGTCGCGGGGGATGGCGTTGAGGAGCGGGACCTCCGCGGAGGCGCGCTTCTCGCTCAACACCGACGGGCGCCTGGCCACGGCGGCGATGCGCGTCACCGCCGACGACTTCGTCGCAGCGGAGCGGTATGCCCACGATCTGGTGCTCCCCCTGCTCAGTCGCTGGAGTTTCGACCATGACGTTGCGATTGATGTCGCCGGGTATGCCGTGGTGGAAGAAGCGACCCAAGCCAAGAAATACCGGTACGGAGCGACCGGCAAGGTCCGGGGCTTGGTCGCGGACCCGAATGAGCGGATCGTTTCCACCCCCGAACATCGGCAACTGCTCGCCGCCTACCGCGAGGGACTGAACGCGAGCAACGTCTTCTTCCAGGTGCTCAGCTTCTTCAAGGTGACCGAGGGCATTCGCCATCTGCGGACCGGCCGGGCGCAGGAAGCGCGCGCCAAGGGGCTGGGCGCGGAGCGCTATGTTGAGGCGGTCCCGGCCGACTTCGCGGTGGTCCCGCACGACTCGTACACGGACGAGGGGATCTGGAGACCGTACCTGGGGAAGAAGTTCGGCGCGGTGCTGAAGGACTTCGAGCACACCAAGCGCAATGCGATGGCCCACATTGATCCGCGGCAACAAGTCGTTCTCGTCGCCGACAAGTTTGACGACATCGACGCCTGCCTGACTATCCTGCCGGTACTTCGCTACATTGCCCGGCAGATGCTCCATAATGAACTGGCGCATGTCCCAGGAGCGCCGTCGTAAGGGATCCAAGGGCCGCCCTAACGCGGTCGAACACACCGGTCGAGACACCTCACCGGGGTTGGGGCGCTCAGCTTGCGCCCCTTGTTCGCTACGTCTATCATCGCGTCGACGTACGCGTACCGGGCACAGCGGCGAGGCGGCGACGTCCACCTTGTCGGCGACCTCGTCACGACACATGATGGAGCTACAAACTATGATCACACGGTTTCACTCGACTAGTTACCACATTCGATGGCAGTGAGCGTCAAAACAACGGACGACCGACCGGTCGTCCGTTCCATAGACAACCTTCAGCGGCTCTATACCGTTGTGATCAGCCTTGCTGTCACGGAACTTATCAAGAATGTCTTACCGACAATAACAAAACCAGGAAATTACGCCGAGTGGCTCACTACAATAGCGTTGTTATTTACCGTCGTGCGCTTTTACCACGGGGCTAATCGCTATCTTGACGCGACGTATGTTACGGGAGAACGATCAGCAAGCAGTAAGCATTCGCTGCTACTTGACTTCGTCGTCCTGTTTGTCGAGGGATTACTGATTTATTCCCTATCGTTCTTTTGGAATCGTGAGTCGCTATTCTATACTATCCTGGCCCTTCTCCTGCTGGTTGACTGCGCCTGGATCCTCATCACCGGGCTGCATACCGACGACAAATCAGATCCCGCCTCGCTTTATAAGAAATGGGGGCTACTTAATCTTGTCGTTGCTCTGCTACTAATCGTTCCCGTTTATTCGCTGAAACTCGCACCGACTGTATTACCAATGTATAAGAGTGTCTTTTTCTGCGCGCTGGCCGTCGTTCGAACAGTTATCGATTACTGGGGTTCATGGCGCTTCTATTACCCCTATTATGAGAGCGGGACGGACGACTTATCGAATGGCGTGAAGAAAGATGCTACATCGGGAACGCCGCCGGAGTAGGAGATGGGAGTGGCTCCGAGCGACGGGGAGGATCCGCACCACGGCGGTTGGAGTTCCTATAACCCTTTGCTTCCTAGAAGCGGCGTTCTCGGTACCAGGGTCTTGATGAACGGGTTTGGCGGCGAGCAGTCGGCTGTGGAACCCGCCGCCCGCTGGGGATCGGGCGCCCCAGCGCCCGGTAGCCTGTCGCCACGTGGCCACGTCGCCACGTGGCGCCGGCGGGGGTCTGCCCCACCCCCATCGGCGGTTCGCTCCCGCCCGTCGCCTCCGGCAGTGCGGCTCGACGGCCTGCTGGGGTGCGGTCATGCGGAACGGCGCTGGTTGATCAGGTCCGGACGTTCCAGCGCAGGCATGCGCCGGGGCACGGCGCACGGCGGCTGCCCAGCTCCAGCAGCGAGGGCATGGCACGGGGAGGTCCGCCCCTGCACCTGACCAACCAGCGTTCGCGTCACTCCGCTCAAGTTCCCGTTGATCGGCGTCAGAGCGCGTGGCCACAACGAGTGCAGAACCTCGCGTTGCCCGACGTCCTCGCGCCGCACTTCGTGCAGAAGGTTCCTCGTCGTTGGGCCGCGTTGGCGCTGCCCGCCGGGCCCGGATTGACCGGTCCCGATCCAGGGCGTGGGCCCCGATGCGACCCGCGCAAGGCCGCGAACGGGATCACGAGCAGCGCGCCGGCCACGATGGCGATGGCGATGGCGCCGAAGCGACGCACGATGGCCCTTACCAGACCCAACGCAACAATGTCCGGCCGAGGGAAGGGCGACTGCCCAGCCCCTCCGGTCCCAGGCGACGTCTGCGTCGGGGCGGGCTCGGCGTCTCTGTGGAGGCCTAACGGGGGGGCTTCCGTCGTCGGCGCCAGTGGCGGGACCGCCGGCGTCCCTCCGCTCGTGGCGATCGGCGACGCGGCCGCGGGCGTCGGCGCGATGTTGCCACCGGCCGCGGTGAACGTTTGGACGTCGTCGGGCTGGTGCGTCTGCGTCCCACTCCCGCCGGCTCCGGTGACCGTCAAGACCGTCGCCTTCCCCAACCCGCTGGGATTCAACTGGACCTCCCCGCGCATCGTCGCCGTCTCAGGCACGTCCAGGTAGGACACGCTCGTCTCCGACTTCCCGTCCCCGGCGACAATCCGTAGGTTGAACGCGGTCGTGGCGACCCCTTGCAGCACGATGCGCACTGGCTGCGTAGTCCAGGGCAGCCGGACTTCCTGATTCGGGCCGCTTGTCTCGAAGGTCGATCCCGGGATGCTCTCTTCGATGCTCCCATCGGCCGCCAACCCGGTGTGGCGACCCTGGGCATCGTACACGTGCAGGTTGGCCGGGCTCCCCTCCTCGCTGATCCCAATCGCCTGCTCGACCGGGCTCGGCTGGCTCACACACGGGGGCCGCGGGAGGCCGGCGGGCCGCACTCCTTGCAGCAAGCGATCGATGTGCTGCTGCACGGTCTCGTCTTCGGTGTACCCGCCGTGCTCTACGCCCGCGACGTAGACGTTCTGGGACCCGCGCAGGGTGTCCAGGCTGTGCAGCGGCACGAGGTTGTCGCCGCACTGCGCCTGGACCTCCAGGTAGTACGGCAGCCGCACCGTGTACGTCAGCGTATTGTTGGAGACGATCTGGTAGGAGTCCTGCGCGAACACGTCCGCCGGCAGCAGGCCGTACTTCGCCATGACGTCGTGCGGGATGGCGCCGCTGAAGCCCCGGCCCACGGTCACCTTCTTCACCGATACGTCGCGCGTCGCCTGCCGGTAGGCGATCGGCGTCATGCGGTCGACGCTATTGATCGAGAAGGTCGGGATCCCCTTGTCGGCCGGGCTGGGCAGGCTCGCGTGGAACCGCGTCGCCGCGTCAAGCAGGTCCATGTTCAGCGTCGCCTCCTGGCAGCCCACCGAATTCTGCACGTAGGTGGCGCAGAAGACGTGGGTCCGCAGCGCGGCGAGCGCCGCGCGGACGTCGGGGACCGGCCGGCCCTGGGCGTCGAAGAGGAACGGTTGGATCGCGCCGGTGGGGGTGACCTCCATCTGATAGTAGGCCGCGGGAAGGTTGCGCCCCATCCACTTGGCCATCTCCAGCCCGAGGAAGATGTCTGCCTCGAAGTTGTAGCCGTAGGCGCCGAGGAGGCGGAATGGCTTGAGCGTGCCGAAGTTCGGCGCGCCGAGCAGGATCGCCTGCGCCACCTTGGCCGCCCGACTATCGTCCGCCACGTAGGCCCGCGTCACCAGCCCTCCCTGGCTGTGGCTCACCAGGATCACCTTGTCGCCCGGCTGGGGCTGGTAGGTAGGGCGATGCGGATCGTCCCAGTTGACCGCGCCCCGGTTGTAGTTGAGGTTGCGCGCGCGCTCGACGAGCTGGTCGAGCGCCCCGACGTGGCTGTCGGTGCGCAGGCGCCAGTCGTAGGGGAACAGGAGGAGGTTGCGCCCCTCGGCGTAGCCCTGCTGGCCCATGTGGGCGATCCAGCGCTGGTAGACGCAGCCCTTCCGGATCGTGTCGTTGCAGACGGCGTACGACCGGAACACGTCGGTGGCCGCCACGGCGAGCCCCGGCAACCCGCGCCCTTGCGCGTCGAGCGCGAGCTGGCCCCAGAACTGGCGGTTCGCCGCGGTGTCCGGGCGTCGGTTCGCGTTCGCGGGCCAGACCTGGCTCCCGTTGACCGTGAGCACCGACCCCGCCGTGCCCGGCAGGAAGACGACGGGGTAGCGCACGACGTAGCGTAGGAAGAGGCTGTTGTTGGGATTGGAGTGCGCCACCGGCCCTTTGTCGTCGCTCAGGTACAGCTCCCGCTTGAACAGCAGCTCGCCGCCGCGGAAGCGCGCCTCGCCCGGCGCGGGGGTGTCGAGCGCGTTGGCGGGGTCGCTCGCGAGGGGCTCCAACTGGTCGAGCGTGCGGTAGAGCACGAGCAGCCGCGCGCGGTCCACGAAGTACGTCTGCCCGTCCTGGGCCAGGCGCTCGCGGTCCTGGTCGCTCGTGGCCACGAGCGCGGCCATGGGCCAGGAGAACGAGACCTGCTTGGTCGGCCCGTCCTTGCCGGCCTGGTAGGTCAGGCGGAGCTCGAGCTTGCCCAGCTTCTGGTCGTACAGCTGGTCGAAGGTGGGGGCGCCCTGGCGGTCGGGGACCATGGCCGGGATCGCGACCTCGAAGCGGTAGTCTGCCCGCTGCTTCGGCGTGGAGAAGACCCGCACCTCGGCGCGGGTCGGGGCCTGCCCCGCGCAGACGTTGCCGGTCGGCGCCGCCTGGATGGCCTGGTCGATCTGCTTGAGAATCGGCACCAGCTTGGGTTCGCCCGGGGGCGTCACGAGCCCGGCGACGACGCACGCCCCGCGCTGGAAGAGGTACGTCACCGTGAGCGCGTGGATGATCGTCTCGCCCGGCTTCGGTGTGGGCTCGGGGCACTGGCCGCGGTAGCCCACCGCGCCGATGTCGGGCACGGCCTTCCATGTCATGGGCTGCGTCTTGCCATCGTCGCAGTATTGCGCCGCCTTCGTCGGGTCCGGCAAGGACTGCTGGGGATCCTCGGGGACGGCGACGAAGACGTTGGCCACGTCATCCTGCCCGAAGGCGTACACGACCTTGCACTGGACCTTGGCCCCGGGGGCGGCCGACTCTTCCGGGTCTTGCACCGCGCCGGTCGTCGGCGCCACACTGCACGGGCTCGAGGGGGGGAACGCCTGGGCGAGCGCCGGGGTGGCGGCGCCCCCGACCGGCGTGAACGCCGCGACGCAGAGGGCCACGGCGAGCAGGCGGCGAACGCGCGACCACATGGGAGCACGGGGGAGCGACCGAGCTGCCACGGCGATGATCCTTTCCCGGCGAACCTATCCGCGACCGCTTCGTTGGACGGCGGCGCCGGCGAGGCGCCGCCGTCGCGCGACAGGGGCAGGCGGCATGGCGACCGGCGTACCCGGCGCTGACGGTGCGCTGAGCGGCTGCCCGCAGGCGGTACAGAAGCGCGCCCCTGCTCGGACGGGCCTGCCGCGGCGCGGGCAGGAGGCTGGACCGGTAGTCGAGCCCTGCATGGGTCGTATCCTCACGCTTCATGCGCCAGATGGCGCGAGGAGGCGCCCGGCGGCCAGGAGCATGCCGATGCCGGCGGTCAGGCCGGCGAGCAGGGTGCGGCGGAAGTTGCGCAGACGGAGACGCCACAGTCGCAGCGCGATCAAGAGCAGCGAGAGGACGATGATGAGGAAGAGGGCCACGGGAACCCCGAAGCGCACCGCGGCTGAGGCCATGAGCAGCAGCGCCACCGCGGACGGCGCAGCGAGCGCCCCCGCGACCCCCTCGAGCAGCACGACCGACCGTCACACGCGGGCCACCGGCCACGGCCTGGGCCATTGGCAGGGAGTGTAGGGAGCGGTTGTTGAGGTTCTGTTAAATGCAGGGCGGGCGTGGCGCCAGTCCGCGAGGCCCGCTGGCTAGGCGGGCGTGTGCGCCGCGATGAGCTGGTTCAGCAGATCCCGTGCCATCCGGAACGCTGGCGCATCGGTGTCACGGAAGGTGCGGCCGTGGTAACTCAGGACAAAGGACAGCTGATCGAACACGGGGGCGGCCGTAGCAACGGGACCCGGCGTCACGAGCGCGAGCTGAGCGAGGAGGCCGGTGAGGCGGGCGAGCGCAGCGGCGTCAACCGTGAAGGCGGCGGTGCGGTCGCCGCGGGTCAACACCGCGCGCCCGTCTTGATCCAGCGTGAGCCGATCGTCGAAGCCGGCAATGCCGCCGAGGCGCTGGTACTGGACCAGGGTGCGGTCGCCGGACCCCGACGAGGCACGCGGGCGCGCCGGTGCGCAGCCGGCGAGGAGCGCCAGCGCGAGCAGGGTCGCCAGCACGACGACGCGGCGGCGTGGTTTCCGTGGCACGAGCGTTCCCTTCCTCCCCGGCGCCGTGCTCGCAGCAGCCCACCTCAGGTGGTGACGACGCCCATGCCCGGCGCCGAGCAGCCCGACCGGTCATTCCCTGGATCGGCGGTCACTCGGACGCGCTGGCCGACGCGGAGCGCGGGTCAAGCATCCTGGCCCTCCACCCCCTGACGTCCCGTGTGCCGGGAGGGGAGGGAGCGGGTGTTGCTCTTTTGCTCAACGGACGACCGGCCCTTTGGCGTCGCGTCCCATCGCCCGGCCGCCGAGCGCCCGGCGGCGCTCGTTCGCGGCGCAGGCAGCCGCTGGCGCGCCGATCCGGCGCCGAGAACCGTCTGGTTCCTCGCAGCGGCGTGCTCGGTACAAGGCGCGCCGGACTGGGCTGGCCTACTGCCGGGGTCGCGCTCCCCGGTCGGAGGCTCCCACCCCGCGGCCGTATGGAGCCGCTCCGCTGAGCGCAGGAACGCGACTTCGCGCAGCCATGCCAGGACCGCGCCCGCGCCCTCGCGCGGCACGACGCCGGCAAGCCGTGCGACCGCGGCAGCTCGTAGCCCAGGCGCGCGTCGGAGCGCCGGTAGACGTTGTCCGCCCCGCCCTGCAGGAAGAGGATCGGGCAGCTGATGGTGTGCAGCCGGTAGATCGGCGCGCCGCCGAGGGCGTCCTTGTAGAAATCCAGCCCCAGGTGGTAGTCCAGCCCCCACCCCGCCGGCTGGATGGTCCCGCCCGCGACGAGCGTCTCCAGGTGGTCAATCAGTTGCTTGGCCGGCCCGTCGGGCATCGCGACGTAGTGCCCGAGGAAGGCGGCGACGGCCACGCCGACCGCGAGCTGCTGGGCGTCGATCGCGCAGCGCAGCACGGCGGTCGAGCCCGCGCTGATCCCGAGGGCGCCGATGCGTCGCCCGTCGGCCCACTCCTGGGCGCCCACATAGGCGCAGACGTCGGCCAGGTTGGCCGCCAGGCGCCCGTAGGTCCAGCCGTCCAGGTCGCCGCCGGTCTCCCCCCACCCATAGACATCGAAGGTGACCACGGCCAATCCGGCGTCCGGCCCGCGGGCAGAGAGCTCCGCCGTGAAGGGGGTCAGCTTCCGCCCGAAGCACACGATGAGCGCCGGCAAGGGCGCGGGCCGGTCCTCGGGGAGATACGCCGTCCCCACATTCCGATCGCCGCCCGCCAACTGGAACCTGGCTTCGGGCATGTGATCTCCCCCGTTCACGCCACTACGGCCCGCGTCTTGGCCAAAGACCCGAGGCGCATGAGGGCGGACCGCGCCAAAGACTAGGCTCAGCCTTCCGCCATGCACCAGAGAACGTGACCCCTCAGAGGTGGGAGCACCGCCTGGTTAGCGTTCATTCCACCGGGCCGATTGCCGGCCCCGTCGGCGCCGATCGCCGCCCCCACTTCCGTTGCCGTATGGCCACGCCGCGCTCGGCGAGCAGCTCATAGAGCGTCGTCTTGGGGATCCCGTAGCGCTCCACGATCTCCCGCCACTTCACGCCCGCCCGGTAGGCGTCCAGGATCGCCGCCTCGCGCTCCCGCTTGGCTCGGGCTTCCGCTTGCCAGCGGAGCAGCGTGGCCTCCGCGCGCAAGCGCCGCTCCGCGCCCGTGTCCGGCGGCAGGCGTCCCCACTGGCGCTCCTCCGCGCGCGGGTCGGCGCAGTCCAGCAGCGCCCGGCGCTCCGACTCATCCTTTGCCAGCCCCTCGGCGAGCGGCCGCACATGCACCAGGCGGACCGGCGTCCGCGCGTGCTCCAACTCGCTGATGAGGCTGCGCGGCAGTCCAGCCGCGTCGGCGACCTCCTGCTGTGTGAGCTGGGCGCGCTGGCGGACATTGCGTAGGAGCCGGGCGAAGTCCCGCTCGCGCTTCGTGATTTCGAACCGTGTCCGATCCATCACGCCGGTGCTGTCGCACAATCCGTTCAACTCAGGAGTCATAGCGAGTGTGAAGCACCGCGTTGCGGGGCGGGTTGCCGATGTGGCACGGATTACGCGAACTGTTGCGCTACTTCCGTGATGCGTGGCCGCTAGCTGCCAGCCACACGCGACGATTCCGCCATTTGGTGCAGGCGTAGTCCGAAAGTAGCGCAATCCCTCCTACGGTTTCGAAACCGTGCCGTTTGGCCGCCAATCGAGGAGGGTAGTTCCTATGCCGCTAACGTCCACCGCCGTGTCTTCCTGCAACGACCGGCAACGGCGTCAGGAATGGCGCCGCTGGCTTGGTGTTGTGACCCTCGGCATGGTTGTCATGGTCGTGACGACGACGTCGGTCGTGCTGCTGAACCGTCATGCGACGACGCCGAACGTGCTTCCCTCGGCAACACTCTACGTCACGAGCGCGCCGGCCGGCGCGACGGTGCTCGTGGACGGGCGGCAGCGCGGTCGCACACCTATGCAGCTTACCGTGCCGCCGGGTGACCGCCGCCTCACGTTCCAAGGATCGCGTGTCGTGCCGGCAACCGTCGATGTGCTGGCGGTCGCCCGTCAGGTCGTCGAGGTTCGGGGGACACTGTGGCTGCGCACGCCCGCGACCGAGCTGCTCCGGCCGCCCTTTCCCGGCGCCAGCATCGCTACTGCTGGCTTTCTCGCCGATGGGCGAGTGTGGCTCACCGCGGCGCTGCCAGCGGGCGATGAGCGCCAGTTGTGGGTTCGGCCCCACGATGGCGGCCTCCAACGTTTGGGCCCGGCAATCGCCCCCGGAGCCATCGTGCCGAGCCCGGATGGTGGCCGGGTCGCCTACCTTGCCCCCAGCGAGATCGCGGCCGCCGCCCCCAGTGGTTTCGCCCCCCGTCTCACCGCCGTGCGCATCGCGTCGAGCGACGGACAGCACGATCGCCAACAGTTCGCCCTTGATCCTGGCGCCGACGACCAGTTGACGGATCTCTCCTGGTCCACGGACGGTAGCCATCTGCTCCTCGTCATTCGGAGACAGCAAAAGGACGGCGGAACACGCACACTCCTTCGCTGGCTCGATGTTGTCCAGGGCAGTGCTCCCACCTTGGAGGAACTGCCCAGCGCGGTCGTCCCCGGCCGCTTCCTCTGGAGTCCCCGAGGCGACCTGGTGGCGTTCCTGACGCAGGCCGGCCCGCTCGTCTCCCTGTGCCTGCTCGGGACGGCCCCGCCGTCGTTCCGTTATCTGGCCGATCTGGAGACGAACGACGCCAGTCCGCTGTCGTTTCCTCCGGTGACCTGGTCCGCGGACGGGACCCGCCTCGTCTACGCGGCGCCGGTTCAGGACCAGGCGACCACGCTCGCAGGCCGACTCTTCGGTGGTCGGATCGGGTCAGCGCTGTTCGCCACGAGGATGTCTGATCCGACGAGCCGCCGCCTCGGCACAGCCGAGGCCGGCAACCCGGTGTGGCGCGCCGATGGCAGCCTCCTGGCGCTGGCACGCCCAACCCGTTCCGGCCCGATCTCCGCCGATGCGATCGATGCCCGTACGGGTGGCGCTATGGCCCTTGCAACGCTACCCGTTCCCCCGGCAGCGGCCTACTCCGTGGCCTGGGACGCGACCCACGGCCAGGCGTTGTTGGCGGAGCGTACCGACGGCGGCAGCGTGGCCTATTGGCTCCTCTCCTTCACGCCGGGGGTGGGACGATGACGAAGGTTCGTCTCCTTATCTGGATGATCGGCCTCGTCGCCGTCCTGCGCGGCGCGGTCCCGCTTCCTGTTCAAGCGAGCTCAGCCGGTCCCGAGCCGGCGCTGCCAGTACCCGCGCCGGCCGTCGCATCGAAACCGGTCGCCGCGGCAACGCCCCAGATGGTCGTGATCAATGCCGGACCCTCGATGGACCAGCTCAAGCAGGAGACGCCCGCCCTCTTCCAGGGCGTGGTAGGCACGTTTCTCGACGCCCTGGCCCAGGGACTCACCGGCGTGCTCGATGTCGCCAAGAGCTTCAACTTCCTGACCCAGACGCCCCCGGAGTTGAGCTACGCCCACCCCGATGTCCGGCGGCTCTGGGAGGCCCTGCGCGCCGTGGCCAACGCCGCCCTGGCGCTCGTCGCCATGGCCGGCGGGTACAACGTCCTGCTGCAGCGCCGGCTGGGCACGCCCTACGCCGGGGCGCTGGAGTTCCTGCCGCGACTGGCCGTGGGCGCCCTGCTCGCCAACACGAGCATGTGGTGGGCGACCGCCGCCATCACGGCCAACAACGCCCTCTGCGCGGCGGTCGGCGCCGCCGGCTTCCCGGGCTGGGGCCGCATCGCCGGCACGGCGGCAATCGGCGGCGCCGCCGCCCTCTGGACGCCGGCGCGCCTGCTGCTCGTGCTGGCCTTGCTCCTCTACCTGGTGCTGTGCCTCTTGCTGGTGCTCCAGATGCTGATGCGGCTCGCGCTGGTCAACGTGCTGCTGGTCGTGGCGCCCCTGGGTCTGCTCTGCTGGATCCTGCCACAGACGCAGCGCTGGGCGCGCCTGTGGGCTGCCACCTTCGTCGGCGTCGTCTACACCCAGTTCGTCCAGGTCGTGGCGATGCTGCTCGCCGGCAACCTCCTCGCGTCAGTAGGCGCCGGAGGCAGCCTCGCCGGCATCGCGCTTGGCCCGTTCATGGGCCTCGCCACGGTCGTGCTGGTGCTCAAGCTGCCGGGACTGGTGGGACATCAGCTCAGCGACGGCTGGGGCACGCTGCGCGGCATCCTCGTCGGCCAGGCCGTGCGGGCCGCGGCGCCGGCTGCCGGCGCCGCCCTGCGCGCCACGAGTGGCCGATCCAGCGGGCCGACTCCCCATGCCGCGGCTCGGCGGGGAGGGCCGTAGCGATGCTCCTCGCCTTCGCCCTCGGCAGCCTTGGCCGCGACGCCTTGAAGGTCGCCGCCGCGCTGACTCTGCTCCTCCTGTTCGCCATTGCCTGTCTGCTCTCGCTGCTGGCCGGCCTGACGAGTCCGGCGGCTCCCCTCGCGACGACCGTGTCCGCCGTCGGATCGAGCACGGCAGGCAGCACCTCGCCGCTGCCGACCGCCCCGGCTCTCCTGACCTCGCTGTCGCCGCCTGCCATGGGCGACACGCGCTGGGGCTCCGGCCTCAACACCTACTGCGAACTGTACGTCGAGCAGCGCGTCGGCTGGGGGAACCAGGGGGCCACCGCCTATGCCGCCTACCTGCGCCTGGATGGACTCGGCCTGGTCCACCACGCGCCGCCCGACGACGCCGGCGAGGTGGTCTACTTCGGTCCCTCCCCCGACAACGAGGGCGATGGCCATGTAGGCATTTACGACGGCGATGGCCGCTTCACCAGCATCACGTACTTCGGGCTCCAGCAGCATCCCCTGGCCGGCTGGGCCGCCCCCTATCTCGGCTGGGTACGGCCTAGCGACGTGCGGACCGACCGCTTCGGCAATCCCGTCTCGCCGAGGGGCTGATGAAGACACTCGTTCGTGCGCCGCCAACGTCATGTCCGCGGCTGCTGCTTGCCAAGCGGAGCGCTAGTCCAGCTGTGGGACCACGCGCCGATATTGAAAGGAAAGGAACCGCTTCCCGTGGAACAAGCCATCACTCAACTGTTCACGAACCTCCTGAACCTCGGTGTCGCCGTCGGCGGGGCAGTGTGCGCCTTCTTCCTGATGTGGGCGGGCTATCAGTATATGAGCGCCGGTAGCAACAGCCGCCAGATGGAAGGCGCCAAGCAAGCCTTGTTCAACGCGCTGGCGGGACTCGCCATCATTATCGGCGCCAAGCTGATCGCGGGGATGATCGTCTCCGCCATGGCCGGCGTCGGCGGGTAGGGGGCCTGACGTTGGAACGACGCCACGAACTCCCGACGCATCTAGGCGTGGAGGACCACGTCCTGGGCGCCCTCTCCATGCGCCAGCTCCTGATCGTGCTGAGCGGCCTCACCGGGACCTATGCCGCCTGGTCGCAGCTTCAGGCGCTGCCCCTCGCCGCGCGCCTCTGCCTGGCCACGGCGGTGCTGCTCCCGGCGCTGGCCGTGGCGTTTCTGCGACCGGGTGGCCGCGATCTCATCGGTTGGGCGCTGGCGATGCTGCGCTACCTCCTCCTGGCGAGGGTGGCGGTCTGGCGTCCCCGTCTCCCCGACCGTGCCCAGGGGCGCCGGGACGGGGCTGGCTGGATCGCCGCTGTTCCCCGGCTGGCTTGGGCCGACGGGTCCTCGCCGGCCGTTCCCCCTACTGGTGGTGGTGCGGAGGTGGCGCGATGAGCGGGCACGCCTCTGTCCAGGCGCGCCACCTCCGTCTGGACGCCATCGCCGACGACAGTCTTTGCCTTGGGGCGGGCCGGTATCGCGCCGTCCTGGAGGTGGAAGGCATCCACTTCGGCCTGCTGGGCGAGGACGAGCAGGAGGCGATCCTCTCCGGCTTCGCCGGCTGGCTGAACGGCCTGGCCTACCCCGTCCAGATGCTGGTACGGGTGTCACCCTGGGATCTCGATCGCTACGTCGCCGCGCTGGAGCGCCGCGCCCGGGACGACCTTGGTCCGGAGATGGCTGCCCTGGCCCGCGACCACATGGCCTTCCTCCATGGGCTGGCGCGCGAGCGCACGCTCCTGGAACGGCGCCTCTACCTCGTCGTCCCGGGCGGCAGTGCCGACGAGCGCCCGCGTGTTCCCCGGCCGTTCGGGCGGGTCGACGAGCCCCCGGATGCGTCGGCGGTCCGACGGCAGCTCACCGCCCGCTGCGAGGAGGTCGCCAGAGGCCTCGGCCGGTGTCGCCTGACCGCGCGCCGGCTCTCCAACCTCGAGCTCGCCCAACTGCTGTATGCCCACTGGTGCCCCGAGCGCGCTCGCCTGCAACGCCTGCATTCCGAGCTGTCCGAGTACGCGGCCCTCACCGTCCGAGGCCGCCGACCACCTGAAAGGAACTCCTGATGCGTTGGCTCCCGGGCCTTCCAAGTGCGCTTTTCGGCCGGACTGGCCGTGCGCGGCCACAACACTCGACCGCCGAGGAGCAGCGGTTCGCGCTGGGCGCCCGTTCGCTGGCCGATCTCATCGCCCCCGCCGCCATGGAGGTCGCGCGCGACCATGTCCGCCTGGAGCAGCAGTACTCGCGGGTGCTGGCCGTCACCGGCTATCCACGCGCAGTCGGCCCCGGCTGGCTCGATCCGCTGCTCAACTTCGCCGACCCGCTCGAGGTCAGCCTGCATGTGGCGCCGCTGGACAGCCGCCACGTCGTATCCGCCCTGACGCGCAAACTGGTCGCGCTGCACTCCAGCCGCACTCTGGCGGACCGGCAGGGCCGGCTCTCGGACCCGGAGCGGGAGACCGCCTACGAGGATGCCGAACGGCTGCGGGACGCGCTGCAGCGGGGCGATGAGCGCATCTTCTCCGTCAGCCTGTACGTGCAGATCCGCGCCAGCTCCCCGGACGCCTTGGACGCCCTAACCCAGCGGGTCGAGCGCACCCTGGCGGGGCTGCTGGCGCAATCGCGGGTGGCGCTCTGGGAACAGGATCGCGGCTTCCGGTCGTGCCTTCCGTTCGGGGAGGACGACCTCGGGCGCTACCACAACCTCGAAACCACGTCGGTCGCCACGATGTTCCCGTTTGCCTCTAGCCACCTGGCCATGCCCCAAGGCCTGCTCTACGGCATCGCCGCCGACAGCCACGCACCCGTCTTGGTGGACCCCTTCGACGCGGCGCTCGACAACAGCAACCTCGCCATCTTCGCCACCTCGGGCGCGGGCAAGAGCTACTTTTGCAAGCTTCTGCTGCTGCGCGCGCTGCTCCGGGGGATCGAGGCGATCATCATCGACCCGGAGGACGAGTACCGCCTGCTGTGCCGGGCCGTGGGCGGGCAAGAAGTGCGGTTGCCCAGCACCTCGCCGCACCAGATCAACCCCTTCAACCTCCCGCCGCCTGACCGCGGCGACCACGAGGGGCAGGATCCGCTGGCCGAGCAGGTGGTGACGCTGATCGCGCTCGTCGAGCTGATGCTCGCGGATCCCGGCCAGCCACTGGGAACCCACGAGCGCGGCGTCCTGGAGCGCGCCCTGTATCGGACTTATGCCGTGGCCGGCATCCACCCCGGTCGCGAGGCCAGCTACGCACGTCCCGCTCCGCTCCTGCGCGACCTGCACGAGGTGCTGGCCGCCAGCGAGGACGCGACGTCGCGCTATCTGGCGAGCAACTTGCATCGCTACGCGAATGGCGCGCTCGCCGGGCTGTTCTCCGGCCCGACCAACGTCGCCCTCGACCGGCCCTGCGTCGTTTTCAACGTGCAGGCGCTGGAGCCCGAGCTGCGCCCCATCGGCATCCATCTCGTCACCAACCTCGTGTGGCGTCAGGTGCGCCAGCGTCACTGTCCGCGGCTGCTAGTCGTGGACGAGGCCTGGAGCCTGTTGCAATATCCGCACGGCGCGGCGTTCCTGGGGAGCATGGCGCGGCGGGCCCGAAAATACCACCTGGGGCTGATCACCATCACGCAGGATGTGGCCGACGCCCTCGGCACGCCGCACGGTCGCACCGTGCTCACCAATGCCGCCTCGTCGTTGCTCCTGAAGCAGTCCGCTAGCACCGTCGGGCCGGTGGTCGACGCCTTCTCGCTCTCTCGCGAGGAACGCCGGTACCTCCTGGCCGCGGCCAAGGGGGAAGGTCTCTTCTCCTGCCGCGGGGCCCGCGTGCCGCTGCGGGTGGAGGCGAGCCCCAAGGAGCACGAGCTGGCCACGACCGCCCCCCGCGACCTGGCCCAACGGGCGACAACGCTGGCTGCGGGTGCCCAGGCACGCTCGGACGAGGCGCGCAGGGCGACCCGTCCGCAAGCGGCTCGAACGGACATGGCGGGTATGCCTCCGGCTTCCACCGAAACGAGGAGCGGCAACCATGACGTCCGCTCCCTCTGATCGACTCGACCCGGCCGTGCTCAAACGCACCCATCTTTTGGCGGCGATCGCCGGTGCCGCCGGCGTCGAACTCCGCCCGGCCGGTCAGGGTCGCCTCGCCGGTCGCTGTCCCTTCCACGACGACCGCGAGCCCAGCTTCATGGTCGATGAGCGCGACCAGCATTACCACTGCTTCGGCTGCCGGGCCCACGGCGACGTCATCGACTTCGTGATGCGCCGGGAGGGCCTCGACTTCCGGCGCGCGTTGGAGCGGCTGGCGGGGCTGCCAGACCCGCCGAAAGGGCCGAGACAGCGCGCCGCGCGAGCCCGCGAACGCCGCTGGGACCGGCTCACGCTGGACGAGCAGGTGACGATGAACACGATCGTCACGGTCTACCAGCACCGGCTCTGGCATGAGCCGCATGCACTCGACTACCTGCGGGCGCGCGGCATCCCCGACTGGCTCATCAGAACCGCGGGGCTGGGCTACGCCGACGGCCACTCGCTGGAGTCCTGGCTCCGGCGGCATTCTGGCCTGCGCATCGCCCAGGAGCTGGGACTGTTGGGTCCCCACGGCCGCGAGCGGCTCGCCGGGCGCATCGTCGTGCCGGAGCTGCGTGGCGGCCACTGCATCTGGCTGATCGGGCGGCTCCTGGATGATGCGCCCGGTCGCCCCAAGTACCTGTCGTTGCCGGGCGAACGCCCGGTGCTGGGGCTGGAACACGCGGCGGGCCGTCGGGAGGTGTTCCTCGCCGAGGGCGTGCTGGATTTCCTCACCGCGCTGGCCTGGCGGCTGCCCGCCTGCAGCCCCTGCGGGACCTCCCTGCCAGCGGAGCGCCTGGGCTTCCTGGCCCGGGCGCGCGTGGTGTATGGCGTCTTCGACGGCGACGCGGCGGGCCGCGCCGCGGCGGAACGGTTCGACACCCTGCTGGGCGGGCGCTGGCGGCCGGTGCCGCTGCCGGAGGGCTGTGATTGGAACGATCTGGCGCGCCGGCCACACGGCCGGGCGGAGTTCTTTCATCTGCTCGCCGATGCGCGCCAGGACAAGAAAGAAGGATCTGTCGATGGATAGGCATCTCAGGTTGGTTCAAGTCGGCGAAGCCGGCGCTGTCACGTCCGGCGACCTGCCACCGGTAGCCGGCACGTCCGACCGTCGACTGCGCCATTGGCGCAGGCTCCTGCAGGTGGGTCACCGGCTCGGGTGGTCGCGGCAGGACATGCGGCGCTTCGCGGAGTCGGTCGGCCACCGACCCTGGCAGGAGCTCGACGCCGACGACCTCGTGGTGACACTGGGGGAGTTCCGTCGGATGCTGCTGGCCCTCACCGCCCACTACCTGTACTGGCGCTGCCGCGCGGGAGGCATCCCGCAGCGTCGGGAGGACGCTGATGGGCGCGGCGATTAGGCCATGGCAACCGCCGGTCCCCGGCGTCGAGTTGGTGGAAGTCGTCACGCCGCGCACGAACACGGCGTCGATCACGGCGATGGCCCACCTGCTCGATGCCGCGGCGCTGACCGAACCCTGCAGCCTGGACATCGCCGCCACCGCGCAGGGCACGGCCTTCTTGGTTCGGGCGCGGCCGGCCGGTATGCGACGCCTGCTGTCGCAGGTCGCGGCGATCTATCCCCAAGCGGAGTTGCGCCCGATCCAGACCTCGCGCCGACCGGGGCCCGACCCGGCGCGCATGGGCGATGACGAGCTGCTGGCCGCCTGCGCCCTGACGCCGCGGGAGCCGGCCTACTTGCCCATCCGCACCTTCCGCGACGCCGACCTCGCCGACGACCGGGGCGGGCAAGGCGATCCCATCCTCGGCATCCTCGGCGCCATGGGGCAGCTCCCCGAGGGCTGGCGGGCGCTCAGCCAGCTCCTGCTGCGTCCGGCGCCCGCTCGCTGGAGCGACAGGTACCGGCGGCTGGCGCTGGAACACCCGCTGGCGGCGGAGCGCGCGGCGGGAAGCAGAACCGGACCTTCCTCGACCAGCATCGCCCTCCTCGCCGCTACGGTAACTGGTCTCGCGGCCTTCGTGCTGGGGCAACAGTGGTATGCGGCGGGAGACTGGCTGCACCTCGGGCTGCTCGGCAGCGGTGTGGCCACTGGGATTCCCGGCGCCCTTGTCTTGCGGCGCCGATGTGGCCAGCCCCCGCTCTACGATCCGCTGCTGGTGCGGGAGAAGCTCAGCCATCGTGGCTACCTGGCCCAGTTGCGCCTGGCGGTAATCGCTCCGCGGGACGCGCCAGTAGCCGCCGTCGCCGACCTGCTGGGGCGGCTCGCCGCCGCCTACCAGCAGTTCACCGTGCCCGCCGGCAATGGTCTCGTACCGCGGCCCGTCCGGTTGCGCGGACAGGAGTTACCCACGCTGGAGGTGCTGCGTTCGCGCTGGGCCGTCGCCCTGCCGGCGATGCTGCCCCGCCCACCAGCCACGGCCTTGCTCACCAGCCACGAGCTAGCCGGGCTGTGGCACCTGCCGCGGGCGGAGGCGGACGTGCCGGCACTGGAGCGGACGACCGCCCGCGACTTCCTGCCGACGTCCTGGAAGGTGGCCGAGGGCTGTCGCATCGGCATGGCGACGAGACAGGGCCGGCGAGTCCCGGTGGCGCTGCCTGAGGAGTTGTTGCGCCGGCATCTGCTGCTAGTCGCCAAGACCCGGCGGGGCAAGTCGTCCCTGCTCCTCCGACTGGCCCAGGAGCGAATTCAGGCGGCCCAGCGACCGGCGCTCTTACTGATCGACCCGCATCGCGACCTGGCCCGGGCCGCGCTCGGCCTGGTGCCGCCCGAGCGGCAGGACGACGTGGTCTACCTGGACGTTGGGGAGCGGGAGCATCCCTTCGGGCTCAACCTCATCGACACGGAACTGGGCTGGGACCGCGACATGGCCGTTGCGAGCGCGCTCACCGTCTTCGAGCACGAGTTCTCCCACTACTGGGGGCCGCGCATGGAGGACATCTTCCGTTTCGTCCTGCTCACGCTCTACTCGGCCAACGCCGCCATCTGCGCCGTCGAATCGGACGGACAGGCGAAGCAGTTCACGATCCTGCACATCCCCGCTCTGCTGGCTGATCCCGCCTTCCGGCGCCACGTGCTGGAGCGCGTCGCGGACTCGGTGATCCGCGACTGGTGGTCGACCTACTACGACCGCCTGCTCGACCGCAGGCTACAACTCGAAGCGATCAACCCGGTGCTGAGCAAGATCAACCGGTACGCCGCGACCGACGCCACGCGGCTGGTGGTAGGGCAGGCTCGCTCCACGATCGATCCAGCTGGCTGGCTGCGGGACGGCCGCGTCGTGATCGTCAACACCGCCAAGGGCGTCGTAGGCGAGAGCACGGCCGCCATCGTCGGCGCCACGCTGCTCAACCTCATGGGGCTGCACGTGGCGGCGCAGTCCCACCGGAATCAGGGGCATCGGCGCCACATATCCGTCATGGTTGACGAGTTCCACACGATGCCTGGCGCCGACTACGAGAGCTACCTCGCTGAGATGAGCAAGGTCGGCGCCAGCTTGATCCTGGCCACCCAGACGCTCGCCCGGCTGGATACCCTCGACCTGAACCGAGTCCGCGCGTTACGGGCGACCGTGTTCGCCAACATCGACGGCCTCTTCGCGTTCCACTGCAGCGCCGAGGACGCCAAGTACCTGGCGCCGGAGCTCGGGCCGGAGGTGGAGGTGGCGGACCTGGTGAGCCTGGGCGAGCACCGCTGCTACGCCCGCCTCTCCATCAACCGGGAGCGGCTGCCGGTCTGCTCGGTCCAGCTCGATCCCCCGCCGTCGAGCGACGCGGCGCTCGCGGACCGCCTGGCGCGCCGGTCGGCGGAACACTTCGGGCGGCCGCGCGCGATGGTTGAGGCGGAGCTGAACGCGGCCTTGGAGCGGATCGCGGACAGCAACCGACAGGTGATGGAGCGCGGGCGCCGGGCGACGGTGGGCGCATCCCCGGAACCGCCCGAGCCGCCGCCGCACCAGCCAGGGAAGGCCGGCAAGCAGTGGCGACGCAATGAACACCGCAAGGCTAGGGAGCACGCCACGTGGGAAGGACAGCCGACCCTACCCGACCTCACAGCGGGTGGCGATGATCCCCGTCTTGGGGAGGATTTGCGGTCAGAGCCGGCCGAGATGGAGGGGGCGGAATGAGGCGCTTCGTCCAATCGCGTCGGACGGCGAGCCGAATTCGGACAATGTGGGCGCCGGACGCTCGCAGGCGGGGAACAAGGTGGGGAGGAAGGCGGGGAAGTCAGAGTTCCTCAGTTGAACTGGACGCCCGGCACCACTGCGCCTTGCTTGTTCTCCAGGGGAGGATGGCGCAGCAGGGCACCGTTGCGGGCGTCGCGGCATCCGGCCCTACTCTTCTCCAATTCTGTTTACATCATGTCATTCATCCGGTCCACGTCTCTGCGGGCCAATGCTTGGGCATGCCGGTTCGTCGTTCGGCAGGAAGCGAACCATGATCGCCGCGGACACGACGACCATCCGACCACTGCACGACCACATGGTTCGCCGGCTCCCGACCGCCCGGGACCTGTCCGCTCGCCGACCCTTGAGCCTTACGGTCCGAGACGAGGCGATCCTTGCCGCCATCGCGACCCACGGCCTGCTCACGACCGAGCTCATCGAGCTGGCCTTCTTTCGCACGCCGTCGGACTCCCATGCCCATCGCGGCGCCCCCTGCTCGCGTGCTTACCACCGGCTGCGCCAGCTCTGGCTGTGGGGGTTCATTGAGCGCATCGAGTTGCCCGTGGCGCGCGTCCTGGGTGGTCGGCGCGCCTTCCTCTATACCCTCAGCGAGCGCGGGCACAGGCACGTGGCCGGACAGTCGGAGTCGTCTGTTGCCCTTCCCGAGCCGCGCCGGCTGGATCGCCTGGATGATCGCTTCATGGAGCACGACCTGCGCATCGCGCGGCTGTGGGCCCACCTGCAGGCGCTGGTCCGGCAAGGTCGGTTCCGCGCCTGCCACTGGACGCCTGAGCGCGATCTGCACGCCCGGGGCATCAAGGTGCCGGACCCGAAAACCGGCTGGTCCATTCCGGTCCTACCTGACGGCTACGTCGAGCTGGAGCGTGCTGACGGCTCGGCCTGGAGCGCGATGGTAGAAATAGATATGGGCACGCTCACCCTTGGCCAGTTCCGTCGGAAGGTGCGCGCCTTCCAGGCCTTCCTCGCAACCAGCGCAATCCAGCGACACGAGCCTCGCAGCCGGTGCTATTGTCTAATCCTGACTACCTCGTGGTTACGCCTTCGAAACCTCTGGCAGGCAGCCCGTCCGGAAGTGGTTTCGGAGTATTGGCCTTGCTTCCAGTTCGCCACGTTTGACGTCCTGTCCCCCAATCGCTTCGTGGAGAGCGATGCCTTGCTCACGTTGGATGGCGATTACATCGGATTACAGCCATAGAGTGGACATACGCATCCCTGGCAATTGGTGACCAAATTGGACGCGCTCCATCACCAGAGGCACAACGGACTCCGCCGGTGCACCGTCCACTGCATTGGGCGCTCGGGTCGGCGAGAACTTAACTAAGGGGCGAACGAACGGCGAGGAGCGTCCAGGTGGCGTGTCGCTTCGCTGAACGCCGGTTGTGGCCACGGCCACTGGCTGGCCGCGACGACCATCTTGCGAGGTGGTTTTGGCCTATTGCATCAGGTAGAGTCGCCGCGCGTCCTCGGCGTAACGGCTCAACCATGTCTGTTCGGGGAACTCTCCCATAAGCCGCCGAAATCCATCGATGACTTCGGGTGACACGAGGCGTGCGACAACGGCCAGCGCCTCTGCGCGCAGAACCAGTATCTCATCATCGAAAGTGACGAAGCCGAACGTTTTCGATTCCGGCGCTGCATCGGGGGCCGGGATTTCTAGAAGTGCCTGCATCAACTGAAAGCAAAGAGGCACTGAGTCCTGAGTCGTTATATGCTCGAGCGAGCGGTCCCAGAGCGCGTGAACGTCCCGCGTCGCGATCCGGTCGATGAGGTGGAGCAGGTAGATGCGCTCGGCGGCCACACTCGGTGGCTGCATGGTCAATCGTGTCTGAGCGAGCACGACCCGCCACTCACCAGTCACCTGACCGAGCAATGCCTCCAACTTCTGCACACCCCGCTTCCCATAACTGGAAAGCGCCGAGAGCAGCGCGTTGATGGAGATGAGGCGGTGATGATCGGTGGCCTCACCGATTGTGCAGAGCGCCCCGAGCACCTGGCCGATTTGGCGGACGCATGACAGCGGACGGATGTGGTGCCGCCCGCAGAGCACCGCGGCACGCTTGAGACAAGCGTAGGGGACGTCGGCACGGACCCACCGTAGGATCTCATCGTCCCGCGCTGGGGCGTAGTGCCGCTCACACATGGCGTCAATTGATGCATGCTCGAAATTGATCGAAAGCAATTTGGCATAGACGGCAGGTGAGACGTCGACATCGAGCACTTCCGCGTAGATCAGAGCGGCGAAGCTTGCCATATTCACCGACACACGCTGCTCGGCATCCTCCACAAATGTCCGGACGACATCGAGTCTCTCCAAGGTGTCGGTAACATGATCGCGCAGCTCCCGCCACTGCTCCGGCACCAGGCTCTTGGCCTGCTCGGCGTAAGCCTCGCCATGCAAGCCGAACGCCGGCCCGGTCTGCCAGTTCGGGCGTGCCAGCAGCTCGCCGAGCGTCGGCTGCCGGACCTGGTGGGATCCCGCTTCCGCCGCGTCCGCGACGCGGCGGTCCCACCCGAGTCGCTCCGCGAGCAATGGCTTGCCGGATTGTCGGAGCGCCTCCGGCAAGACGTTAGTCACCCAGGCGGACTGGCTCGGGGACATGAGGTCGGCCCTGAACGCTTCGAGCGAGGCCTGATCCAACAGCGCCGCCAACGTCTCCACCATCTGCGGGCCACCGACGTAGTTATCAGTGGCGTGGGCGACCACGTACCGGATCGAGCGGACCCGATCGCGGGCGAGCGCCTTGTAGATGGCGCGGCGCTCGTCCACTGATAGCGACAGCGCGTGCCAGTGCGTCACCAGGACGAGCAACGCCTCCTCGCTGGCCTCGGAGCGGCGCTCAATGAGCAGATCCACGAGACCGTCGGGCAGGTCAATGGGCTCCGCAGGGGTGGTGATTAGCCGCTCTCGGATGGCCGTGATCACCTCATCGTCTAGTACCGTCGGCAACGCCGTTCGCAAGGCGAGCTCGCCCATCGTGTCGTGCGTGCGCCCTGCCAGCCGCCGCATGAGGAGGGGCACAAAGATGGTCCGCGCCTCCTGTGGAGCCACATTCGCGAGCGCCCAGAGGATTGCTTTCCGGACCTGCTGATGCTGCTCGTGGTCGTACAGGGCGATCAGGGACGGGGCGAACTCCGGCAGGTCGAGGCGCGCCACCGCGTAGCTAGCGATTTCCCGCAGGCCCCAGCTCTCCTGGTCGTGCTGGAGGAGTCCGGGCAGGAGTGCGATCACTGCCTCAAGCGCCGCGGCATTGCCGCTGTACGCGTAGAGCTGGAGCAACTGGAAGGCATCCTCTCGCGTGATCGTCGTCTGCGACGTCCGATAGCACTCGAGCAGGTACGGCACCGCGCCGGAGGGCGCCAGGTCCACGCAGGTCTGGCGATCGTTGAACACATCCCGCGGTGTGTCGTACTCGCCGGGCATCCTCGTCCCCTGCGCGGCCGCCGCTTCGAAGAGCGTCTCCAGCGCCCGCTGGCGGAGCTCGTTGGCGGCATCCGACGGGGTGCAGCGCGCGGCGACGACAGGCTCCCGCTCATACATCGCCGCTAAGACGTCCGACCGCGTCTCCGCCAAGAAGCGCAGCACCTGGTACCACTGCGGGTGAAACCCGCTGGCGGCCTCGCGCTCGACGTACACCAAGGAGAGGATGTCGTCGAGCGGCCACCCGCAGAGTTCGCAGGCGGCGAGATACTCCTGCCACGATCGGTGCGGGAAGGTAAACTCCTGCCCATCGAAGACCAAGAGCTCGCGATGCACAATTTCCTCAATCCAGGACCGCATGTCGAAGCCGGCCGGGACAGGCAGCTTGCTCGCCATCTGTATCACCAGGTCCTCGAGGTGCTGGCGGGGCAGGCTGAATCGCTGTGCCTGCGTCATGGTGAACGCCAGTTCGTTGAGGACAGGGCGCGTGAGCCCACGGTACGGGATAACGTCGGTCCCGCGGTGCGCTTCCCGCTCGAGGACGGCCGTGATCAACGTCTCGTAGATGGCTCCGGTGCGGGTAGGTAGTTCCCCCGTCCCCTTGGCGATGTCGCAGAGCGATCGCAGGTTGCCGGGCGCGCGCGCTAACGCCAGTAGGTCTCGCCGCCGGAAGATGTTCTCCTCGAATCCGGTCCCACCCAGGCCGCGCAGAGCCACATAGCGCCGGACCTGGCCCTTGCTGAAAGGAACAAGCCGTAGGATATCGAACTCGGGCTCAACGAAGCGCGCCGACGCGGCCTCAACGCCCGGACGGGTCGTAAACACGTAGGCATGGCGCGAGTACTCCGAGACGAAGTCCCGAACGCGGTTTAGCAGCTCAACTTGCCTGTCGCCGCCGATCTCGTCGAGCCCGTCAATAAGGAACAGGTAGCGCCCCTCGCAGAGCACCCCCTCCGTCGGCAAGACTTCGGTCGTCCTCGCGCGGCTCGCCTCTCGGAAGGTGCGCTGCACGTAGGCAAGAAACCCCTCCTTAGCCTCGTGATACTCGCGTAGGCGGATCAAGATGGGCACGGGAAAGAGATCTGCATCGGCCATGGCGCTCGTCAGTTCGCGCGCCTGGGCTTCCTCGACGATGCGCTCTAGTAATCGGGACTTGCCGGCATTAAACCCACCGACGATCAGCACGCGCCGGTGGCGCACCAGCTCTGCCGGCGACACGACCGGATTCCGGAAGCCGGCGGAGCCCCACGACTCCAATGCGTCGGGATCGCTGAGGAGGGGATTTGCATCCACGTCCGGCTGCCAGAAGGCGTACGTCTCCACGTACGCGGCGTGGTCGTTCGACGCCCCGGGACGAAGCTGGAGCGGCGCCGTTCGCAGTAATGCCTCGAAGCTTGCCCGTTCCACGGACGGGGCTGCACTCTTCCCCAACACTCTGGAGAACCCCGGCGAGGGGGGCGCCAGCGAGACCCCATCATTGGACAGCCGTCGGACGAGCCCGTCCAGATCGATGCTCCCGGCGGTCCGCTTGAGCTCGGCGGCGTATTGTCCCAACTGTAGGAAAAGCTGCGCAGCGTCGATACGCTGGCTTGCCCGCAAGACATGGTCAAGATGATTCACGATGTAGTGACGATCCTTCGACAAATCCAGGTGAAAGTCGAGCCGAAGGAGCACCAGCGAGCGTAGAAACGTCCAGACGGTCTCATCGTTGACCATCGCACCGAGATTGTTCAGTTTGGACCTGATCAACTGCACAAATACGCGTTGGTCGTCGTGCCCGAGTCGTGACTGATTGATCCGATCAAGAAAGTCCGTGGCGGTCGTACTGTTTCGCGCCCAGCTCAACGTCCGCTGATAGTGCTCGTCCACCACCCGACTATAGACCGCGGTAACGAGTCCGAACTGGTCGATGCCGAGATAGAAATCAGCTGAGCAGAATCGGGTCCAGCACTCCCGGATGATCGCGTGGAAGACACGGTCCCCTTCGGTAATGTTGACCTTATGCTTGATCTGCAGCGAGAGTTTCGCCTGCCTCGCCGGCAAGGACGAGGCAACGACCAGATCGTCGAGCGGGTCGCCAGCATGGCGCTGCTGGAAGCGCACCTCGCTCACCCGCCCGGCCCGTTGTCCGTATGCCGTGTCTCCGAGCAGAAGGAGGGCCAGATAGTAGGCCCCCACATCGCGCTCGAAGTCCGCACCGGCCCCTCCGGTGGCGACAGGGCTAGCTATCCCATCGCCCCGATCCGATTTCATCTTTTTCCGGGACCAGCAATGGCGGGGCCGGATAACTCGAAAATCGGGTCAGCTATTAGGGACGCCGATGCGGCGGAAGAAATCGGCATGCCCAGTTCCGAGTTTCCAAGCAATCAAGAGCCATGCTGCGGCTGTCATATGGTATCGTCCCGTTCAGTCGGAGACAATCCACGTCAGCTCCCGGAGCGCGGCCCATCTTTTTGCACCGTTAGTTTGCTCGTTGCGAGCGAGCAGTGCCGCAGGGGGAACGATCAGTGGTTCGGGGTGCCTTCGGCCTACAGTGGACGCGGAGTTTGCTGGCGACGGAGCGCAGCGTCTTATGATTGGGCGGGCGACTCTGGGGCGGGATGCCGCCGCTTAGAGCGGTCGCGCTGCGGCTTGCGCTGGTGTCGGGTGAGGGCGGGCAAGGCCTCGGTCCAGAGGCTGGATCACCGGCGGCGCGCAGGACTGCCATCGGGGTAACGCTGTCCGGGGCCCAGCCATTTCGACGTCAATAAGCCGGGCTTCCACGAGGAGTTTTGCCCGCGCGCTCCACCGCTGACGCCCGGAACGCCCCGGGCCAGGAAGGCCGGCTACTGGAAACGGGGGAGCTGAGCGTCCGGTTAGGCGTGCTCCTCATCGCGCACGACCTTGCCGGAGGGGCCGCCGCACTGCCTGCAGGTTCTCCACATAGCGCGCAACTGCCCCAGATTCCCATCGACCCCGTCCATGATCTCGTCCAAGCTCGCCCGCGGACGCGCATGTTGCCAGTCGGCTAGCGCCGCCACTCAGCGCCCGCCAGGCAAGCCCAGCCGCACAACCGGCCAGCGGAGTACTGTGAGGCGCACCCCAAAATGCCTGTGCTGTTGCGCTAATGCCTGAGGGTTCGTAAAATCGGCAGCGTCTAGGCTGGCGTCATAGAAACCAGGTTCAGAGGCAGAAATGGTAGCGACACGGCTTGAGCAGCTCGCAACTCTGAGAGCCGTCGTCGGATACCTCGGCGAGCGCGATCAATATGCATGGTGGCAGAGCTCGTTCTTCGCCCCCAGCAGCCGGGCCTTCCTGCAACCAGTCTTTGGGCGAACTCAACTCGTCGCCCAGTGCAACGGCGTCACTCGCGCGGCAGCCGTGATACACGACGAACGCATTGGCGTTGGTAACGTGTACCATCTCTTTCGCCTCCCCGAGGATCTCGAGCAGGCGCTTCACCACGCGCTCCATGGCCACGAGTTGAGCGGAAGAATCAGTGCGGTCTGTGCTAGCAAGGAAGCTGCGCTCGATTATCTGCGCAGGGAGGCCGGCCCGCCGGATAGCACGGGTATGGGTCCAACGCGCGTCGGCGCCGTCAGTGAACTCCGCAACGAGTCGCCATGGAGGATCGTCGCCGCGCACTATCTCCACGCCTGCGGACACGGCATAGAGGTTTTCCCATTTTTTGCGGACAAGACATGACCACTGCCAACTACACGACGCTGCTGGGTGCCGGCATGGGGATGGTCGAAGAGACACGCATCCTGCTCGATCTATGGCATGAGGGTATGAGTGCCACTGCGCTCAATCAGTCTGCCCTTCAATCCGGCCGGTTCCCGAATATGTCGGCACGCAGGCTACGCAATGTGGTCGCCGACTGCTTCGCGCCGCGCTACTTGTGCGACGAAGCAGCTCCGGCTCAGCTTCTCCAATGCGTCAAGGACGTGCTGTCGAGCCGAGAGTTTGAGCAGATGCTGTTCATCTACACGTGCCGTGCAAATGCGATTTTGGCTGATTTCGTTCGGGAGGTTTACTGGAACGCGTACATCTCTGGTCGCTCCACGATCAGCAACGACGACGCTCTCGCGTTTGTGATACACGCGAACCAGGCCGGCAAAACCTCAACGCCGTGGGCCGAGAGCATGATCGAGCGGGTCGCGGGGTATCTAACCGGCTGCTGCGCCAACTTCGGCCTACTGGAGCGTGGAAAGAAAAGCGTTCGGCGAATACTATCCTATCGGATCGAGCCGCGTGTTGGCGCTATCCTGGCATACGACCTCCACTTTGCCGGACTCGGAGACAACAGCGTCGTCAGTGACCCGCAATGGGCGTTGTTCGGCATGGATGCTTCGAACGTTCTGGACGAGTTGAAGCGGCTTGGGCTAAAAGGGTTCGTCATCGTTCAACATGCAGGTGGTGTGGCACGTATCGGCTGGCCGCACAAATCGATGGGGAAACTGATTGACGCTCTTGCTCAGGTCTAACTTCGACGAGCTCATGGAGCGGATCCGCCAGGGGCGCGAGTTTGGCCACGCCAGCTTCGAGCCGGTGTACTATCTGGTCTTCCCGCCGCGCGAGATCCTCGAGGTCAAGCGGACGCTCCCGGTCTGGGTCGCCAGGCTGCGCAACGACGGCTGGGAGGTCCACCGATTCTCGATCGCCGAGGAGATCGCCAGCATCCTTGAGCAGGCACCGATGCGCAAGCTCTGGCTTGCGGCCGACCGCAAGGCGCCTCTTGCCTGGGAGAAGACGAACCAATCGCTATCCAACGCGCTTATGAATGGTGCGTTGCAGTCCCGCCTGAAGGCGCGGCTCGATCCTCTACAGGGTAGGGATAAGGCGATCATGCTGGTCACCGATCTCGAAGCGCTACACCCCTATCTCCGGATCGGGGCGATTGAAGGGCAGCTTGCCGGCAGTTTCCATGTGCCGACGGTCTTTTTCTACCCCGGTGAGCGCACCGGCAAGACCAAGCTGAGGTTTCTGGGCTTCTATCCCGAAGATGGTAACTACCGATCGGTGCATGTCGGTGGATAGTCGTGGGCGTGACACGATGGCGAAGTGAGGATAGCTGGTCATGACGATCAAGACACTGTTTGACCCTTCCAGGGACATCTATCGCACGATCGAGAAGGTGATCACCTACAGCGCCTCCCAGGAGGCACGCCTGCGTGCCGAGATCACCGAGTACATCGTCACCGACAGCATCGACGAGCAGTTCGAGGAGCTGTTGAGCAATATTCAGATGGCCATGGACCAGGGTGGGCAGAACGAGGTTGGCGTCTGGGTCTCCGGGTTCTACGGCTCCGGCAAGAGCTCGTTCACCAAGTACCTCGGCCTCGCGCTGGACGACAGTGTCCGGGTGGACGGTGTCCGTTTCCTCAAATACTTGCAGGATCGCCTGCTTAGCCCTCAGGCCAAAGCCCTGCTCGCGACTGTGGCCAGCAAGTACCCGGCGGCGGTGGTGATGCTTGACCTCGCCAGCGAGATGCTGGCCGGGGCGACCATGGAGGATGTGTCCACCGTCCTTTACTATAAGGTGCTCCAATGGGCGGGTTACTCGCACAACCTGAAAGTGGCCGCGCTCGAACGGCGGCTCAAGAAGGACGGCCGCTACCAGGAGTTGATCGATTATATCCAGAGCAAGCACGGCATGAGCTGGCAAGATCTCCAGAACGACCCGCTAGCCGTCGACAGCGTGATTCCGGAGGTCGCCCACGCGCTCTATCCTCAACTCTTCGGGTCGGCCGCGGCGTTCACCACCGCAACCGAAGATGTGGTGCGCTTTGAGAACGAACGCGTGAAAGAGATGATCGAAATTGCCCGTGAGTCCACGGGTAAGCAGTACATCATTTTCATCATCGATGAGGTCGGTCAGTATGTCGGCTCGCGCCAGAATCTGATCTTGAACCTTGATGGCCTGGCCAAGAATCTCAAGAACATCGGCGACGGCAAAGTCTGGATCATCGGAACAGCCCAGCAGACCCTGACAGAGGATGACCCGCACGCCGCCATTAACTCCCGGGAGCTCTACAAACCGCCGCGCGGTTCCCCATCCAGATAGACTTGCAGTCGAACGATATCCGGGAGATCTGCTATCGTCGGTTGCTTGGCAAGTCGTCCGCCGGGGAGCAGGCGTTGGGGCGACTGTTCGACCAGCAAGGCCAGGCGCTCCGCCACAACACGAAGCTGCAGGACGCTCGCTTCTACGACGCAAATCTCGACAGGACGACTTTTGTCAATCTCTACCCGTTCCTGCCGGCCCACTTCGATGTTCTACTACATCTGCTTGGGTCCCTGGCCAAGTCCACCGGTGGCATCGGCCTCCGCTCCGCCATCAAAGTGGTCCAGGATATCCTGGTAGAAGGGCCGGAGGGGGAGCCCCCGGTCGCGGACCAGCCCGTCGGCTGGCTCGTCACCACGGTCACGTTGTTTGATGCGCTGCACCAGGACATCCAGCGGGCCAAGCTTTCCATCCATAAGGCGGTCGACAAGGCACTGCTGCGCTTCCCGGACTCACCCATCCACCAGGATGTGGCGAAGACAGTCGCCGTCCTGCAGATCCTGGCGAACATGCCGGTCACAGCGCAGAACGTGACGAGCTTGATGCACCCTGACGTTGCCGCGCCGTCGCGTCGCGATGCCGTGGACGCCGCCATCAAGGATCTCATTACCGACCCGATCGTGCCTTTTGGCGAGAAGAACGGCGGCCTTGCCTTCTTCAGCGAGAAGCTCAACGATATCGACCAGGAGCGCGCCCAGATCCCGCTCCGTATGACTGAGACACGCCGCATTCTCAATGAGGCCCTACGCGAGGCGTTTACTCCGCTGCCGTCCACGCGGCTACAGGGTACAGTCGCCGTGACCTCCGGTCTCAAGGCGATGGCCGGCACGGTGGTCGGCGCGCTCGCCGGTGAGCGAGAGACAATTCAGACGCTGGTCGAGTTCGCCGAGCCGCGCGACTACGACACTGCACGCACCCGCCTGGTCGATGAATCCCGACAGCGCAGCGCGCAGAACACGATTTACCTCCTTGGTCGCACCGTTCCAGAGATCGACGAGACGCTTGCCGAGATCTACCGCAGCCGCGAGATCGTGCAGCGCTATCGCAACGATCCCGATCAGGAGGTGCGGGAATATTGCGCGTCCCAGACCGATCGAGCCATCCGGCTTACCGGGGACCTGCAGCACCTTCTCAAGAGCCTGCTGAGCCGAGGATCGTTTCTATTTCGCGGACAGATGACTGCCGTCGATAGCCTGGACCGGGACGTGCTGGACGCCGCGAAGAAGCACCTTGCGGGTGTGGCTGAGCAGGTCTTCGACCGTTATGCCGAAGCGCCAGTGCGTGCCGACACCGCGCTGGCCGAGAAGTTCCTACGGTTGGGCAATCTCAAGGCGGTGAGCAGGGACCTCGACCCGCTGGGCCTGGTCCAGCCCAGTGGCGGCCTGCCGCGAATCAATACCGATCACAAAGCGCTGGGCAGCATTCGGGACTACATCGACCGTAACGGCCTGGCCGAGGGCAAGCGCCTGATCGATCACTTCACCGACGCGCCTTTCGGCTGGTCGCAAGATACTTTGCGCTATCTGCTTGCAGCGCTACTGCTGGCCGGCCAGATCAAGCTGCGCATCTCCGGTCGCGAGGTCACCACGGTCGGGCAACAGGCCGTCGATGCGCTGCGCACCAACAACAGCTTCAAGACAATCGGCGTGGGCCTACGTGACCGACCTACCGACCAGGACACGCTGGCTCGCGCCGCGCAACGCCTGACGGATCTCACGGGCGACGCTATCTTCCCCCTGGAGAATGACATCAGCGTGGCCGCAGCAAAGCACTTCCACCAGTTTCAGCTCAGCTACGGGCCATTGGCTGCAAAGCTGGAGACGCTAGCCCTGCCTGGCGCGGATACGGTTGACTCGTTGACCAAGGAGCTGCAGGATGTGCTGACGACCGATGCTTCCGATGCGCCGCAGCGCCTTGGCGCCGAGTCCTCGGCGCTCTATACCAACTTGAAATGGGCCGCCGACGTGGACCGTGCTCTGAAGAACGGACTGGAAGGCACCATTCGCGAGCTCCAGGAACATTGCCGCGAGGTCGAGGCCCTGCCGGCCATCGGTGTGCCGGGTGATCTCCGCGCGGACCTTCGAGAGGAGCTTGCCCGGATCGGCCAACGGCTCAGCCAGGGCAACTTCTACCAGTATGCCGCCGACCTGAACAGCGCGCTCACTGTAGTTGAGGCGCGAACGCGCGACGCAGCGGCCGCCATGGCGGCCGCGCAGAAGACCACGATCAAGCAGGCCGAGGAGGACATTGCGGGGCTTCCCGGATGGTCTGAGCTAACCCATGAAGAACAGACCCGGACGCTGGCGCAGCTTGAAACGCTTGAGATCACGAGCTCCGAGGATCTGCGCGGACTCAAGCAGTTGATTAGTCAGGATTATGTGGTCCAGTCGCGGTTGCGCGACAACCGGAAGCAGATCGAGCAGCTCGGTCGCACGCGACAAGCGGAGCGCCAGAGGGCGAAGGAGGAGCGGAAGATCCGGGGAAACCGCTCGATGCTCTGCCGCACCGTGCTCGTGCCGGCCCACGTGCGCGACGCCGTCCGACTAGATGAACTGATCGGGCAGTTCCAGGAGCTGAAGAACGAGTTGCCGGCCTACTTCAACATTGACCTCACCATAAGCATCGAGGACTGATCGGCATGGCCTTTGATCAAGCAACCCGCAACCGCCTTGCCGGCTTCGTGGCCGATGCACGCGCGCTGCTGACCGAGGAGTTCACGCGCCAGTTCCAGCAGGATTATGGCATGGATCCGACCAGCGGCGAGGTCGCCCACATGGACAAGCTCTCCTATCTTGACGACGCCCGCCGTGAGACCGCCAGGCTGCTCCGGGCCACGCTGGAGCACTACCTGGCCGGCATCGCCAACCCAACCGCGAAATCCCGACAGGAGGCCCTCGCGCGTATCGTCCGCGAGCAGGCGTTCACCGTACTCAACCGCCTGTGCGCCCTCCGCATGGCCGAGGCCCGCGAGCTGCTGATCGAATCCGTTGCGGCAGGCTACCGGTCTAAGGGCTTCCAGCTCTACACGCGCCTGGCCGGCACGGCGCTGGGCGAGACCGGCGACGCCTACCGCTGCTACCTGCACAGCGTATTCGACGAGCTGGCCGTCGACCTCTCCGTGTTGTTCGACCGCTGGAGCCCCCAGGGCCGGCTCTTTCCCCGCGAATCGGCGCTGCTGCAGCTCCTCGACCAGATCAACCACACCGAGATCGACCCGCTCTGGGCGGAGGACGAGACCATCGGCTGGATTTACCAGTACTTCAACAGCAAAGAAGAGCGCAAGGCCATGCGGGATGTGACGCAAGGCGGATCGCAGGCACCGCGCAATAGCCGCGAGCTGGCGGTGCGTAATCAATTCTTCACTCCGCGCTATGTTGTCGAGTTCCTGACCGACAATACGCTCGGCCGTCTCTGGTACGAGATGACACGCGGCCAGACCGGACTGGCTGACACCTGCCGCTACCTCGTGCGCCGTCCTAACGAAGCCTTTCTGGCGCAGGGAGAGCAGCCGTCGACGCCGGACGCGGCCATGCAGGACCTCTCCCAGGAGGAGCTGCTCCGGCAGCCAGTGTACATCCCGCATCGGCCGATCAAGGACCCGCGCGACATCAAGATGCTCGACCCTGCTTGCGGATCGATGCACTTCGGCCTATACGCCTTCGATCTCTTCCAGCGCATCTATGAGGAAGCGTGGGACATGCAGGCCGACGGACAGTGGCCTGGGAGTACGTCTCTGTTGGCCGACTACACATCCAAAGAGGCACTCCTACGTGCTGCGCCGTACCTGATCATTGAGCGCAACATCCACGGCATCGACATCGACCCGCGTGCGGTGCAGATCGCTGGACTCTCGCTCTGGCTGCGAGCCCAGAAGAGTTGGCGAGATCAGGGGCTTGAGCCGCAGGAGCGTCTGGAGATCCGGCGCTCGAACGTGGCGTGCGCCGAGCCAATGCCGGGCGACAAAGGGCTGCTGCAGGAGTTCATAGCGCGGCAGCTCACGGTGATGGCAGAGGATAGGGTGATCGGCGAAATGCTGCCACCGATCTTCAGGGCAATGCTTCTGGCTGGCGAGGCCGGCTCGTTGCTGAAGATCGAGGAGGAGGTCGCAGGTGTGATTAAGGCGGCGCGTGCAGAGTACGAGCGTGCAGTGCTCCAGCGACGCAAAGAGGTCGGATACCTACCTGGCCTCGCGCCCGAGCGCGATATAACCCTGTTTGATCTGCTCGAGCTGCCAAACCCCGAGGAATTCTGGCAGCAGGCCGAAGGGCGGATCTACGCTGCACTGCGAGCCTATGCAGAAGAAGCCGAGAACGGCGATAGCTATAAGCGCCGCCTCTTTGCCGACGACACCGCCCGCGGCTTCGCCTTCATCGATCTTTGTCGGAAGCGCTACGATGTCGTGCTCATGAATCCTCCTTTTGGGGAATCCGCCACCGCTGCCACTAACTACATAAACAAACAGTATCCTAATGCATTCATCGATGTCCTAGCAGCATTTGTAGAGAGAACCCTCAGTCTATGTAATTGCGGCCGCATTGGTGCGCTTACTTCACGAGCCTGTCTCTATACGAAGACTCTTGCCGACTGGCGCAGGCAGCGATTTCTCCCTGCTATTGAATTGATCGCGGACTTAGGGAGTGGAGTCCTGGACGGGGCTATGGTATTTGCCTGCGCATCGGTACTCGCGTCGCCGTTATCAGCCTTATCGACATGTCAGGCAATAGATCTGCGAAGGTCCGGCAATCGATTCTCAGATCTACTTATGGCACTTGAGCGCACCAATAATGGGGAAGTTGGTAAGGGCATATTCGTCAAAGAAAGACGCCGACTCAATTCGATCAATGATGCACGGTTCCTTTATAATATATCGGATGCGTTTTGGAAGTGGTCGTTCACCTCGAGGACACTCGTAAGTTCAGGTGGATCTGCTCGGGAAGGAAGTACTACTTATGACGACTTCCGGTTCCTACGCCTAGTATGGGAAGTACCGATTGTATCAATCGGTTGGTCGAAGACTTGGATATTCTTCTCAAAAGGTGGCTATTTTGAAACCTTCTACAATGACATCCACTTGCTGGTTAAGTGGCTGAACGATGGACGAGAGGTGGGTGAGTTCAACCGCATCGGATATAATACGGATGCACAGAGTAGGAGGGCGTCTACGTTTTACAGACGTTTAGGCGTAACCTATCCTCGTCGGACCGTCAAGGGTTTTTCTCCAAGGGCTTTCCCCCAGGATTGTATTTTCGCCGACAAAGGTCCAGTTGTATTCTCACCAGAAGGCGTAGATCCTTGCTTCTCCCTTGGATACTTGAATTCGTCTCCAATACGAGCCCTTGTGCATCTTCAGGTTCAGGCCGGTTCATTCGAGACTGGCGTTGTCAACACACTTCCTTGGCTCGATGATAAGACCATATCTAGACAGATTTCGCTACTTGCGAATGAAGTATGGCGAAAAAAGGCTGCAATTTATGGAATGTGGGAAACAGATCGCAGATTCGTCTCCCCTCATCTTGGTGCCGCGGTGTCGATTACGTCTTTCATTGAGTCGCTAATCAGCCGGTGGAATGAGGACTCGGATAGAGTCGTAGCGCTTTGCCAACAGATCTCGGACGCTGTCGCCGTGGCGTTTTCGCTCCCCGAGATTGATCTCGAAGGGATCGAGATTTCGGTCGACGATCACAGGATTCAAGATGCCTTCGGTATCTGCGAGCATTCCGCATCCGTCTTCTACGTTTCGCAGCTTGCTCTCGGTTACGTCTTCGGCCGTTGGGACATCCGGTTTGCCACGGGCACCAAGGGGGCCCCTGCACTGCCAGACCCGTTCGCACCACTGCCGATTTGCCCACCCGGCATGTTGCAGAGTGCCCAAGGCCTCCCAGCCGAGTCGACCGACGTCCCGATTGATTACCCGCTCCGCATCTCCTGGCTCGGCATCCTAGTGGACGACGAGCGCCATCCGGAGGATATTAAACGCCGCGTCGGTGATGCCTTGCAGGTAATATGGAAAGACCGTGCTGACGCCACAGAGCAAGAGGTCAGCCAGGTCCTCGGTGTCAGCTCCTTGGGCACCTACTTCTGCAGGCCGTCCGCCTTCTTCGCCGATCATCTCAATCGCTACTCCAAGAGCCGTCGCCAGGCGCCGATTTACTGGCCGCTCTCCACGCCCTCTAGCTCCTACACGCTCTGGCTCTACTATCACCGTCTGACCGATCAGACGCTATACAGGTGCGTCAACGACTTCGTTGACCCCAAGCTCCAGCAGGTGATGGACGACACAAGCCGGCTGCGGCAGACATCGGGCCGTACGAGCGCCGAAGAGAAAGCGCTTGAGTGGCTGAGCGATTTCCTGCTGGAGCTGCAGGACTTCCGCGCCGAGCTGTTGCGGCTCGCGGCGCTCTGGAAGCCCAACCTCGACGACGGCGTGCAGATCACCGCCGCGCCGCTCTGGAAGCTCTTCCAGCATCGCCCATGGCGCGCTCGGCTCAAGGAGACCTGGGAGAAGCTGGAGGCCGGCGAGTACGATTGGGCACACCTCGCCTACAGCATTTGGCCTGACCGCGTGCGAGCGAAGTGCCAGACCGACAAGTCACTGGCGATCGCCCACGAACTTGAAGATCTCTACGAGGAGCGCAAGATACCGCCGAAGAAGCAGCGTGGCAAGCGAAAGCAAGAGACTGAAGAGACAGCGGAGGGATGGCTCAATGGCCATTAAAGGGTTTGTGCAGGACCAGGTGCTGCTGCCTCGGCTTCAGCAGGCGAGCGTGCTGGTGGTCTACGACCCCGACCGGCGCTACCGCGAGCTCTGTCTGGAGATGGCGGCGCCCAACCGGCGGATTCTGGATGCCGGCGAAAGTAGCATCGAGAGCCGCGCCGCAGCCATGGTCGCGCTCCAGGAGCTGGGCGAGCCCAATACACCACTCGAAGGGCTGCTGGTCTACGTGCCGGCGCGGCCACCTCTGACGGACGAGGACCGTCAGCGCGATCCCTTCGCGGTGTACGCGGCCTGCGGCGCCATCTTTCCCGACGGCGACGGCGACGAGTACTTGAGTCTGTGCCTTCGGGCCAGGGCCGACCACGCGACCGAAATCCGCCGTATCTTTAACGACAACTCCAATCCCAGCTTCGCCGTGATCGACGCCGTCGGCAGCGGGGCCGGCTGGCCGCATCTCCAAGCCTTGCTCCAGGTCGAGTCGGCGCGGGACATCCTCTTTGCGCTGCTGGTTCCCTCCGAGCAGCAGCAGGCGGCCCTCAAGGGTCAGGACGCCTGGGTGGCCGAGGCGAAGGCGCTGTTGCAGAGCACCCTCGGCATGAAGCTGAAGACGCGGGCGACGCGCTGGGGGACTGTCGCGGACGAGATCTGGCGCTTCCTCCTGTTCAGCGAGTTCGTCTTCGACCTGCCCGGCGATCTCCCCGGCGCACTCGTAGATGTACCACACGCCGAGCCGGAAGCCCGGCCAGTGATCGAGGACCTGTGCGACCGACTGCGCAATGACCAACGGACCCAGGCGGGCTACATCGAACGAGCCGAGGCGATCGAACTGGAGCTAGGCTTGCCAACGGCCTGCCAGATGATCGAAGATTTCGGCGTACGGGATACCTTTCCATTCGAAGAACGGTCGTTCTTCAGGGAAGCTGTCGACGCCCTGAAGCGGGACAATGTCGACCGGCTGCGCCATGCCTTTGCTCGCCATACATATTCCGTGTGGGTCGGACGTGGCGAGAACCAGGTCCAGTGGCTGCTACTTCAGGCAGCGGCGAGCCTGGTCGAGGCCTGTGGAGATGCTGAGCGGCAGGTGTCGGCGCATAGTCGCAGCCTGGATGCGCTGATCGACTTTTATGTGAGCAGTTTACGCGAAGTGGACCGCCTCCAGCGAGAGTTTGAACACGCCGCCAGCGACTACTTCGACGTGGGTGGGCACATGACCGACGTCAAAGCCCGGGCACGAACGGCATATAGGCGGCTCGCCGATACGGTGCAGGGCACCTTTCTCCGGCAGATCGAGAAGTCCGGCTGGCCCCCATCGGGCCGCCTGGCAAATGCGGATGTGTTCGACAAGCTGGTGGCTCCCAAGCTAAGGGAGAGCGGCCGGCGTGTTGCACTGCTCATGATCGACTCGCTGCGCTACGAGCTGGGCGTGGAACTGCAGAAGCAGGCAGCCGAGGAGGGCCAGGTGGAGGTGCAGGTGGCCTTTGCGGGGCTACCTAGCGTCACACAGGTTGGGATGGCTAGCCTGTTGCCTGGAGCGGGCCAGGACCTCCGCCTGGTAAAGAAAGATGACAAGCTGGTGCAGCTGCTCGGCGAGCAGGAGTTGACGACCGTGGCCCAGCGGATGGAGGTACTGCGGAGGCGGTATGGCGAGCGATTTCAGGAAATGGGGTTGAGGGATTTCGTTCGTCAGAAAGTAGCCCTGCCGCCCACCGTCGAGCTACTGGTCATCCGCAGCAACGAGTTGGATAACGACTTTGAATCGAATCCCGAGGCAGCTCCCGGGCAGATCAGGCGCACACTGCAGCAGATCGGTGGGGCGCTGCGCAAACTACGCGAGCTCCAGTTTCAAGACGCGCTGGTCGTCACCGACCACGGGTTCTATCTGAACACGGCAGGAGAGGCCGGCGACGTGTGCGCGAAGCCATCGGGGACCTGGCTAAGCGTCCATGAGCGGATGCTGCTGGGGGCTGGCGTAGGTGATGGGGCCAACTTTGTGCTACCCGTAGCCACTTTGGGCATCCGCGGCGACTGGAGCCAGGTAGCGGGCCCGCGCGCAATGGTGGCCTACCGGGCCGGCCAGACGTACTTCCACGGCGGCCTGTCCCTCCAGGAGACCCTAGTGCCCGTGATCTCCGTCCGCCTTGCCGCAGTTGAGGCATCTGCCGGACGGCGGCCCACGGTGACGTTGAGCTACAAGCGTGACGCGAAGCGCGTCACCACGCGGCTGCCAATGGTCGAGGTCACGGTCGGCTCCGGCGACCTGCTCTCGATGGGCTCGGCCGTCGAGCTACTGCTAGAAGCTCATGATAAGCAAGGTAAGGTGGTAGGCGAAGCCAAAGCCGGCGGACCGATCAATCCGGCCACTCAGACTCTGACCGTGATGCCCGGCGACGCGGTCCAGGTGACGCTGAAGATGGACCTTGCGTTCGAAGGCAAATTTACGGTTAAGGCCCTCGACCCGACGACACTGGCGACGTTCAGCAAGCTCGACCTCGAAACCGATTACACGGTGTAACACATGGATGCATTAGATCAGAAGCTTCTCAACACCTTTGACGGTAAGGTGATGCGTAAAGACCTGCTCCATCGTATCAAGAAAGGGACAAATGTCCCGACCTTTGTGCTGGAGTTCCTGCTCGCCCGCTACTGTGCCAGCGACGAGCCTGCGGAGATCCAGGCAGGCATGGAGGCAGTCCTTGCCACCCTGCAGGATAACTACGTGCGGCCCGACGAAGCCAACGTCGCGCAGTCAAGGGTGGCGACGAAAGGGAAGCACCGCTTCATCGACAAGGTCCACGTGCGCTTCGTGGAAAAGGAGCGACGGCACTGGGCGGCACTGGAGAACTTCAACTCGCAGCGCATCGGCGTCGCAGAGAAGTTCTATCGGGACAACGATCGGCTGCTTGAAGGGGGCATCTGGGCGGAGATCACCGTCGCACACAACGAGATTGATAACGACGATTGTGCCTTCTACATAGAGGACCTGCGACCGATCCAGCTCAGCCGGTTTGACTTTGAAGGCTATGTCGAGGGCCGGCGACAGTTCAGCCGCGACGAATGGTTGGACGCGGTGCTCCGCTCCGTCGGGCTCGAGACCCGGAAGCTCACCAGGAGGCTCAAATTTCACTTTATGGCGCGACTGGCTCCACTGGCCGAGCCCAACTTCAATTTGATCGAACTGGGACCTCGTGGCACGGGCAAGTCGTACTTCTTTAGCGAGTTCTCTCCCTACGCCACCCTGGTCAGCGGGGGACAGGCCACGAAGGCAACCCTCTTCTATAACAATGCGCGCAGGCGGATCGGGCTGGTGGGCTTCTGGGATACTGTTGCCTTCGACGAAGTGGCCGGCATCAGGATCAACGACGCCGACACCATCCAGATTATGAAGGATTTCATGGCCAACGGCCGGTTCTCGCGCGGCGTCGAGGTAATTGCCGATGCAAGCCTGGCCTTCGTCGGCAACATTGACCATTCTATCGAGCAGGTGGTGCACTCGGCGGACCACGATCTGTTCATGCCGCTCCCCAGGGAGTTTGACCTGGCGGTGCTGGACCGCTTCGCGTGCTACCTGCCAGGCTGGGAGATGCTCAAGAACAGCACAGCGTCTCTCACAGAGAGTTATGGCTTTATCACCGACTACCTGGCCGAGGCATTCCACCATCAGTTCGCCCATACCAACCGCTATGAGGAGGTGACGAAGCGGATCCGTCTTGGCAGGGCGGTCGAGGGTCGCGACGAGAAAGGCATCAAGAAGACGGTCTGTGCGTTCCTGAAGATTCTCCATCCCGACGGGCCACCCAGCGACGAGGAGTTCGAGCAGTACGTCGCCTACGCCGTGGAATGCCGGCGGCGGGTCAAGGAGCAGATGAACAAGCGGAAGCCGGACGACGAGTTTGCCTTGATCGATCTGTCCTACTTCACAACCGATGGCCGGGAAGTCGTCGTCTACTGCCCAGAATCAAAGGACGCGCAAGCAACGCAGCAGCCTTCGCGCCGATCGCTCAGCATCGTGCCAGCCTCGAAGATCGAGACGAGCACAAAGCCATCGCAGGCTGAACGACCCGCGACAGCCGAAACGCCAATTGAAGGCCCAGGCGAGACCACGCCGGCCGTGCCGCAGGGTTCGGTGACTCCGCCGAAACCGGTGCTGAAGGAACAGCATTATACCGTTCCCTCCTGATCTTGCCGCATAATAGGGCGGATCGGGAGGGGGAGGTC
>CALBSQ010000204.1 GCA_937967325.1 uncultured Chloroflexota bacterium
GGGGGTCGCGCAGGTTGTACCTTGGGTACAGCACCGCGTTCTGGTAGTCGGCGCGGCGAGGCCAGAGGTCCGATGTCCCAGCCATGGCGGCGTTAGACGACCTCGACGCGGTCCTGCACCGCGTGCGTGCCGATGTCCAGGAACTCGATCAGCGTCACCAGCTCGGCGTTGTAGACGTAGCCGCGCGAGCCGGGGCTGACCAGATAGCCTTGCTGCTCGGCCTGCCGGCGCATCGAGTCGGTCAGCCGGCTGGACATGTCATAGAGCTGCCGAGCGGCGTCGGGCAGGCGCGCCGCCGCGCCGTCGTCGGGGAACTTGACCTCCTGGCCGCCGGCCTTAGAGATGTGGCAGTTGAAGACGAGGACATTGCCGTCGCTCGTGCCCAGCTGCATGAGCTGTTGGACCGTGGCCAGCGGGTTCTCGTCGGTAAAGGCGCCGTCCGTCAGATTGATCAGGATGGGCGGATAGCTGCTCGGGTGCTGGCCGATCCAGGCGCGCAACGGATCGACAATGGCGCGGAAAGCGGCGTTCATCGGCGTGAGCCCATGGGAGACCGCGTCGAACCAGATGGGGAAGTGGAACTCCTGCTCCACCAGCCCGCCGGCGCCGTCCGACACTCGCCGCTTGCGCATCTCGTTCCGCTTCGGCTGGGCGCCGATGGTCGAGATAGAGGTGAGCCCGGAGCCAAACTCGGCATGGACGTCCCCTGACGGCCCGCCGTAGCTCCAGACGCCCACGTCGAAGTAGCCCCAGATGGCGTCCTCCTTGGCGCAGCGCAGGACGATCTCCTGCATCAGCCGATTGACCGCGTCGGCGACGACCGCCTTCTTCGTCTCGCCGGACCCGCCGCCGATGGGCTCGTTCATCGAGCCCGATTGATCGATCAGGAAGACGAGGCAGGCAGGGTGCTGCCGGCTAATCTCCGCGCTGTACGTCCCCGCCTGGACCACAGAGGCAACCGGCGCAGCCACGGCGCTTTCCCCCCCTTCCGGCGCGCTCGTTGCTGCCGGCTTCGGCAACGCTTGGGCGCAGTTGCCGCAGAACACGTCGTCTGCTTTGACGGGGGCCCCACAATTTGGACAGTTCACGAGACGCCTCCTCCTTCGACACCGTTGCTTGCCGGAGCCTGCGACCACGTTCGCGGGCTCGCCTGCTTACCTTGTTGCCCGTCAATACTTCGCCGTTGCCGACGTCATCCCCACCTCGGCGATGGCGAGGGGACCGGCGAGCTTGAGCGGGTCGCCCCGCGGCCTGGGCTGGGGGCCGCTACCGCCTCCGACAGCGGACTTGTCCGTGAAGTACAGAATCCACCAGTTGCCTCGATCGCTCGGGTAGCTCCACGCCTCGTACACCGTCAACGGCGGAAGCCGCGTAGGTCGCGGACCGAAGCCACTGTGCTGGCCGTGCGCCGGCGTCTGCAGCGTGGTCTTGCTCGCCGGTGGTCCGAGCATAAATGCGGCGTAGTTGTCGCCCCAGCCGAGTACGTCGTTCGGTTCTGCGGGCCAGCCCTGTCTCCGTGCCAGATCCTTCCGTTCGATGCTCTGCCCGCGCAGGGTCTCCCACGGCAATCGACGCGGTGTCGCGGCAGCGCGCTTGAGGATCAGCGACGGCTCGTCTGCGCGCAGGCGCGCCCCCGCCGTCGTGTTCAGGCACACCGCTAGCCGGTTGCGCGTCTCCATCGCCGGCAGCAGTGGCTCACGATGGCGATAGGTGTAGGCGAGGACGCCGGCGTCGAGGCCAAGCCGATCCTGGTCGGCCGAATAGAACTCCTCGCGCCGCACCTGGAGCGTCTCGCTGAGCCGTGCCGGCTGGAACGCGTCGGGAAAAAGGCGGACCTCGCCCGGCGTCGTCAGGTTGCCGTGCAGCTCGAGCTGCAAGGTTCCGTCCACCGCTGCTGGCGTGTCGTTCTGGTCGACTACGACCAGGGTGATGGCAATCCCCTGTCGAGGCGTGTGCGTTAGGGCGACTACGCCGGGCGAGCGAGGATCGGCAGAGTACCTGGTCACGATGGGACCGAGCGGCCACGCAACGAGGCTTCGTATGCGCAGGCCCGCCGGTTCCGAAGGCCGCGGAGCGACATACTCAGCGAGGAGGCGTGTCCCGCAAAAGTGACAGAACACCGCTCCAGCGCGATTGGTCTGGCCGCATTTCGGGCAGCTCACGGCTCGCCCCGCTCCGTTTCCAAACCAAAGAGCGCATGTAGGGCATGGCGCGCCTCAATCTCGGCCTCGCCCCACACCGCGGTGAGACCGATCGGAATGGCCAGGATCACGGCCGCTACTACAGAGCTGGCGCCGGCGAGTTTTGGGTGAGCGGCGCGGTTCTCGTTCCCGAGCGGGTTCTCGACCACACGGACCAGCGGCTTGGTGAAGATGTCAATAACCCAGGAGGGACCGACGTCGCGGCGGCGCGGCTCCGCTGAGTCGGCCGGCCGGGCCTGTGGCGATGCGCTGAGCGTGATGCCGACGGTCCCGCTGAGCACGAGCGACAACAGGCCGCCACCTACGGTTCCGCCGATGGAAACGAGTGGGTTGACCGCCAGCTGCGTGGCGTAGGCACAGTCGGTGAACCCGCCCGGCGGGCAGTCACTCGCTAGCGCGATGCCGGCCGAAACCAGCAGCAGGGTGAAGGCGACGAGGCCGGAGCCGGCGCAGAGCGCCAGAACATGTCGGCGCGCGTCGCGCCGACGGTGTGAGGAGCGTGGCGACATGGTCCCTCCTTTCCATCCAGAGTCGATACCGGCGCGACGGTCTTACGCCCGACTCACGCGCATCAGCACTTGACGAATCGCTGCGCCAGCGAGCCCAGCGTCGATCCGTAGGCCAGGTGGCCGATCAGGCTCACCGCGACGAAGGCGACGCTCAGCTTGAGCTGGAACGCGGAAGGCAGTGTCAGCAGCCAGCAGACCTCGAGGAACACGGCCCAGACGACAGCATAGGTCCAGCGCGCGTTGCCGGCGACCAGGGTGTACATGAGGCCGAGGCCGATCCCATTCCAGTAGTGATAGGCCCAACCGGCGACGATCGCCACCGTGGTGGTCTCTGCGTAGCCGGTGATGAGTCGGCCGAAGATCGCGTGCGTCATGAAAGGATCGAAGCTGATCAATCCCGCGGCGCGGATGAGGTAGCGGATCAGGTCATAGGCGATGGTCGCCACGAAGCCGAGCCAGATACCGGCAATCAGGCGGCCCAGGAAGACTCGCTCGTCGACGCGACGGGCGATGACGCCCACGGCGAGCAGCGCTGCCAGCGACGGCGCTCCCAAGGCATCGACCAGGAAGTACAGCGGCAGCCACCCCACGGCATAGGTGATCAGCGCCACCAGCGACACCGACGCGCTGGCGACCGCGATCAGCGTCAGCGGGGCGGCATAGGGCCTACCGGCCAGCGCAGGGACTCGAAGCATATCAGGCTCCTCGTCGCTGCATCCCAATCACCATCGTAGTGAAGGCGATGCCAAGGCTGAAGAGGAAGGTCAGCAGTGCCATGAGCAAGACGTTGAAGGTGTCGCGGCCGCCAAGCCGGCCGAAAAAGATGTTGAGGATGGGACCGACAATGGGTGCATAGACGAAAGGCAGGAGTCGCGCGAACACCATCCCGCCGACGGCGGACAGGATCAGGCCGGTGATTTGCTGCCTGCTGAGCTGGAGGCCCAGCCTGCCGAGGGAACCCTGGAGCGACGCGTCGGGACGAGAGCCCGCGCTGCCCGCCGAGCCGACTGGCGTCCCGCACGCGGAACAAAACCCAGCGCCAGCAGGTAGGCGCTGGCCGCACTTGGCGCAGGTGGCGGCCCCGCCCACGGACCCGCGAGGGTCAATGCCGCCGGTGCGGCGGACCTGGGCGAGCGGGGCGGCACACCGGCTGCAGAACCTGGCGCCGGACCGATTGTCGTGGCCGCAATTCGGACAATGAGGGTCGAACACGACGGCGCCTGGCTGGCGCGGGTCAGCCATCCTTCTCCTCCTCCGAGCCGTCGCCGCCCCGCGAGGCCGGCCCTGCTCGCTCCGGCACCGCCGGCGGGATCAAGTGGGCCGCCAGGAAGGAGACCAGGCCCGCCGGCACCTCGAAGTGCGCCGCCTCGTGGCTGCCGACGTGCTCGATCTGCCCGCGCCAGGCCGGCTCTCCCGACCGGTGCATCGGCTCCTGCCACAATCGGACGACGAAGGCAATGGTGCGGCGCTCAAACAGGTCCGCCATTGCCTTCCCCTTGAGCAGCGCGACCGACTGCCACTGGCGGGCAGTGTAGGGAGGGGTTGTTGATATTTTGCTAAATGGTGGGCCTGGTCCCCCGGCGACGTTGGAAGCGCTGTGTCTATTCCGGTGTTTCCAGTGGCTTCGCGGAGGGGCTGGCCTTGTGCCATCCCTGTTTTCCCCACCGGCCATCGTGACCTATCGGCAGGCGACGCGACTGTAGCAGGCTGTTGCTCGCCGACGTTGGTGTGGCGACCAGGGTAGGTACAAGGCTAGCCCCTCCGCCAATGGCATCCGCCGGAAACCGGCGCGACAAACTCTGCCACTACGTTAGTGGTCGGGCGGCGGCCGCCACCGGGCGTGCCCAGGTCTCCAACGATGCACAACTAGACGGCAGGCGGCACTTCCGCCGATAGATCCAGCCTCGCCGCAGCTAGCGCGCGGTTCACCGGCGTCTGCTCCAGATAGCAACGTCTCAGGGCGGGATCGGTGAGCCAACCGGCCTTGGTCGTGACTGCTTCGCAGGCAAGCCGCAGCGCCGCCTGCGCCTCGGCCGCCCGGCCGGCGGCGGTAAGCACCTGGCTATGGAGGAAGTAGACCTCCTCTTCAGCGCCCTCGATGTGCTTTCTGGCGATCAGCAATGCCACCGCCCGGCCGGACAGCTCCAGCGCAGCGTCGGTCTTGCCCAACCGCGCCAGCGCGGCGGCCTGATACGCCAGAGCTTGGATCAGCCCGTGAGGCAGGTCGGCCTGCTCGGCCTCGGTGACGGCTCTGCCCGCGTACTGCGCGGCGAGCGGCCATCCGGCGGAATCGTCCTGCTCCAGATAGAGGCGGGCGAGGCCGTTTAGGCTGCGGACCAGATCGTGGCCGTCGCGAATCGACTGGCTGAGCGCCAGCGCCTGCTGGAGATAGTCGCTCGCCTCACCCGCGCGACCCAGCGCGTACAGGCACGCCCCCAGATCGGCCAGGCACTCCGCTTCCGCGATGGGGTAGGCGAACTCCCGGTAGACCGGCAACGCTGCCTCCTGCGTCTGCAGGGACTCGGCGTAGCAGCCGAGGCAGAAGAGGACATCGCCGCGGTTGTCGAGGGCGAACGCGTGCTGCAGCCGCTTGTCGGGCGTGTTCCAGAGCGTGGCCGCCAGGCTGAAGTCGTCGATCGCCTCCTGATAGCGACCGAGACATTTCAGCACAGTGCCGCGAGTATTGCGGACCACCGCCTCCTCGTGCGGGTCATTGGCGGCGCGGGCTAGCCGCAGCGCCTCGTCGTGGTGCGCGAGCGCGCGATCGAGATCCCCGGTCCGGTAGTACAGGAAGCCGACGCGTTGATGAAAGCCGATGGCCAGAGGCGAGGACACGCCCTCGTCGACGACTACGGTGTACTCGGGCACGAGCCGCAAGGCGGACTGGTTCTGCACAGTGTCGATCTGGTGACGCATCACCGCGTAGTAGGCTCGAGCCAGGCGTTCGCGGTCCTTGGTCTGGCGGGCGAGGTCAAGCAGTTGCTCGAGGAGTCCCTGGTCGCGCCTGCCCAGCAGGTGCGTCGCGAGCTGCAAGGTCGCTACCAGGTCGTAGCGCCAGGCGGCACGCTGGACCCCGTCGGCGAGCGCCTCCTCCGGTCCGAGCGCATCGAGCGCCGCGAGGCCGCGCTCGCACTGGCGCACCGTCTCGTGCAGGGCAAAGCGGTCGAGCGCGACGCTGGCGGCACGCGTGCAGTACCGGATGGCGCTCTCCCACAGGCGCCCCTCGTAGGCGTGGTGCGCCAGCTCGCCGGCAAGCTCGGCGGCCGGCAATGACCGCATCTGCTCGAGCGCCGCCAATATCCGGCCGTGGAACAACACCCGCCGGTCCGGCAGCATCGTCTGGTAGATCGCGCGCCGGACGAGGTCGTGCGCCAGCTCGTATCGATCGCCGCTTGGACTATAGGCGAGCCGCAGCAGGCGGCGGTCCAGCGCCTGCCCGATGGCGTCGACGAGCGCCTCCTCCTGGTCATCGCTCGCCCGCTGGATGAGCTCGAGTCGGAACGGCCGCCCGACGACGGCGGCCAGCGCCAAGACCTGCTGAGCACGCGCCTCCAGCCTCCCCACCCGCGACTGGATCACGTCGATGACCTTGGCCGGGACGGAGGTCGTCGCGCTGCTCTGCTCGAGGCGGGAGCGCTCATAATCCCACCGGCCATCGGCGTCGACGAAGAAGACGCCGTCTTCGAAGAGGTCGGCGAGGAGCGAGACCAGGTACAGTGGGTGTCCTTGTGTCTCCCGATACAGATGGCGCGCGATGCCGTCGACGTTGGTCGAGGCCGGCGAAGCCTCCACGACGAAGTGCGTCACGGCCTCGCGCGTGAGGGGCCGCAGTCGCACGCGGTGTAGCAAGCCTGCGTAGTCGAGATCCGCCAGCGATCGGCGAAGCTGGCTCGGGGGATCGACCTCCTCAGGCCGGACCGTTCCCAGGAGCAGGATCGGGAGGCTGCCCAGGCGGTGTCCGGCGTAGTCGAGGAAGTCGATGGTCATCTGGTCGGCCCAATGCAGGTCGTCGATCGACACGATGACGCCCGCTCGATCAGTCCGTCGCCGGGCGGCAGGCCACCGCCGGGGTCACCTGACACCGGCGGTGGCCTGCCGCCCGGCGGACCCCATTCCGGCACGAGGCGGGAGAGCTCCACCCGCCACAC
>CALBSQ010000205.1 GCA_937967325.1 uncultured Chloroflexota bacterium
CTGAAAGCGGCATGGCTCGCAGGCGATCAGACCGACCAGGCGCAGGTCCAACCCCCAACCCCTGATGCCTAACCCCTATTCGCAAGGAAGTGAAACGTGCTTGAAGGAGACGCTGGCCTCGTCCGGGAGCGGCTGCTCGCCGATGAGCGTCGGATTGTCGAGGAGATCGAGTCCCTGGACGAGCGCGCCCGTGAGGAACAGTCGCCCGGCGAGACGGCCGGCGAACAATTGGCCGACGACGCGGCCCTTACCGTAGAGCGTGAGAAGGACCAGGCGCATCGCCGCGGCCTGCAGGCCGCCCTGTCCGACATTCGCAGCGCACTGACAAAGCTGGAACGGGGCGACTACGGACGCTGCGATTCCTGTGGAGAACCGATCAATCCGCAGCGCTTGCGCGCGCTACCGCAGGCGTCGCTCTGCATCAAATGCAAAGCCAAGTCAGAGCGAGGGCGTTTCTGATGCGGGCCCTCGTCCCAGACCCTAGTCAACCTCTCCCCCGGCCCCTCCCCTACAAAGGGAGGGGAGCCTCCACGGCGAGGGTGACCGCTCGTCCAGGCAACCCCAGCCCGGGCTGCTGACGTCAGGAACGATCGTCTCCAAGCAAGCTCCCCTCCCTTCGTAGGGGAGGGGCCGGGGGAGAGGTTCCCGTCAGATCTGGAGCCGGCGCGCCCCTCCGGTTCCCTGGATGATCTTGTTCGTGAGCACGGATAACAAAAGCGCGCCAACAACGTCCAGCGCGATGGTCAGGAGCCATAGCGGCACGGGAAGCTGCCATGGGCCGGCGAGATGCACCGGATGCTCAGGCGATGCGCGGAGCAGAGCCGGCAGCAGCACGGCGTCCGGGGCCTGGAATTGGCCATAATTGGACGACACCAACGCCGCGACCGGACTGGGCAAGAGCAGGAGCTGTGTCAACACATGCAGGCTGTTCGATAGGCGGGACAGCAATAGGTACAGCGCAGCCGCGCCGACTAGGAGGAAGGCCACCGTCCCCACAGCGCTCAGAAACGCCGCCGCGCTTGACCGCGTCAAGGAGGAAAAGAAGACGCCGATCGCGGAGGATAGCAATATGCTTCCGACGACGATGATGAGAGCAGCCCCAACACTAGCGAGCGGCAGGGAGCTGAAGACTAGCAATAGCCCGAAGGCCGGCGCCGCTGCTAGAGTGACAAGCAGAGAATACAGGAACGTGGACAACGTCTTGACCGCCGTGACGCCGCCGGCGCCGAGCTGGGTGGTGAGGAGCAAGTCAATAGTCTCGCGCTCGTGCTCACCGGCGACGGACGCGGCGCCGACAGTCGCGGCGACGACGGCGCCGCAAACGGCCATTAACCCGCCTAGAACGACCAGCAGGATGGCGCTCCGGCTCGACGCGGTAAGTGCATCGACGGCGGTCGGCGTTGCCGGCCCATTGCTAATCGTGCCCGATCGCCCGAAGTTTTGGGCGCCGAAACTCACCACCGGCGCCGGCTGCTGCCCTAAGGCGTGAAAGGCCAGCGCTACGGCCAGGCCAAAGATTGCCACCACCACGACGATAGCCACAAACGTTGCGCCGCCACGGCTTCGGGCACGGAGATCGGTGTAGGCAGCTCGCCAGAGCATCATCCGGGGGGCTCCTCCAGACTGGCCAGGAGGACTTCCAGATCGTTGCTCTCTTCGGCGAAGCGGATAATCTTGACCTCACGCTGAACGAGCGCCGTGACCACCTCGGGAAGCGCGTAGCGGCTACCGCGAAAAAGAAACGTCAACTCCTGCCCTTCGGCCTCAACCGATTGTGCGGCGTCTATCGCCGCCAGCACGGCTTGTGCCTGCCGGGGATCGTTGGCCACCTCGAGCCGGATGCGTCGTGGTCCTTCGATGAGGCGCCGAAGCTGCTCGGCCGACATAGAGGCCACCAGTCGCCCACCGGAAATGGCCGCGACATCGGTAGCGATGGGAGCGACATCGTCCAGCAAGTGGCTGCTGATGATCAGGGTTTTCCCAACATCATGCAGCTCCTTCAGTACGGCGACCACGTCGCTGCGCCCGCGAACGTCGAGGCCAAAGGTCGGTTCATCCAGCAGCAGTACCGCCGGGTCGTGCAGCAACGCCCGCGCAATGGCCAGCCGCTGTTTCATCCCGCGAGAGAGGCCGGAGAGATAGCGGCGTTCGACCTGACGCAGTTCGACGAGATTCAGGAGGTCGGTGATGGTCGCGCCGGCGCTCCGCAGCCGGTGCGCGCTCGCGAAGAACTCCAGGTACTCGCGCACCTTCAAGCCGGGATAGGTACCGAACGAATCGGGAACGTACCCGACAATTTGGCGCACCGTGCCCGGCTCGGCCACGACGTCGTGGCCGAGGACCTGCGCCTTGCCCGCCGATGGGCGTATGATCGTTGCCAGCATCCGCAGGATGGTCGTCTTGCCGGAGCCATTCGGACCGACCAGCGCGAAGGTGCTTCCTTCGGGAACCGAAAGGCTCACGTCACGCACCATGGTCGTGCCATTCTGGACGCGACTGACGCCTTGTAGCTCAACGGCCGTCATAGGAGTCATCTCCGCTGTCTGAGACGCCGCAACCTTGAGGAGATACGATCACGAGCCCCCCGTGGTCGCGACCAGCGAGAAGCGGTTGAAGTCGACCCCGCTCGCCGTCAGGCCGGCGGCGGGCTTGAAACTGTAACGGAGCCGCACTTCGCCGGTTGGCGAAACCAGTGAAGCGGTTGGCGCCAGCACGTTGTCGCCGGCCGCGAGCGGCAGACTTCGCCAGTCTCCGGCAGTCCAATCGAACAAAGAGATCGTGCCGAGGTCAGCGCCGTCGGCCAGGTCGGCGCCGCCGCTATAGCTGCCCGCAACGAGCAGATGCAGCGCCTGGACCGGGGCGAGGGCGGCGGGCAGATCGAACTGTAAGCCAAGTGAGCCGCCGGTGGCGATCGAGTAGCGACCTGGTTGGGATTCTGTGACGCCGAGGTTGACCAGAGGTCGCACTTCGAGGACGGCGCTGGGGATGGCCCCTTGCACGTTGGCGTCAAGGTTAAGCGGCACTCCGGCTTCCAGCAGGGTGAGCTGCCGCACCGCCGCGCGCGCGCGGCGAACCTCAACGTGCATGGGAGATTGATCCAGCCAACCGACGAACAGGGCTCCTCCCACGTTTTGCCCGTTGGCATAGGCCCCCGACGACAGCACTCGATCCAGTATATCGCGGCGCGGGTCATCGCTGGCCGGCGACCTTGATCGAACTGTTGGGTAGAGCTGCGAAGCAACGGGGTTGCTCTGGCCGATTCCCGCGGACGGGCCGCCGGCAGGAATCGGCATCGATATGGATCGCGTTTCGTTTGGTCCAAGGGCGCCGATCGCATATACGCTGGCGCCCACGACCACCGCCGCGTCCGATATGCGTTGGCCGGTCTTGTTTTGCAGTTGTCCGCGAATGAATTGACCGTCGATGTTCAGCGTGCCGGCGATCCCGGCGCCCAGCGTCGCCTGGCTGTCCACGGTGAATACCGACAGGCCGGCCGGTCCCAGACGCAAGGCCGGCACAAACACGTCCATACCCTCGGAAACGTGTACCCCCGGGCGCGGCTGCCCGATGCCGAACTGGCCGACGGCGCCGCGGCCGGGCGACACCAATGAACCGCCGGGCGCCTGGAAATCGATCGACTGCTGGCGCGGAGCGAACAGGCCGACGTAGGTATGTGTCAGTGCCACGGGCGCCCCGGCCTCTGCTCGCAGGAGCGTGACTTCCGTGATCGCGACATCGCTGCCTTGACGTCCCAACGCCAGATGAATCGTGAGGGCCGTACCGACCGCGGCGGCGGCAGGCAGTATGCCCAACATCCATTCCCGCCGGTCGATGCGACGAAGCAGCAGATATGCCAGCGGGCCAAGGAGCACGGCGTATCCGGTAAGTACCAGGATCAACCAGATTGGCGTTGGCGGGTTGAGGCTCGGCAGGGCGGTGAGGGCGGTAAAGGGGATCGATCCCCAACTGACCGTTCCCTGTTGGTACGAATTGACCGCCAGCGGCGTTGAGACGTAGCCGAGGACGTACTGCCATATGAAGTGATTCCCTGCCCAGCTCCGCGCCGGCTCTTGCGTCGGGTCAAGCGCGTAAAAGAAGGCGTTGCCGGCGCCAAAACGGCGCGCAGCCAGCAGCGGCGTCTGATTGTCACCGGCGACCGTGACGCCGCCGTTGAGCGTTCCTTTGGCGACGGCCCAGGGACCGGGACCAGATGGCGGAACGTGCGCGAAGGAGTCCAGCGCGGCGATTGACGAAAGCGCGCCAAGCCCGGTCACCCGAACCGGCAGGATCTGTTCCGGCAGGGCCGGCAGGCTCTGTTGCCAGTTGGCGCCCCCGACGGCGACGAGGAGACCCCCATGGCCGACCCAAGTAGTCAGCGCTTGTTTTTGCGGCGGCGTCATCGCCGAGAGATTAATGTCGCCGATCACCAGACAGTCCAGTCCGGCCAGCGCGGCTCCCTGAGTCGGGAGGTCGCTCAGCGAGAGGTCTGCCACTTTCGCCCGCTGCTGCCTACCTGGCAGGTCAAAGGTGGAGAGGAAGTCGTAGGCGCCCAAGGTCTGGTCGAGCGCGCCGCAGAGCAGGGTCCCGTCACTGACCGGGTCGAACTCCTGCGCCTGTTGCAGCACCGGTTGGTCACCAGAAATCAGGCGTACTTGTACCCTATTGGTGTGCAGCGCCGCTGGTACCGGGACATCCACGGTGAGTTGTTTGTGCGAGTGCTGCGGAAAAGTCGCGGGCACGGAATAGATGGTCGGAGTCGGAGAGAACACCGCCGGCTGACCGGTGTTCTCGAACGTTACCTCGACTCGGCCGGCGAGGTCAGGTCCCTCGTTGGCGACGTCTACTTGGACCGGCGCCCAGGCGCCCAGCTTAGCGACCCCGCCGTAGCCGACGCGGACGGCCATGCTAACGCCAGGGGCGGCGTTGACGGAGGAGTCGGCCTGGGTAACGGCCGGGAGCAGTAGCCAGCAAACGCCAATTACCGATATGGCGACCACTGCTCGAACCAACGCTCGCATGGCTCCGCTTTCTGCAGGCCCAAATAGAGCAATCTTGATGCCGGAAATATCAGACGGTAGACCGCCCCCTGTCGAACACATCTAAGTGTAGCGCATCGCGGAAACCTTGTATGGCCGGCGGGGAACGCCCAAGCTCCCCTCCTTTCCTACCTTAACGACGGAGATTGGGGATTCGGGAGGGGAGGGGAGAACGAACCTAGCGGCCGGTAAACCGGATGAGCAGGACGCCGACCCAATACAGTCCCACGAGCACGGTGCCAAGGATGAGCGGGGAGATGAAGTCCACGCCGGGAGTGATGACCATCGCCGCGCCGTAGATGACAAAGATGGCAATCTTGAACTTCTGGATGAAGAAGCGAGAATTGACAAGTCTGGTTAGCGACAGACCGACCATGAATATCGGTAACTCGAAGGTTACACCGAAGATTACCGCGATAAGCACGATAAACATCACGTAACCGTTGATATCGAGGATCTTATCGAGGTGAAGCGTCGGAAAGAACGCCAGCAGGAATCGCAGGGCAAGCGGCACCACCACGATGCCCGCCGTGGCGCCGGCGGCAAAGAGGAACGAGCCTAGCAGCGAAAAGGGCAACGCGTATCGGCGCTCCCGGCGAGTGAGACCGGGCGCGACGAAGGACCAGATTTGGTAGAGCACCACCGGTGATCCGATGATCAGGCCGAATACGAAGGCCAGCTTAATCTGCAACGCCAGCGGACCAAGAACGGACAGCGAGATGAACTTGGCGTCATGGCTGAAGTCGGTGACGTAGCCCTGCAGGTACTTGAGCACCGGAGCGACCAGGAACCACCCGCCGACGGCGCTGACGACTACCGCGATGGCGCTGATCGTCATGCGCCGTCGCAACTCCTCGAGGTGCTCGATGATGGTCATCGTCGCGCCCTCTTCCTCCTCGCCGTCCGGAGGTGGGGCGGCGGGTGGGGGCGGTGGCTCGGCGCCTAGCGGCGGCGATGGCGGCTCCATTGGCGGTGGTACCACCGGTATCAGTGGCTCGGTGACCGTCAGCGTTGCGGTGGGAGGTTCGGTAATCGTCTCGATTGGGCGGGTGGCGACCGCGTCTTCACTCGCCAACGCGAAGGGTACGGCGATACCCGGAACCTCCGACGCTTGCGCCGCGGTCGATTCGTCCAATGGCGTGCCGGCAAGCGTCGACGGGGGCCCGGCGACGTGATCGGAGACATCGGGAGTCTGGGCCGTCTCCGATTCACTGGGCGCCGACTCGGCTACGGCTGGCTCGGGAGACAGCGCCCCATTCGCTTCGGCAAGTTGCTCGAAGGCGGGCTCGGCAGTCGTCGGAGACGCGGCGCCACGCATGGGCAAACTGAGGCTTCCATTGTTGCCGTGGCCCCCACCGTCAGCCAGCTCCATTGCCGTGTCGGTGACAACGCCGTTGCCTGAGCCGGCGTGCTCGGACTCATCGGTGGGCGCTACCTCCTCCAATATTGCCGCGGTGGCGGACAGCTCAATCCCACCATAGAGCGTGTCCCCCCGTGCCTCTCCCGGCGCCGTATCCAACACCAGCGGCGAGCCGGGGGCTGCCGATGACTCGGCGGCCGCGACGGCTGGCTCCCGAACCTGGCGTGTTCCAGCCGCGAGAGTGATGCCTCGATCGGTGGTGAGCAGGTCGTCGCTCTCGCGACAAAGGGCGACGACATCGACGTTGCTCGATGAGCGACCCGTGTCGATGACGCCGTGGTGAGCGGCCGGCCCCGCTCCATTCCGCGCACGGGATGGCGTCGCTGCATCCTCACGTTCGGCCGGCGCGAGATCGGTGTCCTGCCCCGCCATTTCCCGTCCCTCCGCGGCGCCGTGAATCGACCTCAGGACAGGCCACTGCTTGGCGACCCGAGGGCGTCCTCACGCACCGTGTTCGTCTACGTAGTCTACCGCCTCCTGAACGGTCCGGATGCGCTCCGCGTCCTCGTCCGGAATCTCCATGCCAAACTCCTCTTCGAGTGACATAATGAGCTCAACCAGATCCAGAGAGTCTGCGTTCAGATCGTCGACGAAAGACGCTTGCGGTGTGACCTCGCTCTCATCCACGCCAAGTTGCTCGGCCACGATCTTTTTCAGACGATCATAGGTCGACACGGCCACGAACATTGCCTCCTTTGTCTCGCTCCGAGGCTACAAACCCTAAGACTCCGTTGACAAATCGGCTAGAATTCTCCCCACCGTACGCCTTGGCGAGCTCTACAGCCTCGTTAATCGCAGCCCGCGGCGGCGTCTTATTATCGAAGCACAACTCGTAGATTGCAAGCCGCAGAATGGACTTTTCCACCACCGGAAGCTGGTCGACCGGCCATTGTGGCGCAGCCCGGGCGATGTAGCGGTCCAGCTCATCGCGGCAGGCCCACGTTCCGAGGACCAAGGTTCGGGTGAACTCCTCGTAGCGTGGCGGGCTAGTTCCCTCGTCCAGCCGGTCCGCCAGGGCTTGTTCGGTCGCGTGGTCGGTCATTTCGAGCTCAAAGAGCGCCTGTAAGGCTAGCTCTCGACCGCGCCTGCGTCCTCCCTTGTAGCGTCCGGCCTCGGGCGTCCCCGGCGTCATATCTTCTCTTCGGCGTCGTCATCGTCTTCGAACGGTGTGCCATGCTTGAGGGCGTCAGTCACGTACTCCGTGGTGATGTTGCCCTCCGCGAAGTGCGACGTACCGACCAGCCAGCGTTGAAACTTCAGATTCGTAGCAACGCCCTCGATCCAACATTCGTCCAGGGCGCGAACCATGCGCGCCGTCGCTTCGTCGCGATCATTGCCCCAGGCAATGACCTTGGCGATGAGGGAATCATAGTATGGCGGTACGACGTAACCAGTGTACAGGTGAGAGTCTACACGGATGCCGGGACCGCCCGGCGGCAAATACTGCGTGACGCGTCCAGCCTGCGCTTGAAAGTTGCGTCGTGGGTCCTCCGCGTTGACGCGGCATTCGATGGCATGGCCGCGAATGATGACATCCTCCTGACGGCGTTCCAGCCGGGAGCCGGCGGCGATGCGGAGCTGTTCCTTCACCAGATCCATCGACGTCACCGCCTCGGTGACCGGATGCTCCACCTGGATGCGCTTGTTGAGCTCGAGGAAGTAGTGACGGTGTTGCTCGTCGACCAAAAACTCAAAGGTACCCGCGCCGGAATAGCCGATCGCCCGGGCGCCGCGTATCGCCGAGTCCCAGATCGCGGCGCGGGCAGCATCGGGCAGGCCGGGGCTGGGGGCCTCTTCCACCAGTTTCTGGTGCCAGCGCTGGGCCGAACAGTTACGATCGCCCAGGGCCAGGATCGTGCCGTGCTGATCGGCCAGAATCTGTACCTCGATATGCCGCATGCGCTGTAAGTAGCGCTCCAGATAGATACCGCCGTTGCCGAACGAGCTCGCCGCTTCTCCCTGGCAGAGCGGGAACATGCGCTCCAGCTCTTCGGGCGTCGAGGCGACGCGCATCCCCTTCCCCCCGCCGCCACCGGCCGGCTTCAGCATCACCGGGTAGCCGACCTGGTCCGCCGCTCGCAGCGCGTCGTTCACATTGTGGTCCGGCGAATCGGTACCCGGGATGACCGGCAACCCGGCCGCTCGCATAGTCTGTTTCGCCAGCGTCTTCTCGGCGACGGCGCGTAGCACCGATGAGGGTGGCCCGACGAAGACGATGCCATAGTGCTCGCAGATTTCGGCAAACCGGGCGTCCTCGGCCAGGAACCCCGCGCCCGGGTGAATCGCCTCGGCGCCGGTGAGCAGCGCCGCCTGGATGATACTGGGGATGTGCAGATAGCTTCGAGTGCTCGGCGCCGGTCCGATGCACATAGGGTGATCGGCGAGACGGACTGCCAAACTGTCGCGGTCAGCCTCGGAAAAGACGCAAACCGTCTCGATGCCGAGCTCGTGGCAGCAGCGAATGATTCGAACGGCAATTTCGCCGCGATTGGCGATGAGCACACGACTGAACACAGTGCAAATCTCGCCGGCTGTTGATCATTTGCCTAGGCGTGCTTACTTCTTGACGTCGAGCACTTTTCGGCCGCGATAGTAGCCGCAACTGGGACAAACGTGATGCTGCAATTTGGGCTGGCGACACTGCGGGCAATCCATCAACGGCGGCGGCGTCAACTGATGATGGCTGCGCCGCTTCCCCTGGTGGCCAGGCGACACACGCTTCTTCGGAACCGCACCACCGGCCACGTCTCATTTCCTCTCACTCGAAACCGCTAGTGTACCAGGCGCAGGGGGCGAGGGGGCGATGAGGAGACTTGCCACGGTATGGCCCGTGCGCGAGTTGGCGCGAGCGCTGCAGTTTGCTCGCCACGGCCCAATACTCCAGATCGCCCCCTCGCCTCATCGCCCCCTCGCCTCATCGCCCCGACCCCCACCGAGCCAGCGGCGCTAGGCGAGGATCGGGCGCCAGCTCGGCGAGGCACGAACACGACTGTTCGTTGCGATTGACGCCACAGGTTGGGCACAGTCCCAGACAGCCGGGGTCGTGGACCGGCTGCATCGGCAGGGCCATGACTGCTTGCTGGCGAATCGCCTCATGCAGGTCAAGGAGGTGCTGGCTATCGATCGTATAGACCTCCTCCTCGTCCTCATCCTCTGCCACGTCGTGGACCGGCTGCCCGGTGACGACGTCCACGGTCGGGACGAAGCGCTCCTGAAAGGATAGGTCGAGGTCCGCGTCAAACTCCTCCAGACAGCGACTGCACTGGAGCCGTACCGGAGCGTGCAGCACCGCGTCCACCACGATGCCATGGTTCACACGGGTGAAGTGCGCCAGTCCTTGCACATTGCTGGCGAACGGCACGTCGTCAGACTGGCCGAAGGCTTCGTCCACCGGATGGTCGCGCGTGTCACCGACCGGGGCCTTCAGTAGTTGCGCCACGTTATAAATCATGCGGGGTCCCTAGCACGCAAGTGATGATTTCCGCCAAATTCTACCGCTCTTCCGAACGCTGGGTCAACGCGTCTGGGCGACAGCGGCGGCGGCGATGTCCTTGACATGGCTTCCATCGCGTCCCTATACTCCCAGCGCGGTCTACGGTTTCGCGCTGCATTGACGGTTGCTCCCACCGGATCCCGCCTTGGTGGTGGCCATTGATCAGAGCGGCGCAGCCAGTTGCCGGAAGGGGGAAGGGCCGGGTGCAGCTTCTGGCTTTCGGCAAGCGCGAAGAAATCCCGAATAGCTCGCACGTGTGTCAGCTCTATGCCCGGCCCGACGAGGTGGTACAGCTCGCGGTCGGCCTCTTTTCCGGTGGCACGTACCCACACCAGGATCGCTGCGTCTACGTGGGGCCCGCTCCTGTTATCGCTCAGATCGAGGCCCAACTCCGCCAATTGGCCATCGATGTGGACACAGCCAAGCAGTCGGGCCAGTTCGTGTTCACCGATGATCGCTCGCAGTACATCCCCCAGAATCGTTTCGATCACTTCTCCCTCCTGGCGAACCATCTCAACCTGATTAATCGCTCGCTGAGAGAAAAGTACATGGGCGTGCGCGTGGCGCTGGAGATGTCCTGGCTTGCCGACAACGTGGCGACGCCCGCCCAAATCTTGAAATACGAGGCTATGTGCGACGCGGTGCTCACGTTCCAGCGGCAACCGATCATCGCCATCGCCCAGTACAGCGGCGCACGTCTCGGAGATCAGATCGCCGGCGAGATGATGAAGCTACACCCGCTGGCGTACGTCGGCAAGTTCCTGAAGCGCAACCCGAGCTACCTGAACTCGGAGCAGTATTTCCTCAATATCCTCAAGGCCACGCGCAATCGCAACGACCGGCCCTAGCGTGAGCCCAGAGGCTGCCGCGATCAGTTCGAGCCCGGGTCCGCCAGGCAGCCGGTCATAACTTCTCGCGGCTCGATTAGTGACCACAACTGGTTGAGCTGTCGAATCTGCGAGCCACAGGCGATGGGCTCAGGCCCACGGGAAGGCCGACTGATGGGACGGGGCGATGGATCGGCGTTGACCGCGGCGCCGACGCCCCCCACGGTGGCGGGCAACGTGCCGCCACTCCAGCTAGCGAACAGAAGGGGCGCCACGTCGGGCGGGTGAGCCTGCACGCCAGGCGTTGCCATTGGCGCTGGGGGCAGGCCGGCGACGATGGGAGTTAGCAGGGGCGTAACCGGGGCGAGGCGAAGCCTGCCGAACGACGATCCGCTGGGCGTGGTGTCGGGTGTGGGAGAGGCCACCGTGGCAGCCGCTGCAGTGGGTGCGCTTCCTGCTGCGAGCGCCCACACGTCCACGAAGCGCTGCCAGTGGCCGTCATCTCGAAGTACAAAGATCCAGCCGGGTGTCCAGAGCATCATTCCCTGATCGAACTGTTCAGTTGCTCCGGCGCTCGATTGTTCCGGACCGGTTGGCGCGCCGAGCGACACCTGGGCGTCTGGATGATCGGTCCAATACCTGCTGAACGTGGGGCCAATCGTCCAGGTCCCGTGCCCACCCGACGCAGCGGGGCCGTCGTTGCTGGTCAGAGCCAGAGCCTGCCAGGTAGCATCGGCCGAGAGATAGTAGAGTGCGCCATTCGGAGGGATAGCGATGAGCACCCCATGCTGGAAGACTTGCGTGTGCGTCACCACGGCGCGCTCTGACGCCTGCGGGCAGCCAAGGCCCGAGCGCACCTCCGGCCGCCCGGCATAGATCAATTCGAAGCCGCGTTGTGGCACAATCGCGCACGTGCCCGTCGCGGCCCCAGACGACGCGGACGAGCTTGACCGTGATGTGACCGTTGCCACGACCAACGCTTGCGCCAGCTTGCCGCTTCGCGGCACAACGGGGGTCGGGCCTCCCAGATCCGGCGACTGCTTCGCTGTTCGAAAGACCGTGAGCGTGCGAGAGCCCGCGGTGGCGTCGCCTGACGGCGTGGCGATCGATTCCTCCTCGATCAGGGTGTAGGTGGTATCGGGAGAGAGGGGGGTCAAAGGGACAACGTCCACCTCTTTGGGCGAGTCCCACACGATCCCCACCGGCACCGGGGGATCCAGGCGGATGCTGTCCTGGAAGAGCCGGCGGTCGACCGGCCGCGGAAAGGTCACCCGCACCGCCGTGTCAGTTGATACATCGCTGGCCCCCGGCATGGGATAGGCTGCCACCATAGTGGTGGGGAGGAGCGCCACGGTGTGGAGAATCAACGCTATCGCGAGGATTGCCACGACTGACGCCGCGACCAGGATCTCACTGGAGGGAGCCATCCAACTGCGCGGCAGCGGAGTAAAGGTGATGCGAGCAGCGAGGTCTGCTGCCATGCGATGGCGCGGTGGGGCAGTAGGGAGGGTCTCAAGAAGCGCAGCCATCCGCTCATAGTCTGCCAGCGCTTGCCGGCAGGCTTGGCACGATCGCAGGTGGACCTCGACCAGGCAGCGGGCCGGCGCGTCCAAGGCGCCGTCACGGTAGGCGGAGAGCAACGGTGCATCGCAGGGCAGCGACCGAAGCACGCTAGCCATCAAGCGGCTCCCCACCCAGCGCCAGGTAGCCTTCGCGGAGTTGCTGACGGGCGCGGAAGAGTAACTGCTTTGCCGCTTCCCGGCTGACCCCGAGCGCCTCCCCTACCTCCGTGCAGCTCAGCCCCTGGCACTCGCGCATGAGCAATGCAGCTCGATGCCTTGGATTGAGCTTATCCATGGCCGAACGCAGCAGGGCGCACTGCTCACCACGGATGACGTCGCGCTCGGGGTTGTCGCGCGACACGTGACGGGGCTGAAAGACGGCGGCGAACTTATCGAACGGCTGCCAGCGAATGAGCCGCCGCCGCCGCAGCTCATCAAGGCAGGTGTTCGTGGCGATGCGATAGAGCCAAGGCGCGACGTTACCGGCGGGCGCCCGCTCCCAGTTGCGGTAGGCTTTCTCGAAGCTGGCAACGGTAAGATCGTAGGCGTCATCCGGATTGCCGATGAGACGCTGCAGGTAGGCGCAGATAGCGGAATGGTACGTCGCGAAGGCCGCTTCGAAGGTCGGAATGCTGCTCGCTTGTTCGTAAGGTTCGACCGCGGGCGCGACTCCCGGCACGTCCATCCACCCATCCCTTGTGCCGCCGCCTGCCCAGTATGACGAACGGTTGCGTCAACCGTAACGCCTGGCGCCGGAAAGGTCTACTGTGGAGGATCGTCTGCTCACCGCCCTGCGCGGTGAGCGCGTGGAAGGGATCAAACATCCCGCCATCGCGCTGGCCCGACAACTGAAGAGCGAGGCCGGCCGGCGAGCGGCGGGCTTCTACCTCATCCACGGGCAAGTCCTCCTGGAGCGGGCGCTGGAGGCCGGATCTGGAGTTGCCCTGGTGCTCTACACGCCGCGCTTGCCCTCCGGTCCGGACGGTCCTGCCACACGGGCGTCACTAGTTGAGCAGAACGTGCCGTTCGCGCTGGTCAGCGAGGGAACCATGCGCGCTATCGTCGAGCGGGCTTACGTGCCGGAAATCGTCGCCGCGGTTGAGCGGCGGACCGTGCCGGTCGAGAGCGTTTCCGTCGGTCCGGGTAGCCTGCTACTGCTTGCCAATGGCGTGACCAACCCCAGCAATCTGGGCATGCTGGTGCGAACGGCCTACGGCGCCGGCGCCGACGCCCTGCTCATGACGGAAGGAACAACTGATCCCTTTGTCTGGCAGGTATCGACCGGGTCAACCGGCGCGATCTTTCGCTTGCCGCTGGTGGAGCAGGTGCGACCCGACGCGCTGCGCCGGCTGCGCGCCGACGGCCTGCTCACGGTGGCGGCAACTCCCCAGGCCGAGTGCGAGTACCCAGACCTCGACTACCGACAGCCGGTGTGCTTTCTGGTCGGCAATGAGGCGACCGGCCTGACTCCCGATGTGGCCGCGGAAGCGGCAGTCACGGTCCGCATCCCCATGGCCCACCATCTCGACTCCCTCAACGTCGCCGTCGCGGCCGGCATCTTGCTGTTCGAGGCGCAGCGGCAGCGAGGACAAGCGCGATGCTAGATGGTGTAACTGCCAGGGCGCCGGTGCTGGTTCGCGGCCATCGCCATGCTGGGAGCGCGGGCATCTTGCCCGCTTCGGCGGCATCTAGGCGCGCCCTCGCCTGCCCCTAAAGGAGCAGGCTAAGATTACGAAGCCGGCTGATGGAAGTTGTCATTTAGATCCTGGGCTTTCTCGGAGGGAGCCGTCGG
>CALBSQ010000206.1 GCA_937967325.1 uncultured Chloroflexota bacterium
TATAGGAAGGACCGCTCGGGTGACCACCGCCTGAAGCGGTCAATGGTATGATGCGGTGAGATGATCTGGTTGACGCTGCACGTCTGTCGAGCGTCGTCGCTGTCGTGACGTTCGGCAAACGATGGCGCCATTCGATGTAGGGGTGTGCTCATCGCGACAGCGTTACCAGAGACGGTAGCGCTCGTCGTACGATCAGGGCCACGACGCCCGCCGCTTTGGAAGCTGTCAGAGGAGAGGTGCAAGACCACGGTGAAGGCGCCGCGCGGGCCACGAAGTCAGACGATTGCTCCAGTTTGCCCGCCGTGGCAGGAGAGCGGCGCTTGCCAGGCAATGCTCTCGATGGGTCGGGGCACGCCATGTCCCCGCGTCTCGCGAGCCGGCGGATAACGCCAGGTGGCCACAGACCTGCAGGTTGAGCGGCAGCCGGTCGCGGCCGTCGCCCCGCCCCCGATCGCCTGGCGCAAGCTGCTCGGCGGCGGCACCATCGTCGTGGTCGGGTCGGCCGCGACCAACGTACTCAGCTTCCTCTTCTCCTTCGTCGTGGCTCGGCTGTTGAAGCCGGAGGACTACTCGACGGTCACGGCCTGCCTTTCCTTGCTGGTGGTGGTCACGGTGCCGGCGGCGACGTTGCAATTGGTGGCCGCGCGCTACGCCGCGATCTGGCACGAGTCGGCGACGATGGTCCACACGCTGGCCCGCTGGCTGGCCCGTATCGCCCTCTGCCTCGGCGTGCTCCTGGCGGTGGGCTTAATCGCCCTGTCCGGCTTCTTCACCCGCTACCTCCATCTGCCCAATGCGCTGCCACTGTATCTGGTCAGCGGCGTGCTCCTGTGCAGCTTCGTCGGTCCCGTGTATCGCGGCTTGCTGCAGGGCCTGCACCACTTCGGCCGGTACGCCATCGCCTCGGCCAGCGAGTTCGCGGTGCGCCTGCTCGCGGCGGTCAGTCTGGTGCTGCTGGGCTGGCACGAAGCCGGGGCGCTGGGCGGCGTGCTGCTCGGCGCGGCCGGGGGTGCCGTCTTAGCCTGGCGGTTCGCGAGCGACTTAGCCGGCGTCTGTGAGTCGAAGGCCATACCGGTGCGAGCGATCGCCCGCTGGGCAATGCCGACCCTGCTCGTCCAGGTGGCGCTGAGCGCCCTGGTCTTTCAAGATACGCTGCTGGCGAAGCACTTCTTCAGTCCCGCCGACGCCGGCTCCTACGCGGGCCTGGCGACGACGGCTCGCGTGCTGTTCTACGTCTCTGGGGCGCTGTCCGCGTTCCTGTTCCCGGTGGTGGCGCGGATGCACACCCACGGCGGCCAGAGCCGGCTCATCTCGCACGTTACCGTCGGCCTCGTTGCGCTAGTGGAAATCGTGCTGGTCCTGGGCTACGTCGTCGCCCCGCGGTTCGCGTTGCACCTGATAGTGGGGAGTCAGTACGAGGCGGTCAGCGCGTACCTGCCAGCGATAGCGGTGGCGCTGGCTTCCTACGCGGTGATCAACGTGCTGGTGAGCTATCTGCTCGCCACCGGGAACCGGGCGTTCTTGATTCCACTGCTCGTTGCCCCTGTGGCCGAAGGGCTGCTCATGACCGTATACCACCAGTCGCTCGGCGAGTTCGTGCATACGCTCGACGCCGTGATGCTCGGCACGCTGGCAGTGATGGCTTGGATATACTGGCGATCGGGCGCTGCAGCCACAACGTCAACGTGGGAGATCGAATGATAGCTGCCACCTCGCCGTACATCGCCGCCGATGCCGCCGCTCCGGGAGTGGTGGACCTGTCGGTGGTCATTCCCGCCTACAACGAGGCCGACCGGATCGAAGAGACCATGCGCGTGACGGTGGAGGAGCTGAACCGGCTGGGCTGTAGCTATGAGCTCGTAGTGGTGGACGACGGCAGCCACGACGATACCTACCGGCTAGCGGAGCAGGTGGCCTCCGAGCAGGCCGCGGCGCACCAAGGCGCCGTGCGCGTGGTGACCTACACGAAGAACGGTGGCAAGGGCTATGCCGTCAAGTTCGGCGCGGCGCAGACCAAGGGGAAGTTTGTCGCCTTCCTCGACGCCGACTTGGAGCTGCACCCGCGACTGCTGGCGCGGATGCTGGAGATCCAAAGAACCAGCGGCTCCGACATCGTGATCGGCTCCAAGCGCCATCCCGAATCGGTCATCGACTACCCGACCGAGCGCAAGCTCTACAGCACCGTCTATTACTACCTCTGTCGGCTCCTGTTCGGCCTCCCCGTGCGCGACACGCAAACCGGCATCAAGCTGCTGCGAGGTGACTTCGCGCGGGAAGTGTTGCCGAGGTTGACGGTCAATCGCTTCGCCTACGATCTAGAGATGCTGGCGGTCGCTCACCAGATCGGACTAGGAATAGCTGAGGCGCCCGTCCAACTAATGTTCAACAGGAGGTTTCGGCGAATCGGTGTTACGGATATATGGGGCATTTGCACCGACACCGCGGTCATATGGTGGCGTCTGCGTTTCGGTCCGTCCGAATGGACTCGTGGGCTGCTTGATGGAACGAGTCGCTCCTCTTGATAACGCAAAGGCGCGTGGCCAATAGTGAGTGGCAAACGTTATTGCGACATCACGGCGTCTGACCCTACCGCTCAAGTGTGGATGGCACCGGTTGCGAGTAGTTGTTTTCAGTTGGCGCGACGTTCGCAATCCGCGGGCAGGCGGAGCGGAGCGATTCACCTTCGAGCACATGCGCCGTTGGGTCGCGGCTGGCAACTCGGTCGCGCTATTCACCTCAAGGTACGCCGGCTCGGCGTCTGAGGACGAGATCGATGGCGTCAAAATCGTCCGCGGGGGCAACGAATATACGGTTCATCTTGCCGCCCGACACTGGTACTGCCGGCAGCGGCAACGTCCCGACCTTGTTGTTGATGAAATTCATGGCGTCCCGTTCTGCCTGTCCGCGTACGCCGGTGTTCCTGTGCTCGCCTGGATTTATGAAGTCGCGCGTGACATCTGGTTCCGAATGTACCCATATCCGGTAGCCGCCACTGGTTGGTCGCTCGAGGCCGCGTTGCTTCGGTGGTATGTTCGCGGACACCTCACCTTTCTCACAGACTCGCGTTCCACCGCAGCGGACCTGGTTGGATTGGGGCTTCCGGAGGAGAAGATTACGACTATCGAGCCAGGCATAACTTGCATCCCTGTCGCCCAACTTCCCGAGAAGGAGGGCGAGCCCACGATCATATTTGTGGGTCGGTTGGTACGCATGAAGGGGATCGAGGATGCGATCGTCGCGCTCGCGATGGTTCGCCGACGTCTGGGCCGAGGCCAGCTTTGGGTGGTTGGAACGGGCCAGAATGGCTATTCGGCCGAGCTCCGGCATCACGCGGTTCATAATGGCGTGGCAGCGGCCGTACACTTCCTGGGAAGACTCGATGAGGGGGATAAGTTCGAACGGCTGCGTCGCGCCCATATTCTTGTGCATCCGTCCCAACGAGAGGGATGGGGCATCAACGTAATCGAGGCCAATGCGATGGGAACACCAGCGGTGGGCTACAACGTGCCCGGCTTGCGCGATTCGATTCTGCACGAGCGCACGGGTGTGCTTTGCCCCCCCCGTCAGCCCGCAGCCCTCAGCGACGCGATCTGCTCGCTGCTAGGTGCGCCACAAAGATATCGCGCAATGCAGGATAGCGGATTGCGTTGGAGCAGCCGGTTTACCTGGGATTCATCGGCGCGGAAGAGTCTAGCGTTGATGCAAGGACTGGCAGGCTCTCTCTGAGCATCCTTGCCCTTCATCCTTACCTGCACCTTGCCTCTCGTACGTTCTCGTCCCGCCCATGGACACGGAGCGAGCCAATGGAGACTGTAATCTCCACCTCGCGGACGTTAGGCGACGGATCTCCATCGCTGGGGTGTAAGCACAGGCGCCCGGCAACTATTCGACCCGAATGTTATGATGGGGCGCTTTCGTGGGCCGCGTAGGACTGCGTCCGGCTTGACCGGGGATGATGGCAACCTTGGAGTATGCTCGATCGGATGCTCTGGAGCGCCATGGTATCGCATCTCGTGCGAGACGTTGTTACGCGGCTAACCAGATCTGCCGCCCGTTCGCGCCCAGCAAGAATGATCACAGACCCAGCGTTTGTTCTCGGGGACTTTAAGGCTTCGCTGCCGAGACGGATACCGGCCGGCGCCCTCGTCGTCGACGCTGGCGCTGGTCAGTGCGAGCAACGCTTGCCCCTTAGCCACACTCGTTACGTCGGCATCGACCTGGCGGTGGGCGAGGCGTCCTGGGACTATAGTCGGCTCGACGTCATCGGCGACTTGACCAGGCTTCCCGTGCAAAACAGCGTCGCCGACGCGATCCTCTGCCTGCAGGTGCTCGAGCACGTTCCCGATCCCGCGGCAGTGATTGCTGAATTTTCGCGTGTCGTGAAAACGGGAGGTAAGGTATACCTATCTACCCCTCAGACCTGGTCTCAACACCAAAAGCCCTATGATTTCTACCGCTACACCTCGTTTGGGTTGCGTTGGCTCCTTGAGGGGCACGGCTTTCGGATCGTCCAACTCGAGCCTGTCGGTGGCTATTTCATCAATCTCGCCGTCACGCTCAAGGGTCTTCCAAGCGTTATCCGGTTACCCGGCAGTGGGGACGTGTTCCTGATACCACTGCGCACACTCCTCTTCCCGTTGCTACGAATATGGTTCCCAATCATCGCCCACTTCCTGGATCGTTTGGACGAGGTACGGGATTACACTATAGGGTATGTCGTAGAGGCGGTGCGCATCGTTGATAGCGTGCCCCGCGACCAAGGCTGTTCGCATGTCTGGGATCGGTCATGCAGGTAGCGCAGGCCCATGCTGAGTCTGGTGTTCGCATAGAAACACGCACGGCGATTACTGCCCAGCGATCGCTGCGAGATCTGTTGATAACCCATTGGTCCTACGTCTCCATCGCTGTATTGATGCTCGCATTACCGAGGCGGTGGTTTCTTCCCGGCTCTTGGTTGATGGGAGGTGACGAATTTCCTTTTGATTTCCTCAACCCGGGGCGATGGCTGGCAGAGGCTCCGTTTATCTGGAACTTCCTGCCTAACAACGTCGGCGGGAACAGTTTTGGTGGTCTGAATTTCATTATTATCGATGTGCCGAACATGGCCCTCAGCGTGTTCGAACAGCAGGTATTTCACTTACCGGCATGGGCGTCTCAGCAGGTGTGGTTTGGTGCCGCATATGTAGCACTCGGCTTAATTTTCGTCGGATTACTCCGGACTGTATTTGGTTTCGGCCACTTCGCCGCTTTTGGTGGGGCCGTATTTTACTGCATCAACTTCTATACCACTTTTATGTTCCATGACGAGGTTCAGCTCTGTTTTCTTATTTTTGCACCACTGCTTTGTTTGATACTATACATGGTTATTACACAGCAGAGGCGGTGGGGGCTGTCGCTGTTTCTGTTCGGGCTCGTGACTATTGCTAGCTCACGCGGCTTCGCCAATCCGGTCTTGTATATTACAACCTGGCTCACGGCGGTGGCGCTGGCGATATTAGGTCTGTTCGCTCGACGCTATCATTTCTCGTTAGTAACAGTAGGTCGTGTGTTTATTGGGGCGATTTTCGCGCTATTGTGCAACTTATGGTGGCTCGGTGAGGCGAGTTTTGTGTCTTTCCTTCCCGGCCATTCCACTATAACGGTACCTCTTGACCCCAAGAGCTTCGATTGGGTTATGGCGCGAGACAGCTTGTTGAATCTGACGACGTTGAATTCGCCGTGGTATTGGCCTTCTTATTTTGGGGATTATGCTGCTGCCTATAGTCATTTCCCCCTGGGCTTACTACTTGTCATTCCTGCATTTGTGGCATGGCTAGCTCCAGTTGTCGCTGGTTTTCGTCATCGCCGGATGCCGCCGGTCCTATTGGCGCTGAGCCTCGCCAATTTAGGTCTTCTCTTCCTTGCGAAGGGCATGCACGAACCATTTGGCGGCGTCAATGAGTGGCTGTACCGAAATGTGCCGTTGTTCATTATCTATCGTGATTCAGACACCAATTTTGTCCCGCCATTGCTCGTCGGCCTGTCCATTCAAACGGCGTACACCTTTAGTCTGGTGGCGGCGATGATGCGTCGTTTTGACCGGTCACCGTGGACGCGGAGAGCGTGCCAGTTCGGGCTGTCATTGGCGTATCTGACGGCGTTGCTCGGGGCGAATTTTCCGTTGGCAACTGGACAGGTATTCGATCGCCACCTCGGTGATCTCCCAATCCTGTCAAACAAGGTGCATGTGCCTGATGATTGGATGCGTGCGTCCGCCTACCTAAATGAGCGCGTCGGTCGCTTGGATGGCGCGGTGCTGGTGCTGCCCATCGATACCACCCAATACATGGGCTACGGATGGTACTACGGTGTTGACACCTTGCCCGGGGTCATGCTACGGGCACCCGTCTTCCAGCCCTTGGCTGTCCACCAAGGATATTGGCTGAACGGTTCGGGCCAGATGTCGTACGAGAGGCTCTTGAGCGACGATTTGAATTCCAGCCAACAGATACCTGATTGGTTCTTCGGGTCTCTGGATATTCGCTACGTTTTGGTCCGATCCGACGTACGATCGCACGATCGCGCGGAAGCGCCGGAAGGCTTCAGTCTCCTCAGTCGCCTGCAGGAGCAGCGCTCGCTGAAACAAGTAGCGGTGTTTGGCACGCTGATGGTCTTTCAGACCGATGTCCGCCATGGCCGTGTGGAGTTGCTTGGGACGGGACGACGCGCCCCGATGACCGACCAGCCGGCGACGGGCACCGCAGGGCCTGTCCCGACTTCGCCGACGTTGCCATCGATTGCCGGCGCCGTACCGCCGATCCAAGTGCAGTCGGCGAACCCGACGGTGTATCAGATTGATCTGCCGGCGCGGGCGGCTCCAGCCTGGCTAGTGCTGAATGATGTGTACAGCAAGGGCTGGGTACTTGTCCCGGGCGGGGGCTTGGGGGCCTGGCTTCGCTCGATTGGTGCGGCGCTGCACCCGATTGCCGGCGGCCGAGGAGAAGTCAACGGCTACGCGAATGGCTGGTACGTGCCGGCCGGCGGACAACAGTCGATGTCGTTAGTGTTCTGGCCACAGGCCGTCATCTATGTTACCTGGGTCGTATCCTTGCTCGCTATAGCCGCGCTGGGCGCTGTGGCGTGGCATTCGGTCCGGTCTGGAAGGACCGATGGCTAACATGGCGCGGGAGGAGCGGCCCGAATCGCGGCGAGATGGGGCGGATGAGCGTGCAGCCGGCCGATCGTCCGTGGGACAGGCAGGCAAAGTCGCGCAGGACGTGGCGGCGAGGAATCGCGTCGTGTACGAGGCGCTCTATGCGGACGAGTCGGCAAGTGCCAGTTATGAGGTGCGTAACAAGACACGGATAGTCGGGAAACTAACGCGAAAGCTTGGCTCCTATCCAGAACGTGTGCTCGATATTGGGTTCGGCACCGGCGATAATCTCGCGCTCTTTGCCCGATCAGAGACGGCCTTGGTCGGGGTTGAGCCGATTCGGACCCCAATTGCCATGTTGCGGCGACACCGTCCCAGCCTTCGGATGCAGGGTGTCGTCGCCGACGCCCAATCGTTACCCTTCCTCCACGGCGTGTTCGATCTCGTTGTCTTTTCCCACGTCCTGGAGCACCTATCCGATGAAGCGGCGGCGCTTGCCGAAGTAAGGCGGGTGCTTCGCCCGGACGGTTACGCCGTGGTTCTCGTACCTTGCAAGGACATCGAAAAAAATCCACTGCACGTCCGGCGGTACGATCGGCGTGCGATAAGCGCCGCATGCACATGCGCCGGACTCATGCCCATACGGTACGTGGCGGTGGGTAGTCGAGTGCTGGAGATGGTTCTCCGCCTGCTGCTCCGGCTCGCCGGCGGCCTGGAAACGGCGCAGGCCAGCCCTGCTAACCGACGGCGCTTCCCAGGGTTGCGGCAGCGGTACCATCGGTTGGTGGTACCCCTCATGTTGGTCCTTTCACCAGTGGACGACTTGGTCGCCTCGTTGCAGCGCCAACCGCTCGAAGTAGGATTGTTGGTACGGCGGAGCGCAAAGGACCTTTGATGCGGGCCCAGCAGTGTTGGCCACGGCGCCAGGTTAATGGCGGTTCGTTCGCGCGGCCGCTAACATCGCCGGCTCTCGGCGCCTAGCCGTGCATATCGCCTTCTTCTCCTATGCGCGGCTTGTCCAAGCTGGTGGCTTCGAGAAGTACGTGATCGATCTCGCCTCGGCGCTGGCGCGGCGAGGGCACCGCGTCTCTGTGGTAACGACGGGGGTTCGAGGGTACCGCCTGCTCAACGTCGGTATGAACGCGCTGTACCGACAGCCACTAGGGTACGACAATAGCCGAGTCAGCAGTGCACAGCTTCGCACGGCGTTGGCGCCGGCGACACTCCACGAGGCAAGTGGGAGACTACAGCGCTTGTTTCTAAGGGACGCAGACGTAATCTATGCCAAGAACGAGCTCGTCGATCTTGCAGCGCTGTGGTCGCGCCGGAGCTCGCTGCCCCCTATCGTGTGCGGCGTGCATACGCCGCCGCGTTACCCCGGAGCGAAGGGACTTTACCCCCGGCTGCACAACGCCCTGTACCTTGGCTCGGTCTACCGGGCGCTGCTGGAGTCGGTGAGTGCGTGTCACTTCCCCAACCCTCACGACCCGGCGGTATTCCGGCACTTCGGTCTCGCCGCCACGAAACCATCCTTTGCTATTCCGCTTCCCGTGCGAGTAGGCAGCTCTGTCGAGAAGACTGTGCCGCCGGCATCCCCGTACCTCCTCTTTGCCGGGCGTCTCAGCGAACAGAAGGGAGTCGATGTCCTGCTCGCCGCGACTCGAATCCTGCATGGCGAGCTAGCGTGCCCGGCGCCCGTGGGAATTGCCGGGTCGGGTAACCCCGGCTTGGTTCGGCAGGTTAAGGACGCGGCGGCAGCCGACCCGTTGATCCGCTATCTTGGCCACTTGTCGGCAAGCGACCTGAGCTGTTGGTACGGTAGGGCGACCGCGGCCGTCGTGCCATCGCGCTGGGAGACATTTCCTTACGCCTGCGTTGAGTCGCTGGCGGCCGGCGTACCGGTGGTGTGTACCGACATCCCCGGCTGCCGCGATGCGGTTCGCAATGGCGAAACTGGACTCCTCGTGCCTGCCGAGCAGGCGAACGCGTTAGCTCGCGCGATGCGTGAGCTTGCTACGATGCCTCAAATCGCTCCGGAACGCTACGCGCGGTTCTGCGCCGCCGGAATCGCCGAGGCAAAAGCGCGGTACAGCCCGGAGCACATCTACGAGCGTATGGAGGCGATGCTCCAGGAGGTAAGGCGGACCGGAATGTCAAACGATCGCTGAGCCGAGCATCCCCACCCGAGATTGGTAGTGTTGCTATACTAGCAGCCGGTAAGAAGCCGGTTGCCCGCGCCGATGGGGGTCGCGCTCCGGCCTTGGCCGTGGGGAGGGCCGGTGTTGCAACGAGTGACCGTGGCGCTGCTCGTTTTCGCGTGCATCATTTGCAGCGGCGATCCGGTCGAGGCGTTTGGCCGCTCGCCCGCGTCCGGACAGTCCGCTGCCCTTTGTGGCGCCTCAAGTCTGGGTCTAGACGTTTCCAATGGTCGAACTCCGCCTTATGTGCCGGGCGCAGCCGGAAGTGGCTTCGCCGGCGCGGCGCATGGCTCGCTGTCCACGCCCGTGCGGCGCGGCGCTGCGCCGCAAGTGCCGGCCCGTCCGGCAGCGCCTCGCCTCGCCGCGCCGCAAACGGGAGGCCCGTGGCCGGTGTTCCACCAGAATTCGCGCCACACGGGCAGCAGCGGAGCGAAAGGCCCCAACGCGCCCACGGTGCAGTGGCGCTACTCGATTGGAAACAGCATCAACTCGTCCCCGGTGCTCGGGGCGGACGGCACGGTCTATGTCGGCGCTTTGGACGACTACCTGTATGCCTTCAGTCGGAATGGAACCGTGAAGTGGCGGTACCAGACCGGCAACATCATCTACGGTGCGCCAGCCGTCGCCACGGACGGCACCGTCTACGTCGGCTCCTACGACGGCTTGCTCTATGCGCTCACCCCGAGCGGGGCCTTCAAGTGGACCTTCCAGACCGGCGGGCTGATCAGCTCGTCTCCGGCCATCGGGGCCGACGGCGCCATCTACTTCGGCTCAGCCGATACCTACCTCTACGCGGTTCATCCAAACGGCAAGCTGGCCTGGCGTTTCCCTACCGGTAACAGCATCAGCTCGTCACCCGCGATCGGCCCTGATGGCGCCATCTACGTCGGCTCATCGGACCGTAACCTCTACGCGGTCAACGCGGACGGCTCAACCAGGTGGCGCCACCAGATGGAAGGGGGAGGCGGCGTGCGGTCCTCGCCATCGATTGGTAACGATGGCACGATCTACGTCGGCGCGGACGACTTCTATATCTATGCCATCAGCCCCGGCGGTAGCCTGGAGTGGCGATACAAGACCGGCGATAACGTGTACGCGACGCCGGCGATCGGCGGCAACGGTGGGCTCTACGTCGGCTCCGGCAATGTCCTGTACGCGCTGGGTCTCGATGGCACGTTTAGGTGGAGCTATGCCGTCGGCGCCACCTCCTTCCCGCTCCTCTCGTCCGCTGCCATCGGCGCGGATGGCGTCGTGTATTTTGGATCGGGTGACAGGTACCTCTATGCGCTCCGGGCCGACGGCTCGCTGGAGTGGCGGTACAAGACGGACAACGTCATCGACTCGTCCCCTGCTATCGGCCTCAATGGCGCCATCTACTTCGGCTCTCAAGACCAGTACCTGTACGCGCTTGGCCCCGGCAGCAGATAGCACCTCAGGAGGCGCGCGTCCGCGTTGCCATCACCCGGAGCGGTACTTTCGGGCGTGCCCAACCACGGCGCTGCTATAGTTGCCGTCGGCAGTGCGCCGGTGTCGCCTGCCTATCGCCGGCTCCCAGCCCGGACGCTAGTTTGTGAGGTCAACGCATGCGACGGCTCGCGGTCGTCCTTCTCGGCTTGGTCTGGATTGCCGCCACGATCGGACCCGTGGATGCAGCCGGCCACGGGTCCGTGGGGCCGTCGGGGGATCAGTCGCTGGCACGACCCGCCTCCCCGGTGCAGGCAGCAACTACCCACGCGTCCTTCCGGCTCGATTCCATAACCTGCTGTTTCATCAGCGCCAACTTCCTGGATCCTTCCCAGGGGTTCTCGCCTTTCAACTGCCTGACGAACACTGGCGTGAACCTGTCGGTGACGCCCCGTGGGACCATTGACCTGAATGGCCCGGGCCCGGCGGTCCGCCTGGCGCTTCAAGGGACCATTATCGGCTTCCTCACCAGCCCAGACCCGGCGTCCACGCTGTCGAACAGCCCGGCGGGCTCGTATGGAGTCATGGTTCAGCTCGCTGACCCGTTACATGCTGGCCAGACGATCTACACCGTCTATTCGGACATGGGCCAGTTCAACACCGCGACTAACACGCTAGGCCAGTCCTTCGTCAACCAGTCGCTCGTGGACAACCAGACGTACCCGCCGGGCACGGTGCTCGGCAATCAGGGGGACATCTTCGCGACCCCTTCTTCCATGTTCACGCCGATATGGGCAGGGGAGGGCACCCAGGTCCACGTCGCGATCCTGAAGCTGCCTGTGGAGAGTTGCGACAACGCGCTGGACCCGTCACCCTATGTGGGGACCAACGTCAATTTTGACGGCGCCGCGAATCAGCCTGGGACGCCGCTTCACCTACTCCCGCCACCGCCCGCGCCGCAGGTTCCAGCCCGACCGCCGGCTCCACGAGTCCCAGCTCCGCAGGTGACGTCCTCGTCGTCGGCACACGCGCCGGCGCGATCAGCAGCCCCGCGCGCTGCAGCGCCGCAAATAGGCTGATCGCCGCCGCTGCCAGCCTGCAGGCAGGATTGCCGGCCACCACAAGTGGCGACCGTTGCTCGTCCTGTCCCGGCACGTACCTTGCTAGGGAGCCAACTTCGTAAGGTTGCTCCTCTCGCGAGCGGAGCGTTCGGAGGTGGTTTCTATGCGCTGGCTGCGGCGGACGGTAAGTATGACGGCAGCGACTGCCCTCGTCGTGATGGCCTGCTCATTCGGGCCGGCGGCGCGACCAGCCGGCGCCGGTGCGTCCTCCGGCACTCCCTACCAATGCGGCGACTGGTACTCCGAAGGCAGTGCGCCGGTGACCATCTACTCGTCCGTCGCGCTTTCCGGGTTGCACGACGCGGCGGCTATGGCGGCCGGCACCCTGTTTGCGTTGGCGATCCGTCCGGATGGAACCGTTTGGGGGTGGGGCTACAACGACATGGCCGACCTCGGCGTCAGCCCCGCTGCCACGTTCTTCACCAACCGTGCCGTGCAGATCCCCGATCTCACCGATATAGTCGCTATCTCCGCCCAATACTACGTCGCCATGGCGTTGCGGGCCGACGGTACCGTCTGGACGTGGGGCGCCGATGACCAGAATCGACGGGACGCCAACGGCAATACCATCTGGCAGCCGCTCCAGGTGGCGGGGCTGGGCGGTGTCGTCGCTATCAGCGCCGGTGGCACCAACTTCATGGCCCTCAAGGGTGACGGCACGGTCTGGACCTGGGGCTGGGACGGCCAGGGGCAACTCGGCAACGGCGTCGCGGCGTCGCAATCGTATCCTACGCCCATGCCGGTGCCCGGACTCAGCGGAGTCGTGGCGGTGAGCGCCGGCACGCAGCACTCGATGGCCTTGCGAAACGACGGCGCCGTCTGGGTCTGGGGCAACAACACCCACGGGCAACTCGGCCTGGGCACATTTGATTACAGCCAGCCGACGCCTGCGCAGGTGCCGGGGTTGAGCGGCGTGAAGGCGATCAGCGCCGCCTACTACCACAGCCTCGCTATCCTGGGAGATGGCTCGCTGCGCGACTGGGGCAGCAACTATTACGGGGAGCTGGGCGATGGGACGACCAAGGATCGCGCCTCACCGCAACCGGTCGCAGGCCTCGGCCCGGTGAGCGCGGCGCAAGGTGGGCTGTTCCATACGCTGGTATTGCTCGCCGATGGCACGCTCCGGACCTGGGGATACAACTCGATGGGGCAGTTGTGCCAGGGACCGGGTACCAGCAATGGCCCCTACGCTCACCCACTGCCCATCCCCGGCTCGGCTGGCGTGACCCAGATCGCGGCCGGCGAGTTCATGAGCCTGGCGTTGGTCCCAGATTCCAGCATCACGACCTGGCCCACGGCAACGCCGAGCCCAATTCTCCCGCCGGGAGCAACCCGACGTCCGGCACCGCAGGTAGCTCCCCGCTCGCTGGAAGGCAGGCACGCCGCCCCGCAGGTTTCGCCTCGATAGTGGCGCAGGATGATGTGGGTTCGGCGCGGCGCAAGAGCGGCGTCCCATATGATCCCTTGCATGGTCGCGATTTGTTCTTGACGGGCACATCCGCACGATGGCGGTACGCGCACGGTGTGGTGATGGCCGAGGATCTCCCGGATGGTAGCCAAAATAGGTTGCTTCGGGGAGCTGTCCGAGTTCCGACAGTGTATGCTCAGGTTCATCGAGCTGGGTGAACCGTCCGGCTTGATTACGCGCCAGTCGGGAGCGTGGCCGGGCGGTGCCGGTCCTCCCAGCGCAAGTTCGACCAGTCGGGAGAGGAAAGACCAGCATGTCGGATCGATCAGGAGATTTGGCGGGCGCGATGGGAGCGTCGGCGCGCTCGACTGAGGAGCAGCTTTCGGCGCTGTGGGATCTGGTGCAGCAGCAGCAGCGTGAGCTCGGTGATCTTAGGTCGCACCTTGCTCAGGATCGTGCCGGCAGCGATCGTGCCAGTGTGGTCGCGCCAGTCGCCACGGCCGCTGTAGCGACCGATAGTAAGGCGGATGGTGACACCCAGGGGTGGGCAGCGCGGGCGATGCGCCGCTCGCTCCTCAAGGGCGTGGGCGCGGGAGCGGCTGCCGTGATGGGCGCTGGTCTGCTCGCGGCGGGCCAGCAGGCTACCGGCGGTACCGAGCGAGCCGAGGCCGCCGACACGAACCCAATGGTCATTGGCACGATAAACACTGGCAAATCGACGACACAGCTCAATGACGACACCGGCGCCACGGCCGATGTGTTGTTCTCGGTGGACAACTCCCATTCGACCTCCACCTTGGCAACAGCCGCCGGCGTGAAGGGCCAGGGCCCCCCTGACACCATTGGCGTCTACGGCTTCGACAGCGCTCCGTCGGCTATGGGCTTCGGCGTGAGAGGCGAGTCGGATCTGGGCTTTGGGGTCGTCGGCATCAGCGCAACGGGGATCGACCTCGCGGCGGATGGGACCGGGATCCTGCTGCAACGCTTGCAGGCAGGAGCCGGCACGCCGCCGGGCAGCTTCGTCATTGGAGAGCAGGCCCGCGACGCCAACGGTGAGATGTTCATCTCTGTTGGTCCGCCGTTGTCGACCGGCTCCTGGTCGCAGGTGGCAAGGATACAGTCGGGCTTTGTTGGCGGGGCCATCAATTTCCTGGCGAGCCCGTACCGCCTGCTGGATACCCGCCCTGGCCAGCCCTCGGCCACTCCCTCCCGCAACACGCCGCTTCCGGCCAACACCCCGGTCACCGTGCAAGTGACCGGGGTGACGTTCAGCAACGAGAGTATCCCGGCCGGGGCGACCGGCATCATCGGCAACCTCACGGTGACCGATCAGGGTGGAGGGATCAACGTGCGGGTCTTTGCCGGGGACTTGGCAAGTGCACCCTTGGCGAGCAGCATCACGGCCTTTCCGGTCACGCCGTTCCTTGCCAACAATGTGCTGACACGCTTGAGCAGTGACGGAAAGATCAAGATGCAGGCGGACAACTTCAGCGTGGACGTCATCTTCGACATTACCGCCTTCATCATGTAGTGCGTACCGTCGCCGGCTGTGTAGGCGAGGGCGGGCCGGAACACCCCGGCGCGCCCTTGCCTGTCCCGGTGGGGACTACGGTTTCCGGCGCGTCGCAGTGCGCTACTGGACGGGTGGGATCGTGCCGTCGTTGCCGGAGCAACTATCGCTGTCGCCCAGCGGCACCCGCTGTTGCGTGGCATTCCCCCTGACGGGTGATTCCGGTCCTGGGACCCCCAGGTGGTATGGCTATACTACCCGCACGAGAATGTCGGACGCTGAGAAATGGCGGTATGCATCGCACGTTCTCGACGGTAGAGGAGAGGAAGCCATGTCAGCCCAACGGTCAGAGGATCTGGTTCCCGAAAGCCAGATCGGCGCACTCTGGGAAATAATCCGAAAACAACAAGCCGCGCTGGAGCGCATGGAAGCGCGCCTGGCGCAACTTGCGGGGGACGCTCCCGGCGGATCACGAACGGAGCCCTGCGCGGAAGAAGCTGTGTCGGACGTTGCTGTTCCATCCGTATCGCGTCTGCGAACCGTCCGCCGCTCGCTGCTCAAAAGCGTGGGTGCAGGCGCGGCCGCGGTTGTCGGCGCCGGCCTTCTGGCTGCTGAGGGGAATCTCTCTGGCGCGACCCAGCGTGCTGAAGCGGCCGGTGGCCCCCTCACTATTGACACCGTCAACACCGGCGCAGCTACTACATCCTTGAACGCCGCCAGTGGCGCGACTCCCCAGATCCTCTTTTCGCTGGACAACTCCGCTACGCCGGTGCCCGCCAATACGACTCTGGACTTCGCCGCCATCGTGGCAACGGGGCCCGCTGGCGGCAGCGGCATCGTAGGGATTAGCAACACTGACGCCGGCTTTGGCGTGTACGGGAGATCGGACGTTGGTTTCGGCGTAACTGGATTCAGCGGTGGTGGTGTCGATATCCAGGCCGGTGGGCCATTGAAGGGTGGGCGCTTCTTGCAAAATCCCTTTCCAGGCCTTGTTGGAGCACCCGTCGGCCAATTCGCCAAGGGCGAGCAGATTCGCGATTCTAACGGCGACATGTTTCTCGCCGTGACAGACGGCACTGCGACAACCAATAGTGTCTTCAACAAGGTCGCGGTCGTAAGATCGGGCTTCACCGGCGGCGCCATCCATTTCCTTGCCAGCCCCTTTCGCCTGCTGGACACCCGGCCCAACCAGCCATCGGCCACCGCACGGAGCATCCCCCTCCCAGCCAACCAGACGGTTACCTTCCCGGTGGCTGGGATCAGCTTCAACGGCCAGACGATCCCGGCCCAGGCGGTGGGCATCATCGGCAACCTGACCGTGACCGACCAGGGTGGCGGCATCAATGTGCGCGTCTTCGCGGGTGACGCGCAACTCCCCTTGGCCAGCAGTATCACCGCTTTCCCGGTGACACCATTCCTGGCTAACAACGTCGTGTCCCGCCTCAGTGTTGTCAGTCCCGCCGGCCAGATCAGCCTGCACGCCGACAACTTCAGCGTCGATGTGATCTTCGACATCACCGCCGTGATCATGTGAGTCGGATCTATTGCCGCGGAAGCAGGCCGACTGCCATCGCGGAAAAAGGAATCGGATCCAAGAGAGGAATCGGATAGATGCCTGATACGAACACTCCTTTAGCATTGCCTCACAAGCCGGCTCCGCAGGTGCCGGGACGGTCACCAGGGCCGCGCAAGCCGGCGCCGCAAGTGGCGGCGGGGGCGAAGGGTCTGGCAGGAACGAAGTTTGTGCGGCGACCGGCACCGCAGGTGCCGCGGCGAACTACGTCGGGGACTTGATCGGCGGCAGGTCGCGGAGCTCGGCCGGGAATGCGTCGAATCGTTGCCTGCTTGCACGTGGAGCTATGATCGGCTGCCTTCGCCGCTTCGGTGACGCGTGCGTGACCCCGCACGCACGCGAATATATCCGGGCATTGCGTGCCGCCGCTGCCGCTGCCTAGGAGGCGTCGACCCTCCTGAAATCGAATGACGCGCTGCTGATGGCCTGCTGGGGTCGTGCATCCGGGAGATCGCCCCTGCGAGTGCTGACCGGCTGGGTGCGACGGCATACCGCCGATTCGGCCAGCGTCGCAGGCTTGTTGTTGCTGTCAGTTGCGTTATTCGGGCCTGTTGTCGGGCGTGTGAACGACTGGCTGTATGGGATCGGCAACGATGGGGTCGGCGCCCCGTCCGGCATCGCCCAGTTTCTTCAGGCCAGCGAGTCCGGTGGACTCCTGGCGCCGTTGCCGTCCCTCACCGGCGCGCCGTTCACTCAGCCTGATGTCGGCGCCTCGGCAGATCCGCTCTGGTGGTACTCCGGCGCTTTGATCGCCCACGTCCTGTCGCCGGTCGGGGCTGCCAACGTGCTGATCTTTGTTGGTATGGCCGCCACCGCGCTGTCCACCTATGGGTTCTTGCGTCGCCGCGGTCTGCCAAGCCCGGCGGCATCGCTCGGCGCATTGATCTACGGATTTTGTCCGATCCGCCTCGCCGAGGCGCAGGAGCACTTCATTCTCCTGGATGGCTTCTGGCTGGTGATCGAATGTGCGCTGCTGCTGGCGCTCCGCGAGCGACGCCAGGTCAGATTCGCCGTCGGGCTAGGCATCGTCGTCGGCCTGGCGGAGTTGGACAATCCCTACGTCGGCTATTTCGCTGGTGTCCTGGCCGCCGGCTGGTTCGTTGTCCTCCTGCTGGCACGGCTCCTTCGCCGCGATTGGTCCGGCATTCTCCATAGGGCTGGCTGGGCGGTTGTGGCGCTGCTGACGATCGTCGTGGTCGTCCTGCCCACCCAATTGCCGCTCCTGATTGCGACTGCATCGACTGGGGTAGCGAGTCAGAGCGCGCAGACGCTCATGCGTTCGATCGGCGATGTCGACCGGCTGTCGCTGCGCTGGTGGAACTTCCTCTTGCCCTTTCCCGAGAATCCCGTACTGGGGCCACTTGGCCGGAAGGCCTTTTACGATCATCTTGGCGTGGACACGGTCTCCGAGCAGAGCACGATGATTGGCTACGTCGCAACGCTACTCGCGACTGGCGGCTTGCTGTGGCTGGCGCACCGACGGCGCCTGGCGAGATCAACGACGGCCGTGGCGTCGTCAGCCCACGCGAGGCCTGGGCAGGTGGCAAGAGCGGAGGCTTCAGCGCGCTCGCTCGCCTCCATCGCGGGTGTGTGCATCGGCGCCGGCGTCATCTTCGGCTTGCCTCCGGAGTTCGTGCTCGGGCGTCTGCACGTCCTCACGCCGCCGTATCTTGCGCATGCCGTCCTGCCGGAGATTCGTACCACCTCGCGCATCGATATGCTCATCCAGCTCGGCGTGGCGATCCTCGCCGCCATCGGTGCCTGGCGGTTGTTGGGGCGAATTCGCTCGCCCGGTTGGCGCAACGCCGTGGGGATAGGATTGGCGGTTGCTCTTCTGCTGGAATATAGCAACGTTCCGCCGTGGCGCTACGTCAAGCTGCTTCCGGCGCCACCCCTGTACGGCTGGCTGGCGGCCCAGTCCGACGCGCAGACCGGCATAGTCGCCCAGTACCCCATAGCCGCCTCCGACCAGGCGGCCACGCCGCTGTATGCGTTCTACGCCTACGACGTTCACCGGCACCGCCTGTTTAACGGGGTGCTCACCGGCACACCACCGGACGCGCTGCGCCGCAACCTGGAGGACATACTCAACCCAACAAACCCAGCGTCCTGGGCCGCGCTCGGCGTCAAGACGGTCACCGTTGACAACACCTCCTACCGCCCCTCCTTCAGCAACATCGGTCTCGGCTGGTCCGATGGCGGCGCCGGCTTCATCCAGCGATTGCCGGCCACCCTGGTGGAACGCTACCACGACGCGCAGTCCACCGCCTATGTCGTGACTGCTGCGCCCGCCCCGCTCGTGGTCGGCCTGGGCGACGACTTCGGCGCTGCCCAGCTGCTTCAGGATGGCCGGGAGTGGCGTTGGATTGGTGCTCAGGCCACGCTGTGGACGGAAAACGTTACCGACCATCCAGTGTTGTTCATGGCCTGGTCTACAGCCCATAACAATGTGGCGGCGCACCGCC
>CALBSQ010000207.1 GCA_937967325.1 uncultured Chloroflexota bacterium
TCGGCTCGACCGATATGGCCGCCATCCTCGGCGGCAACCTTCAGGAACTCTTTGACGTCTGAGCGCCGGAGGGCGGCGCGAGGAACCGCGCTTCGCCGTACGTCCGGCGACTCCGGATCACCTTTCCTCCCGTCATCCTGAGCGCAGCGAAGGACCCCCGGCATACGAAGTCAGCCGCCTGCCGGCCCGCGCCGCGGGGACGGCGATGCCGGGGGTCCTTCGCTGCGCTCAGGATGACAGTGGCGAGATTCCACGGCCTTCGTGGCTGCGTAGCCAAGTGGCGTCGCCCGGTATCACGATGCCGGCACGTCCAATCGGACCTCGCGCCCGCTCTCGGCTGAAGCATACAGACCGTCGATGATGCGCATGAGCGTCAGCCCGTGCTCGCCGGGGGCGATCGGCTCTCGACCTGCCAGGATGCTGCGGACAAAATGGTCCCGCACCGACTCTAATCCTTCTGGTCGTGCCAGGGGCCGTGCTTCCTGGAGCGTCCCAGCGATCTCCACGAACAGCCGCGCCTCGAAGTCGTAGCCCTCGCCCGTGTTGCGCATGACCGCGCCGCCTTTGGTCCCGTACACGTAGGTGAACATGTCCTCGCGCTTCTCGCTGTTGCCCGCCCACGACGCCTCCAGCGCCAGCGTCGCGCCATTCTCGAAGCGGACAAAGCCGACGGCGAGGTCGTCCACGTCGAACGTCTTGCCCTGGCGGGCGGCCAGCGCCTGTCCGAAGGCGCCGTACGTGGCGCCCGAGACCGATACCGGCCGCGGGTAACCCATGTACCACAGCGCCAGGTCCAGCCGGTGGACGCCAAGGTCGATCAAGGCGCCGCCCCCGGAGAGCTTCTTGGTGGTGAACCAACCTCCCACGCCCGGAATGCCGCGGTTGCGCAGCCATCCGGTGCGCGCGTAGTACACGTCGCCCAGCTCGCCTGCTTCGACGGCGCGGTGGATCATCCAGGCGGCGTCGCCGAAGCGGTAGTTGAAGTTGACCATAAGCGTGAGACCGCGCTGGCGAGCTGCCTGGACCATCTCCGCCGCCTGTACGGCGTTGAGCGCGAGGGGCTTCTCACAGAGCACGTGCTTGCCTGCTCCCAGCGCCGCCAGCGCGACGGGTGCGTGCAGGAAGTTGGGCAGGGCGATCGACACTGCTTGCAGGCCGGGATGCTGCAGCATGGCGTCATAGTCGGTGTAGGTAGACTCGATGCCGAACTCCTGCGCGGCAGTGGCGAGGCGTCCGGCATCCTGGTCGCAGATGGCGAGCAGGCGTGCCTCAGGGCAGCGCATATAGTCGCCGATGTGGCCCCGGCCCACCCCTACGCCGATCACCCCAACACCAAGCGTTACCTCAGTCATTCGTATCCCCCTTGCCGTGACCTGTCGCCTCTACCGGAGCCGCCCCCGGTGTATCATGGCATGGCCCTCCACGCGCATCCAGGGGCTGATGAAACAAGGATGTACCCGCAATTCAGTTGCGTGCAGGCAATCACGGACGTAGACATCTATGCCGGACGAGGAGAAGGAATGGGTAAATTCACAGCCGCGTTCGAGCGCGATGGCGACTGGTGGATTGGTTATGTAGAGGAGCTGCCCGGAGCGAACACTCAAGGTCGAACGCTAGATGAGACTCGGGAGAACCTTAAGGAGGCGGTGGAACTTATCCTGCAAGCCAATCGCTACCTAGCCCGACAGGACGCAGAAGGCAAGATCGTCATCCGCGAGGAATTTGTACTTGCAGGGTGAAGCGATTTGACTTGTTGGCGCATCTTCGATCGCACGGCTGCGAGCTGTTACGGGAGGGCGGAAAGCATTCGGTCTTCTGGAATCCGAACAACCGGAAGACGACCGCGGTACCAAGGCACAATGACATCTCTTCGGCTCTGGTAGCGAAAATCTGCAAGGACTTGGGTATTCCGCCTGAGCAATGAGGCCTCAGTGTTGCCGCCGGCGGTCAGCGCTTGACGAACCTCAGCACATACGACACGGGCACACGCCGTTCCTGGCGCAACCGGTAGGCCGGCCAGGTACGCTCCGCCTCTTCGGATAGCTCCGGCTCCTCCAAATCCCGCAGCTCCAGACCATGCTGCTTGCACGCGGCCACGTAGTCGCGCAGCGGCCGGTGGAAGCTGAGGAACGGCTTGAGCTTGCCCCATTGGATCAGACCGGCTCGGCGGACGAAGTAGTCGTCGTCCCGGCTTCCGGCGCGGTCTTCCGGCCGCGGCGAATCCGGCGCCGGCTTGTGCCAGCAGAAGTCGAGGCTCTGGTGCGAGATCGCGCAGACGAAGCGGCCGCCCGGCCTGAGCACGCGTGCGATCTCCCCAATCGCCGCCGTGTGGTTGGGGACATCCATGAGGACATAGTTGGCGACTGCCGCGTCGAAGCCGGCGCGGTCCAAGAACGGCATCGAGGAGATGGAGGCGTGATGGAACTCGACGTCCCGCAGCTCCCGCTGCTGGTACTCGAGCGCCAGCTCATGGAAGCGAGTGGCGTTCTCCACGCCGACCACGCGCGCGCCGAGCCCTGCTAATAGTCGCGAAAGATAGCCGGCGCCGCTGCCGGCATCGAGCACGCGTTCTCCCTTGACCTCGCCCAGAAATGCGAGCAAAACCGGGTCGCTGCCGTACCGGCGGTTTGTATCTCCGTGCTCGTCGTATCCGGCATCCCAGACATCGGCGTTGGCGCTCCAACCCGCGTCGACGTCCGCATCCGTGACCGACGCCTCCGGCGCCCTGGCCAGCCTCCGGACCGGGTAGCGGACGAGGTACGGCTCATCCGACAGCCAGCGCCCGGTCGCTTCGGCGGCAGGGTGGATCTGCCAGGGATGGATGCCGAGCGACTCGGCCCGGTCCAGCGAGGGATGGCGCTGACCGCACTCCGGACAGACGATCTCCCACCAGTACTGCCAGGCCCAGAAGTCGCCTTCCCCCACGTGGACCTCGCCGCTTTCACGGCAGAGCAGGCGGCCGGATCGAGGGCAGTAGAATCGGGACATGAAGTGGTCGAGCCTACCGCAATGGTCACAACGGTAGCGCCAGTGCCAGCGACAACGCGGCGCTTCCGATCCCTGGTCAAAGGCGGCGTCGCGCGGAGCGTAGGCCGAGTCGGCCGCGCTGATCTGATCACAGTAGTAGCAGTGCATGTGATTGATCCTCATCGCTCTGGTAATCACGCAGCTTCCAGCGGAGACTGCCACGTCGCCTTGCACCAAACGCGGAATGCCACATCCCCCACTAGCGAATGGGCGGAGGACGTCATGTCTTTCAACTCCGCGGACAGGGCCGATCAGCGTGGACGGGCTGCCTGAGGCCATCATTCGCCGTCACCGCGACCGCCGCGGCGCAAACCGACCCGGCGGCGCCGTTACAGCAATACATTGCCGCCGTGAACCGCGGCGACGCGGCCGGGCGGCGGCGCTGCTCTGCTCCCGCCGGAATCTACAGCGTCGTGTCCGGTGATCCGGCAAAGAGTTCGTCCACAGGGAATCTGACCGGTAGGGTCGGTGACACTAATTCCGTGCCCGGGACGAACAACCGCGCCTGCGCGTAGTCGGCCAGTTCAGCGTCCGGTTGCGTACAGACCAGCACGTCGCGGGTTTTGGGACGGATGATCCAGTACTCCAACACCCCCGCGCTCGCATAGGCAGCACGCTTGACCCTGGTATCGACCGCCGGATGGTTGGGAGATTGCACTTCGACGAGTAGAACTGGAACGGCGACGATATGGCCGTCGCGAAAGATCGCTGGGGTGACATCGGACTGCCGCAGGATCAGGACATCCGGCTGCACCGGGTCGCAGCCAGGCATAAAGAGGCCGATGGGCGACCACATGGTCAGGCCGATTGCTCGCTGGTCAATTTGCGGGTCGAACTGGAAGACAAGGCGCTTGATGATCCACTGGTGAAAGAAGCTCGGAGCGGTGGACATG
>CALBSQ010000208.1 GCA_937967325.1 uncultured Chloroflexota bacterium
CTCCCCTCCCGATCCGCCCCAATTATACGGCAAGATCAGGAGGGATCGGTATCAATCATGATTAAAGACCCAGGACTGACTTTGAAAAGGAGTTCATAGAGCAGAACAAGCTCATGCTGCTCGCCGGAGGATAGATTAGTCGGGGCGAGTGTTGTACCGTCATCCGATCGGAAGAGGAAGCCGGCCGCCTTGTTTATATATAGCGTTTTGTGGTGAAACTTATCGTTGATACTTCGTTGGAGAAGTTCGACTTTCTGATAAAGATTGTCAAAAACACCTAGCTTCTGCTCGGTGTCGCTAACATACACGGATAGAAGACCGCGGGTTCTATCTTCGACGTGCTGGGGTACTTCAAAATTAGGATCGTTGTCTCGGTCTAGAAGTCCCGCCTCTGTCAGTCGAGTACGTTTTTCCTCAAGTTCACGCAATTTGACTGTCAATTGCTCATTAGACAACTCTGCTGGTTCGCTGGCGCGTACAACGCGGGACGGAAAGCTACGGTCAAGCGACTGGGAAAGAGTGCCATACTCAGCTAACGTTCTCTGGATGATTGCCGCAAGCTCCTCGGTGTCGGCGGTAACCGTGGGAATCATTTGCGCTGCTCGATCGTAGGTGCGAGTTCGCCGGGCGGACTGCGAGCTGAGCAGTCGCTGCGTCTCGATGATTCGAACAGGGATAGTTCGTGTGCGTTCTTCAAGCCATTCTGGCACCGCCGTTCGGTGCCTAGGGGGGAATAGCTGACCGTAGCGCTCGACTACCTGGTCAACACCGAGCACTTCACCGGTCGCTCGGTGTAGCCATGATGAGAGTGCTGTACGCTCCAAGTCTGGCACGAGGTCTTCGATCATCCCGAGCGGAAACTCAAGGTCACTAGGCCGAGTATGCAGACGCGGTGAATAGGAAACGGTTTCCATCCCTCGTGATGCGAGCTGTACGGTTATATTGGTGTCCTTGTCCTTTTTGACCTCGCGAATCACGACCAGCCGGGAACCGTCGTCGAACGTTAGCGTGAACGTATGAAATGGCGTAGATCGGAGGTCCGAAAAGGTGGAGTGAAACAGAGCGTTGATCAAGTGGAGGATTATGGTCTTACCATACCCGTTGGGACCATGTATGATGGTAATGGAGTCGGTCGTATTGATGGATATCGTGTGGTGAAAAAGACCGAAAAGCTTGGTAACGTCGACCTGGAGAAGTCTCATGTTGCCCTTCGGGTCACAGAACCTTCGACGCGAACTGCGGTCACATATGTTAGCACGGAGTTAGGCTCTCAATCCGATGGCGCGCGCCAGCGACTTCACCAAGCAGGCGTGACGGTACCGATACAAGGGGCAGACTGATAGTTCGTCATTTGTACTCCGATCGTTTGCTGGTATCGGCATCGGGGTAGGTTGGCCGATCGGTAGTTCGCTGGCAGCTGCTGTCACCGGGTCAGGCTTTGGCCTGAGAAGCGACCGTTATCCATCAGTTCTTTCCGGACTGCTACCCCTTTTCGCCTTCAAATCTCAAGATCACTCCTCAAGAGTCGATTCGCTTCCCTGCTGGTCTGCTCGCGCGCTGGCTGTGATCCTCCCTAGATTATCTGGTTGGCGCAACAGCGTGCGCCTTGCGCTTGTGCAAGCGAGGATGATCGCTTCGACGCCTTGCCGTCGGGCGGCGGATGAACGCCGGTAGGGTATCGAGATGCCTGTTCCATGAACGATAGACTGTACCTGATGGAGTGGCGTCGAGGTCTGGCGCGGTCGTCGATTATTCGATCATTGCCGGGCTGGCCCAACGGCACCCTTCCTTCGCATTTGCTTACGGACTTCGAAATGGTAGAAGGGAGCAGCAGGAGAGGTGGAATACCGGACGTGACCGACGCCTACCGCAAGAAGCTGATCGAGGTCGCCCTGCCCCTGGCGGAGATCAACGCCGCCTCGGCGCGGGAGAAGAGCATCCGCCACGGCCACCCCTCCACCCTGCACCTGTGGTGGGTCCGCCGTCCACTGGCCGCCTGCCGGGCCGTGCTGTTCGGCCAACTGGTCGATGATCCCTCCGCGGTGCCGGAAGAGTTCCCCACCGAGGCGGACCAGGTACGCGAGCGGGAGCGGCTGTTCGACATCATCAAGCAGCTCGTGCTCTGGGAGAACTCCAACAACCAGGAGGTGTTGGACGCGGCACGTCGGGAGATCGCCCGCTCCGTCGCCCGCGACCAGGGCCTGCCGGCGCCGCTCATGCCAAACGCCGTGCGCCAGTTCCTCATCGAGCACGCCCCTCCCGTGCTGGACCCTTTCTGCGGCGGCGGCTCCATTCCCCTGGAAGCGCAGCGGCTCGGGCTGCGCGCCTACGGCAGCGACCTCAACCCGGTGGCCGTGCTGATCACCAAGGCCCTGATCGAGATCCCGCCCAAGTTTGCCGGGCAGCCGCCGGTCAACCCCGAGGACCGTGCCCGTATCGGCAGCGGCGTGGCCTGGCCCGGCGCCTCCGGGCTGGCGGCCGACGTGCGCTACTACGGCCGCTGGATGCGCGACGAGGCCCAGCGCCGCATCGGCCACCTCTACCCTAAGGTGAAGCTGCCCGGCGGGCAGGGCGAGGCGACCGTGATCGCCTGGCTCTGGGCGCGCACCGTGCGCTGCCCCAATCCCGCCTGCGGCGCCCAGATGCCGCTGGTACGCTCCTTCGCCCTCTCCACGAAGCCCGGCAAGGCCGCCTGGGTCGAGCCGCAAGTGGACCAGGCGGCGAAGACGGTGCGCTTCGAGGTGCGGACCGGCAGCGGCAAAGCGCCGGAGGGCACGGTGAACCGGCGCGGCGCCCGCTGCATCGTCTGCGACACACCGGTCCCCTTCGACTGGATTCGCGCCGAGGGCAAAGCAGGGCGCATGAGCCAGCAGCTCATGGCCGTGGTGGCGGAGGGGCAGCAAGCGCGTCTCTACCTGCGCGCCACGGACGAGCAGGTTCTAATCGCGAACTCTGCCCGGCCAGCATGGAAACCGGAGGAGGGGGTAACTACCCCTAGTCACGACGTCGATCGGCTTCCGATGTATGGAATGTATGCCTGGGGAGATGCCTTTACACGTCGACAGCTCGTGGCGCTGACGACGTTCAGCGACTTAGTTGCTGAAGCGCGGGCGCGCGCGCAGGCGGACGCCGTAAGGCTGACAGATGCCCAAGATTACGCGGACGCGTTGGCGACTTACCTAGCGTTTGCGGTTGATCGCCTGGTGGACCGAAGTTCGTCAGTTTGTTCCTGGGACGCGGGATATGTCAAGGTCCGCAACACCTTCGCACGTCAGGCTATACCCATGACATGGGACTACGCCGAGGCCAACGCGTTTAGCGAGTCCACAGGAAACTTCGGCGGCGCCTTGGAGTGGATCGGCAAGGTCATTCAGGAGTTACCTTTGGCCGCCTCCGGTCAAGTACGACAGAACGATGCAACCGAAGGGGTCATGGGACCGGCATACCCGATCGTCTCCACTGACCCACCGTACTACGACAATATCGGCTACGCCGACCTATCCGACTTCTTTTACGTCTGGCTGCGGCGCTCACTGCGCGATGCTTACCCGCAGCTCTTCGCCACGATGCTCGTACCGAAGGAGAAGGAGCTCATCGCCACGCCTTACCGCTTTGCGGGGAGCAAGGAGAGGGCAGAACGATTCTTCGAGCGGGGATTGGGTGACGCCTTCGCACGAATGCACGGGACACAGGCACCTGGCTACCCACTTACCGTGTACTACGCCTTCAAGCAGGCAGAGGATGACTCCGGCGATGAAAACGGTCAAGCGGGAACGGCAGTTGCCTCGACGGGCTGGGCAACGATGCTGGAAGGGTTGCTGCGAGCGGGCTTTGCAGTCAACGGCACCTGGCCAATGCGAAGTGAACTGAGCAATCGCATGGTTGCCAGCGGCACTAACGCCTTGGCTTCCTCCATCGTGCTCGTCTGTCGCCCTCGGCCGACAGATTCAGCCTCCGCCACGCGCCGCGAGTTCCTGACTGCGCTCAAGCGCGAGCTTCCTAACGCCCTGCGCACCCTCCAGCAGGGCAACATCGCGCCGGTGGACCTGCAGCAGGCTGCAATTGGTCCCGGCATGGCCGTCTTCTCGCGCTACCGCCAGGTGGTCGATCCCAGCGGTAAGCCGCTGCCGGTGCGGGCGGCGCTGGGGCTGATCAATCAGGCGCTGGATGAAGTGCTGAGCGAGCAGGAGGGCGACTTCGACGGCGACACCCGCTGGGCGATCACCTGGTTCGAGCAGCACGGCCTGGGCGAGGGCGACTACGGCGGCGCTGAGACCCTCTCCAAAGCCAAGGACACTTCGGTCGCGCGCTTGCAGGGCGTGGGGATCCTCCAGGCTCGCGCCGGCAAGGTGCGCCTGCTGCGGCGGGAGGAGCTGCCGGCGGCGTGGCATCCTGACGGCCAGCCGCACCCCAGCACCTGGACGGTGACCCAACGGCTGATCAAGGCCCTCCAGGAAGACGGCGAAGGGCAGGCCGCCGCGCTGCTGGCAGGCCTCGGCTCCGCCGCCGAGACGGCCCGCGAGCTGGCTTACCGGCTCTACGTCACCTGCGAGCGTAAGGGCGGCTTGCAGGACGAGGCCGGGGCCTACAACGGCCTCGTCGTCGCCTGGCCGGAAATCGCCCGACTGGCGGAGGTGCAGGCGGCAGCGCCACGACAGGAGACGTTGGTATGACGCCGGCCCTCCCGCCCGTCAACGGGCGGGCTACGATCACAAAGCCCCGTAAACGGGGCTGGGGACGGTGCGCAACCGGGCTCGTTGTCGTAGCTGTCTTTGTCCGGCTTCGACGGCGTAGCCCGCCAGTAAACGAGCCTGTGGGACAGCTGTGGTCGCGTGGGCTGCCCGCGTACGAGCGGATAGGCTTCGTGAGCGTGGGGAAAGTGACGGTCGGTTGACATGTCTTACTGGCAGTTGTACTACCATGTGATCTTCGCGACCAGAGAGCGGCGCCCGTTCCCCGATCTGGTCACGCGAAAGGTGGCTGCTCGATTGCTCACGGAGAAGGCCACTGAGCTCCGCTGCACCGTCCATGCGCTGGACGTGCAGCCAGACCATGTCCACATGGTCGTGTCGACCCCACCGACACTGGCCGTAGCGACGGTCATAGGCCAGCTCAAGGGGAGTAGTAGCCACGCTCTCGCCCGTACCGCCCAAGGGGACGGCTTCCGCTGGCAAGGTGAGTACGGCATCCTCACGTTCGGTCGCCGGCACTTGCCCGAGGTTGTTCGCTACGTGCAGGATCAGGATCGGCGCCATGCCGAGCGTGCCCTGTGGTCGGAGCTGGAACGTACAACCTCTTCCGTGCCTGATCCCCGGCAGGATTATGCCACGGTTACCCCGCTCTCAGCCGGCTTGAGCCGGCTTCGTGATCGTAGCTCGGCCATTGATGGCCGAGCGGCTAGCCAGACGCGACCGGCCTCGACACAAATCGATCCCGGCTTCGCACCATGAAGGAACGACGATGCCACGCGCGAACCGCGCCAAGAAACTGACGTTACACGATCTCGACCATATCCCCACCTTCGCGACGGAGGCGGAAGAGGCAGCCTTCTGGGACGACCACGAGCTGGGGCCGGACCTGCTGAAGCACATGGAAACCCTGCCCTCAGGTACTCTCCCGCCGGCACGTCCCCTAACCAATGCACAGGAGGCCGGGCCCTCACACGCCGCGCGGTCAGCGCACTAGGAAGGTTCATCCATCCATGGCAGTAACCAATAACGAGCGCGTCGGCACGGCGCTGGATCTGCTCAAGGCCGGGCTGCATCCCTTCGTGGAGCGCGAGCTGAGCGCCGTTTACAAGGAGCGCTGGGCCGAGCAAGCCCTTGCCTGCCTGCGCGACCCGCGCAACGCCGGCAGCGCCGACGCGCCCCGCTTCGATATCGCCGCCCTGCTGACCATCATATGGGAACAGTGGCGGCCCGTCTTCGAGCGCGTCTTCGGCCAGTACGAGCGCACGCTGGTCAGCGAGCTGCGCGAGGTCCGCAACCGCTGGGCCCACCAGACCCCCTTCTCCACCGACGACGCCTACCGCGCGCTGGACAGCATTGCCCGCCTGCTCACAGCTATCTCGGCGCCGGAAGCGGCCGAGGCGGAGCGCGAGAAGCAGGAGCTGCTGCGCCGCCGCTACGATGAGCAGGTACGCCACGAGAGCCGCAAGGCGGCGGTCGCCCCCGTGGAAGGCCGGCCGCAGGCGGGGTTGCGTCCCTGGCGGGAGGTCGTGACGCCCCACCGCGACGTCGCCTCCGGCCACTACCAGCAGGCGGAGTTCGCCGCCGACCTGGGCCAGGTCCACAAGGGCGAAGGCGGCAGCGAGTACCGCGACCCGGCCGAGTTCTTCCGGCGCACCTTCCTCACCGATGGCCTGAGCCACCTGCTCAGCAATGCCCTGCAGCGACTATCGGGCCAGGGCGGCGATCCGGTGGTCGAGCTGCAGACCAACTTCGGCGGCGGCAAGACGCACTCCATGCTGGCCTTGTACCACCTCTTCTCCGGCACGCCCTCCACCGACCTGGCGGGCGTCGAGCCGGTGCTGCGGCAGGCCGGCGTCCACCAGCCGCCCGCCGCCGACCGCGCCGTCCTGGTCGGCACGGCTCTCTCGCCCGGCCAGCCGCACCGCGCGCCGGACGGCACGGAGATCCACACATTGTGGGGGGAGCTGGCCTGGCAGCTTGGCGGCAAGGACGGCTACGACTTGCTGGCCGAGGCCGATCGCACGGGCGTCAGCCCCGGCTCCGACGTCCTGCGCGACCTCTTCGGCTTCTTTGCGCCTTGCCTCATCCTGATCGACGAGTGGGTGGCCTTCGTCCGCCAGCTCTACGGCGTCGACGGCCTGCCCGCCGGCTCCTTCGACGCCAACCTCTCCTTCGCCCAGGCCCTCACCGACGCGGCGCGCCAGACGACGGGGACGCTGGTGGTGGCCAGCATCCCCGCCTCCGACATCGAGGTGGGCGGCGAGGGCGGCAGAGCGGCACTGGAGCGCATCAAGAACACTTTCGGGCGCATGGAGTCGGCCTGGCGGCCGGCCAGCGCCGACGAGGGCTTCGAGATCGTCCGCCGCCGCCTCTTCGAGCCGATCACCGATCCCAAAGACTTCCTGGCCCGCGACGCCGTCGCCCGCGCCTTCGCCGACCTCTACCGCGGCCAGACCGGCGAGTTCCCGTCGAGCTGCCGCGAGGCCGGCTACGAGCGACGGATCAAGGCCGCCTACCCCATCCACCCCGAGCTGTTCGACCGGCTCTACACCGACTGGTCCAGCCTGGACAAGTTCCAGCGCACCCGCGGCGTCTTACGCCTGATGGCCGGGGTGATCCACACCCTCTGGCAGCGCCAGGACGCCGGCGTGCTGATCATGCCGGCCAGCGTGCCGGTCGATGAGCCGAGCGTCCAGTTCGAGCTGACCCGCTACATGGACGACCCCTGGGTGCCGGTGATCGAGACCGACGTGGATGGTCCCAGCGCCCTGCCGGTGCGGCTGGATCAGGAGAACACCACCTTCGGCCGCTACTCCGCCTGCCGGCGAGTGGCGCGCACCCTCTACCTCGGCTCCGCGCCGACGCTGCACACCAGCCAGCGCGGGCTGGACGATCGTAGCCTCAAGCTGGGCTGCGTCCAGCCCGGCGAGACGGTGGCCACCTTCGGCGACGCCCTGCGCCGTCTCACCGACCAGGCCACCCACCTCTACCAGGACGGCACGCGCTACTGGCTCTCCACCCAGCCCAGCGTGACGCGCCTGGCGCAAGACCGGGCGGAGCAGCAGTCGCCCGACGCCGTCCTGGAAGAGCTGCGCCGGCGCCTGCGCGAGGAGGCCAGGACACGCGGCGACTTTGCTCGCGTCCACCCCTGCCCGCCCTCCAGCGCCGAAGTGCCGGACGAGGCGGAGGCGCGCCTGGTGATCATGGACCCCGATGTGTCCCACTCCTCCAAGACGGCGGAGAGCTCCGCCCGGCTGGCGGCCGCCGCGTTGCTGGATCAGCGCGGCAGCGGTCCCCGCCGCTTCCGCAACATGGTGGTCTTCCTGGCGGCCGACCGCGCGCGGCTGGCCGAGCTGACTCGAGGAGCGCAACAGTATCTCGCCTGGAAGTCGATCAAGGAGGAGACGGACATCCTCAACCTCGACGCCTTCCAGCGCGCCCAGGCCGAGAGCCGCTTCAAGCAGGCCGACGAGACGGTACGGCGGCGCATCCCCGAGACCTACACCTGGCTGCTGGCGCCGGAGCAGACGCCCAATGGACCGGTGGAGTGGCAGGAGCTGGGCGTCCAAGGCGATGAGCCACTCGCCGTGCGGGCCAGTCGCAAGCTGCGCAACGAGGACCTGCTGATCACCGCCTACGCCCCCACGCTGCTGCGCGGCCAGCTCGACCGCATCCCCCTCTGGCGTGGCGACCATGTCGGCGTCCGCCAACTCTGGGAGGATCTCGCCCAGTACCTCTACCTGCCCCGCCTGAAAGATAGCGATGTCCTCCTCAGCAGCATCCGCGCCGGCATCACCATGCTGACCTGGCAGGGCGACACCTTCGCCTATGCCCAGAGCTGGGACGAGCGCCAGCAGCGCTACCTGGGCCTCCTCGCCGGAGAGGGCGGCAGCATCACGCTGGATAGCAGCAGCGTGCTCGTGAAGCCGGAAGCGGCCCTCCGCCAGATGGAAGCGCAAAAGCCGCCCCCGCCGGCGCCGCCAGCCGGCTCCTACCAGCCGACCGTGACCAGCACCGGCCGCATCGCCGACGGGCACACGGCCATCGGCGCCATCGCGCCGCCGCCACCCGCGCCAACGGCACTCGCACCGCGCCGCTTCTACGGCGCGGTGACCCTTGATGCCAAACACCTGGCCAGCGAGGCGAGCAGCGTCGGCCAGGAGGTCGTACAGCACCTGGCCAGCCTGCTCGGCGCCGAGGCTGAGGTGACGCTGGAGATCAGCGTCCGCATTCCCCAGGGGGCGCCGGAGCACGTCGTGCGTATCGTCACCGAGAACTGCCGCACCCTGCACTTCAGCACCTACGAGTTCGAGGACGCCTGATGAGCCAGGGCGATGTCAGTCGAGCGCTGCACGCCCGTCCAATTTGAGCCTGGGAGGAGCTGTCCGCCCGGTACCCATGCAACGGCCTGTGCCCCGTTGAGATGAATGACCCTACCCAGAGACGAGCGCGATTCCAGCCTGGTAGGATGTATCCTGATCCACCGGCGCTCGCGTGGCGGATTCGCCGGCGAACGGCGAGACGGGACCAATGCCCCGCTTGCGCGGCAAGGGTATTGTCAGGTCAAGAGGGGAGGCGCGATTTGGCAGTAACACAACCGCGCGCCGACAACGGCCAGGTCAAAAGCGACACCATCCAACGCGACGCGGTGCTGATGCCAATCGTACAAGGGGTAGCGGGCGAACAGGTCTTTCTGACCAGAGCGATGTTGGAGCTGGCCCGAAGTGGCAAGGTAGCCGAGCAGCCGGGGGCCGTGGCCGATCTTATCCGCCAGCAAGAGCTACTAGTCGAGAAAACGCCGAACCTGCTCCAGGAGCATCCCGATCTCCCCGCCTCGATTGTAGCTGCCATCAAGGAGCTCATCGCCTATCAGCACCAAGCCCTCGAGATCATTGATTCCTCGCCAAACGGAACCTCAGGAGGCATTGCGCAACGACTCATCGAGACGGCAGGCATGCTCAGGAGCTTTGCTCTCAAGGTCGACTTCGCTTGCCTTAATCACATCATAGATGCGCACATCGTAGCTGATGGGAAGATAACACGCGAGGAGCTACAAGACCTTTTTGACCTGAGCAAGCCCGCTTAGCCGATGCGCTTGGCCGTGGACGCCGACATCCTCGTGGGGCAGCTCACGAACTACCGGGGTCAGGTGCTCATCGCTCATGCCGACCTGGAACTGTACATTACCGACCTTGCCTGGCGTGAGACACAGCACGAACTTCCTAAACGGACCGAGGCGATGGTTCGGCGTGGCACGCGCACACCAGAGGAAGCGAGTTCACTACTCGCCTCCGCGTGGGAGACGGCGGTGCATGCCTTGACGGTGCTCGGCAGCGAACACTACGCTCACGAGGAAGCGCAGGCTCGCGCATGCATCGCGGACGAGAGAGATTGGCCGACCGTGGCGCTCGCGCTCACCTTGGACGCGGGCATCTGGACGAACGATCGGCACTTCTTTGGCTGTGGCTGCCCGACATGGCGAACGGAAACGCTTCGGGCGGTCTTGGCGCTCCGCGCGGCACGGCCGGGCGGGTGAGCAATCCTAACGAGCGCGATGCCCCGGCCTGGAGCGGCCGTCGCGCTGCGCTTCTAGCCGTTCCAGCTCCAGGCTGAAGATGCGCCGGAGGATGGCCACCGCGGAGGCGTAGGTCGGGTCCATGCCGAAGAAGGACAGGTTGCGCGCGCCGAGATTGTTGCCGCGACTGAACGGCGTGTCCGACGCGTAATGGAGGATGCCGACCTCACAGGGGGCGCTGTGCAGGTTGACCACCTGGCCGATCGGGTAGCGTTCCACATAGGTGTTCTCGTAGAGGGCGTCGAGGTAGGGGCCGGCCTCCATCTCGACAACGGTGTAGCCGGCGGCGTAGAGCTCGTCCAGGTAGCGATGATTCTGCAGGTAGGTGCCGCGCACGGCGACGGCCTGCTGGTTGTCCAACGCCGTGCCGTACACCAGATAGGGAGCCACGTCCTCGGCGATGAAGGCGTTGTCCACCATGTAGGTGTTGCCGGAATGCTCATCCTGGAAGACGTTGGCGATCATGACGTCGCCGACCCGACCGTTCAGCGTGGCGGCCTTGCCCATGACGTAGAGTCCGCGCAGGACGCTGGTGTGGTAGGAGACGGTATGCAGCATCTGGTAGGCGGCATAACCGAGCGGGTAGTCGACATTGATGATGAGGGCGTCGCTCGCCGCCAGCCAGTCGAGGCCGGGGAGCCGAAGCCGCGGATCGAGACGGTCCGGTCGCAGCCGGCCCAGCTCGATGACCTGCGCGTCCACGAGCAGGGCCTCGTGAGCCGCGATGGTAGCGATGCCGGACTCGCGCTCGGTCGCGCGCTTGGCCGCCGACACGTGTTGGTGTCTGCCCTCGGTCAGATAGCGGCGCAGCGCAAAGTAGAGGAAGTTGTCCTCGCCGCCCGGCGCCCGCCGGCTCTGCACTTCGGCGTGGAGCCGCTGCAGCCCCTCCTGATCAGGCCGCTGCACGTAGTCGAGCAGCTCCCGCCGATGGTCGCGGGCGAATCCACTCAGCAGATTGATCAGGGAGTGCGCGTTGCTGGAGACGAAATACGTCGGCCGCGTTTCCAAATCGTCGCGCCCGGCGCCGTCTTCCAGGTGTCGCCACCAGACGTGCAGCGCCCGACGAAAGTCGTTGAGCGAGCCGCCCAGCATGCGCACCCCGAAATGCTTCTTGGCCCGCGCCAGGTCACGGAGCCGCTCGTAGACCAGGCCATCCCAAATGGTCTGCAAGCGGACCCATCCGGCAGCGTCGACCCCCACCGCCGTCTGCAGCGCCAACCGCTCCTGCTCGTCGGGGAGCGCGCCGGTGGCCGCCTTCTCCAGGATCGCGTCGATGCCGGAAACGGCGTGGAGCCGCTCGTGCAGCTTGTTCCACTCCAGCTCGTAGGCGAGCAGCATCGGAATGAGGTCGTCGACGTCGGACGGGCTGGCGATGAAGACCGCGAGGGTCGCGTCGCCATCGAAGTGCATCTTGCGGCGCCGGCCGTGGGCCGCGACGACCTCCCAGCGCTCCACCCCGCCAAACCCCTGCCGCCGGAACGTCTCCTCGGTCTGTCCCAACAGTATGTGGCGCACCCGGTGGATGCAGGATGGCAGGCGAAGCGTGGCGTAGGTGATGCAGGCCAGGTCCGGCTCCGCGTCGCGCACGCCAATGTGCAAGCTCGACTCCATGGCAATGTAGATCTCGGAGAGTGCCCGCAACTGCACCTCGCCGCTGCTGCGCAGCAGCGTATGCATGGCCCGCAGAAACAGGTCAATCTCCTGCTTGTTCGGCCGCGGAAGCCCATCCGCCGGCGCCGAAGGCACGACAGTCGGAGCGATCATATTCAAAGGATACCGCCGCGCGGGCCGAACGGGCATCGGACCGGCGCCCGGACGCTAACGGAGGTTCAGACAATAATGCGGCGACTTCGTGGGCCGCCGCTGGTGTAGGGGCTGGCCTTGTGCCTGCCCTGGCACCCCCAACCTGGCGGCATTCCCTATCGGCAGGCGACGCGACTGTAGCAAGCCATAAGTAGCCGAGGCTGGCGTGGGTAATCGGGCAGGCACAAGGCCAGCCCCTACACGACCCCGCCGGAAACGACGAGATAAACAATGAAGCTTCACAAGCGTCTGGTGGACGAGCCCGCGTTCACGCCACCAGCGTCGGCGAGCGCCAGCCGCGCATTAGCGCCACGTAGCCATCCTCCAGGGTGGGCTCCGCCGGCTCCGCGTCCGCTACCGGCTTGGCGCCGGACACCACGCGATACTGCATGCCCGCGCCCGCGCTGAGGGCGGAAACGACGGTCAGGTCTCCCACCGGCGGGGGGCCCGCCGTTGCCATCATCCAGACCTGGCCGCGCGCCGCCTCGACCAGGTCAGACGTCGGGCCGTTGAACAACACGGAGCCGGCCGCGAGCACGGCCAGGCGCGAAGAGGTTTGCGCCACGTCCTCGACAATGTGGGTGGACAGCAGCACGGTGCGCTGCCCGGCCAGGGTGACCAGCAGCGTGCGGAAGCGGATGCGCTCCTCCGGGTCGAGGCCGGCGGTCGGCTCGTCCACGATCAGGAGACGCGGATCGTTGAGCAGCGCCTGGGCGATGCCGACGCGACGCTTCATGCCACCCGAGAAGCCCTTCAACTTGCGATTGGCAACGTCGCTGAGCCCGACTAGCACGAGCAGCTCGTCCACCCGTGCCCGGCGCTTGGGCCGGTCGTCCAGCCCCTTCAGGATGCCGACGTAGTCGAGGAACTCGGCCGCGCTCAAGTCCGGGTAGAGACCCAGCTCCTGCGGCAGATAGCCCAGCACGCGCTTGGTCCCGAGGCGCCCCCCACTGGTGGCGAGATCGAAGGGGCCGACCCGAACCTGTCCTGAGGTGGGCCGCGCGATGCCGGCCAGAATGCGCGTGAGCGTCGTCTTGCCCGCGCCGTTAGGCCCGAGCAGCCCGTACATTCCGGTGGGTATGGTCAGGCTCACCTGCCGCAGCGCCTGAATCCCGCCGCCGTAGACCTTGCTGAGCCCCCTGATGGCAACTTCCATGGTTGTCTCCACACTCCTGTTCATCGGCCAGTTGCGTTGTATTGGGCCATCCCGCCCAGGACCGCCTGGCGCCACCCAAAGAACGGATCACGCCGAATCAACGAGCCGGTAGGGGCAGTCTCTGTGCCTGCCCTGGTCAATGCCGCCCTAGCTCACCTGCCCTGCTTGGCGCTGCCGCGCCGCCTGCCTTCGACAACGCCGTGTGGTGCGGTGTGAGCCAGGGCAGGCACAGAGACCTGCCCCTACCCGGCCGGCCGAGAATGACATGCCGCATGATATATGACCCTCCTGATGATGAGAGCGGCGACCTGAGCAGGGCCGACACGTCTTGCGGCTCACCGGCTGGCCGCTCGCCAGTGCAGGTATGCTTGCGTGACCGCCAGCGCCAGGCAACCGGCGGCCAGCAGCGAGGCGATGCTCACAATGCCCAGCGCCGGTGTCAAGGATCGCCATATCGCGCATTCCTGGCCGCGAGCGTGGAAGAAGGCCATGGAGGCGTACTTGCCGATCGGGGTGAGCGGCGTGCAGCTCAAGGTCGGCATCCGGCTGGGCGGTACGATATTCCCCCAGAACCAGTAGCCGGTGAAAAGGATGGAATATAAAGGCACGGGCAACAGCTCGGTGCAGGCGATGGAGAAGGCGCCCACGAACAGCAGCCCCGGCAGCACGACCAGGAGCAACACAGGCAAGAGCGCCGGCAGGAGCGACGGCTCCCCAACACCGATCGCCAGGGTGGCCGTGACCAGCAGATAGCCGGCTCCCACCGCGCAGACGGTAGCCATGGCTGCGCCCAGGTATTTGGCCCACAGGCGGACGCCCGCTCCAGCGTATTCAGCCGGCGATCGCGCGGCTGCCGGTCCGCCATCAAGATGCCAAACATCACCGGCAGAAAGTAGCTGGCGATGCCTACCCCGGTTGCGACCAGCGTGGCGGGCGGCAGGGGGCCCATATCCCTCAGGGCGGGGCCGGAGGCAACGCTGGCGGCGGTAAGCAGCGCCGGCACGCCGGCGGCGATCCAAACGGCTCGCCGCCGGACTTGCATGCGGAACTCGTAGCTGAAGACGCCGGAAAACAGGGCGTTCGCCGGCATCACGACTCTCCACCCAGGAGACGCTCGCCTTGGCCGAGCCAGCGGATGGCCAGGCCGCCCAGCACCAGAGTCAGGCCGACGAGGATGGCTCGATTCCAGAGCCAGGAGGTAGGCGCATTGGCAGTAGGGCGCAGGAACAGCCAGATTGCTTGCAGCCAGGGCGTGCCGGCGAAGAAATCGGAAAAGCTCTGCTCCGCCACCCAGAGGGCGCCGATCAGCGCGCTGCTCGCCGCGGCGGCGCGCAACCCCAGCGTGACGGCCGCGGCCAGGCCCGCCAGCCAGAGCAGCGGCGCCAGCCAGATGAGCTGGTCGGCCGGCAGCCCCAGCGGCCAGACCAGGCGCCCGCTAGCGGCGAGCGCGATGGTCACGGTCAGCGCCAGGCCGGCCATCCAGGCGAGCTCCAGCGCTACCCGGCGCAGGATGGTCGCTCGGAACGGAACCGGCAGACTGAGTTGCAGCTCTAGCACATCATCTCCAACTATGACGCCGGCCGTGGCGAGCCCGGCCACCAGGGGAAGGAGATCCAGGCTGGCGCTGAGGACGCGATCGACCTGCTTGGCATTGCCGAAGTGCTCCGTTAGAAAGGCAAGCAGCGCTACGGCCAGCAGGCCGAGCGGCGGTCCCACGAGCGCTTGCCAGCCGGTCCGCCGCAGCTCGTGCCGCCAGATGTCCAGACTCATGTTGTCAGCTCCTGACGGGGCAGCCAGACCACCACGGCCGCGGCGATGGCGGCGGCGGCGCCCAGCGTGAACACGTTGGTCGATTCCAGCCACGCCAGCAGCTGAGCAGCCGCGCTCCAGTCGGCGTAGGCCATCTCGCCGGGAAGGGTTACACGCACCGCCCAAGCGGCCAGCGCCACCAGCACCCCAGTTGCCGGTCCACGCCAGAGCGACAGCCACAGGCTGAGCGCCGACAGCAGCAGCATCGGGCCCAGCCACAGGGAGATCAGGTGGGCCAGACTGCCGGGCGCTTGTCCCATCCCGACGACCAACAGCGACGCCAGGATGGCGAGCAAGAGATCGTAGCCGCAGACGAGCGTGAGCCGGGCCAGCAGGATCAGACGCGGCGATGTCGGCGTCGCCAGCGCGAGCTCCAGCGGCGGGTCGTTGCCCGGACCGTAGATAAAGCCGACCCCCACGGCGGCCACCACCGGCGCGAGCAGCGCCAGCACGGAGCCGCCGCCGCGACCTGCCGACAGCGCGACGAGGCAGCCGAGCGTCAGCACCAGGGCGGAGGCTGCCCAGATCTGTTGCCGAACCAGGGGCGCCTGGGCCATGAGCAGGATCAGCAGCGTGCGTGGATCGGGGGTCGGGCGGGCCGGTGCGACCCGCAGCCGGACGTTCTGCAGTAGGGCCGGGTGAAGGCTCACTGCCGGTTGCCGGGCGCGGACGGCCTCACGCAGCGCCACCCACTCTTCCTGCTGGCGAGCGCATTCGGCGCATTGGTCGAGGTGCTCGGCGACGCCTCGGCGCTCCGCCTCGCCGAGCCCGCCACTGACATAAGCGGCGAGGAGGTCCGTCACCTCCGCGTGCCGCCGTTTGTCGCTCATTGCGTTGCCTCCTCCCGCTCCGCCAGGAGTGTCTGGAGCGCGCGCCGGGCGTTACTCAGGCGACTCTTCACGGTCCCGACCGACACCTCGAGCACGTCCGCCATCTCGGCGTAGGAGAGCTCGTGGACGAAGGCCAGCGCCAGCACTTCGCGCTGCAGCGCCCCCAGACTGGCGATCAGCGTGGTGAGGTCAGCCAGCTCCGCTCGCACCAGGGCCGTGTGCTCGGGGCTCGACTCGTCGCCGTCCAGATCGCCCAACTCCGTATCCTGCGCCCTTTCCAGTATGCGACGGCGCCGGCCGTCGCGAAGCCGGCGCCGCGCGATGCCAAACAGCCAGGTGCGCACCTGGGACCGACCGGCAAAGGCACGGGCCGACTTCCAGGCCGCCACCATGGTGTCCTGGAGCACCTCCTCCGCCTCCAACCGGTCGCCGGTCAGCTCGATGAGGTACCCCAGGAGCGTGGGAGCGTGGCGGTCGTAGAGTCGCTCCAGCGCAATCTCGTTGCCGTCCGCCATCTGGCGCACCAGCGCGACATCCACGCCGGACGCCCCCTCCGCCGGACCCGGCGCCACAACGCTCCCTTGCCAAGCGGCGATGAGGCGCGACCCAGGCGACTGGAGCATTGCCCCATCCAATCCCGACCTTAAGCACCGCCCAACAACAGGTTAGTAGCAGGTCGTCGAAGATTGGTTCAATACGATAGCCGGCGGGGCGACGAGTGGCGCCGATGCGGCGACAGGCATAAGGCTATCAATCCCTGGTCGTGGCTGTGTCCAGCGGAGCGGACGTTGACGCGGCGAATGCCTGTGCCTTGTGCCGGCGGCCGTCAGGGCGAAACTGGCCGGTCGTCCACCTCCTGGCGCAACAGCAGGCGACGGCCGTCCGGCACGTCGCGGTAGAGGACGATACCCGGTCCTACGATGCTGCCTGTGCCCACCTTGACGCCCGGCATCGTGGCGGCCTGGACGCCGAAGGAAGCGCTAGCGCCACAGATCAGGCCGAGCTTGTCGCGGCCGGTGTCGATGCGCTCGCCGCGCACGACCGAGCGCACCGTGCGGTGATCCTGCCGCAGGTTGGCGGTGACGGCTCCCGCGCCGAATCTGGAGCCGGGGCCGATGACGGAGTCGCCGACGTAGTTGGTGTGGAACCAGCAATCCGGTCCGACATAGCTACGCGCCACTTCGCTGCCGAAGCCGACGACGCAGCGCGCCTCGACGCAGGAGTGCCGAACCAGCGCGTTATTGCCGATGATGGCGTCTCGACCGACGTAGGCCGGTCCGACGACACGAGCGCCCGCGAAGAGCCGGGCGCCCGGCTCGATATGCACCGGTCCCTGAATGCTGGCCCGCGGATCGATCCGGCAATCGGCCGCGACCGAAGGCGCCCCGAGCTGACCGAGGAGCATGTCGGCTACGTCGAGCACGTGCCAGGGGTATTTGATGGCAGCCCAGGCGCCGTCGTGAACGACGACGGCGTGCTCGTGCGCGCGCATCTGGACGGTAATCGCGCGCTCGTAGTGGTCGTCGGGGCCGCCGGCGGCATAGGCCGCCTCCAGCGCGCGCAGCAGGCCGACGGGGTCACGGTGAAGGCGGACGACGATGCTCACTAGATCGCTCGGCTCCCTACCGGCGCCGGGCTTTTCGATGAGGCCGGTCGCTCGCTCGCCATCAAGAGCAAAATAGCCACCGGGAAAATAGGCGCGGGTCTTGTAGGCGGCAAGGTAGGAGCGCGACGGATCGCGCCGGAAGGTGTCGACTACGCGGCTGAGCAAGGCGCCGCCGAAGACGTCGTGTACCTGTGTCACCAAGAGTGGCTGCGCCTCAGGGTCCCGCTCGGCGCGCAAGGCCGTCAGGATCGCGTCGCCCATACCCCGTGGCTCCCCTTGCACCACGACCCGCATCGCCGGCCCGCCCGCGGAGACGGCTTCCGCGGCCAGTTGCTCGGCGTTCTCCGGCGTGGCCACGATGATGCCGCGGTCGATCCCCGCCTCGTGAAGCGCTATCAGATGCCGCCGGAGCAACGTTTGTCCCAGCATCGACAAAAGCGACTTCTCGCGCAACGGCCAGAAGCGCGAGTTCGCCCCACCGGCCAGGACAATCGATAGCGGCGTCAGCATGCGCGGCAGTATAGCGCCGATCCGGGCGTGGGATGTCGAACCATGCGGCGACGCTGTACGGCGTTTGGGGCAGACCTGTGCGGTATCTGCTCGGTTGGGCCGGCGCTGCCCCTATGCCGCCTGGCGGATCACGAGGGGCCAAAGTCGAGGTAAGAGACCGTTTGCATAGCGGACGAAGCGCGATCCGGGGGCCAATGGTGGCTTCTCGGTGTTTGGGCGCGATTCACTGGGAAACGCATCACGCGCGAAGACGCGGTAGGACGGAAAACGCCGACTCCGCGCCCGTTTCCGTCCTGGCCCGTAGTGCCAAACCGGCTGCATCGTGTCGTAAATGACCGGTCTCTCCAGAGGGAGGACCGCATGTAATTACGTCTTCGTCAGACAGGTTTGGTATTATTGGTTGCTTGGCCCGCGGAATATTCTCTCCAGTTGCTCCAATGCGCGGTCAGTGGGATCCCCGAAGGGCTCATTGAAGTACTTGTTGGATTCTTCGTGTATGAATCCGGCAAGCTTTGGTAGTTGCCCCAGGTCTAACGTGCTGGAAGCGCTATCAAATTTGGTGAGCTTCCTCTTATACTCATCAACGGCGATGTGGTGCAGGTACTTCTCGCCTTTGTCCAGCTCCACTGCCAGCACTGCCAGCAATGTCGCTGGAGGATTCGAAAACCACAATCCATTGGCCTTAGCGCGCTTAGCATATATCTCAAAAACCAACTGTGCCGCGTTAAGTATGCTGATTTGCTCTGTGTAGTCGCTTTTTAGGATTGAGATCTTCAGGATTGTGTCACTAGGCTCCTTCCGTGACTCTACACCTAAAATAGCGCTGAGATGTCGCCGCACGGTCTTGACCTGGTTGTACGCGTCAAGCAATTCGGCGTGTATTTCTTGCGCATTGCGAATTTCCTCCCGTCGGGCGGCCTCTAGCGTAGCGCTCCATTGGAGTTTCGCAGTCTCCCATTGCTTTTTCGCGAAATATCCAGCGACGATCGCCGCAGTTACGCCAACAATGGTGGCAAGTGCCGAGATGGTGGTAGCAATAGCCGTGGTCGGGCTTGGGTCAGAGATGGTCCCGAATTCTAGGCGCCCGATGAGAAAGAACAGGTAGAGGATCAAAACTACTGCTACTAACGCAGGAAGGCCGATAGCGAGGTATTTAAGGGTGCGCTGGTGCGTCATTGAACTCACCCACTAGCGTCCCGGACGGGGCATAGTGTACTGTGTATTTTCAATACTAACCATTTCTGATGGCGCCGCAGGTTTGGTCGGTTCCCCTCTGGGGAGCCAAGCCATTTACAGCGCGATCCAGACGATTTGGTACAACTCCATTACTCATGGCCTGACACGGTGACTGAAGGACCGCAACGCCCACATGGATCTGGGCGGAGATAAACCGTAACCCCGCTCTCCAGCACCGACAGAAGAAATGGCGCCTGGCCTGCCTTCGCCGCTGCCACGTCGGCCGGCGTGCATAGCACCAGGTCAACCGGCGGGAACCATCCGGCGACCAGGTGCTGCGCGTGGCGCAGATGGTGCGAGACCTGGCCGTAGAAGGGCGCCACTACGAGCATGTCAATGTCGCTGCCCGGCCGCGCCGCGGAGCGTGCGTACGAGCCGAACAGCACGATGGCGTCGGGTGCCAGTGCATGTACCAGCCGCGCGACGATCATCAAGAGGCCGGGAGGTCGCGGCGCTTGTTGCATCCTAGGCGGCGGTGAAGTCGATCTTCAATACCAGGTCGCCGATCTGCCCGCTGGTTAGCGAGCGGAAGTCGGGGACGCCGGTCTGCTGCAGCTTGAAGGTCCACGTGTCCGGTTTCAGCCCGTCGGGCAGCCCGCCCACTGCGCCTTTCGCCACGAGCGCTGGCGCGCCGCCGAGCGGCGTCAGCGCGACGCCGGCCGTGGGCAGCGGAGCCTGAGGCTCCAGCACAAAGGCGGCGCCGGTCCACGACAGCGCGTACGCCGTTAGCCCGGTGACGGTGATGATCTTGCCGCGCGTCCAGGGCGGGAACTTGGCGGCGGTGATGGGCAGGACGAGCACCTGGTCGCTGCCGGGCACCGGCTTCGCGAGGAAGCTCTGCCAGGGCGAGACAGGATAGGGATTGGCGGAGCTCGCCGGCGAGCGAGGTCACAGCCGCAATCTTGAAATCCGGTCCACCGTCGATCGCGGTGTAGAGGACGTGGATCTGCATGTCGCCCACGGCGGTGACGTCGATCTCGTTCGTGCTCGGCAACTCCAGGTGCCAGTCGCTGATCGCACCTGCGCCTTCAAAGGGCAGGTAACGCGGGTCGGTAATCTGGTAGTGTATCTGATTTTCGAACAGGCCGGGGTCGTCCTGCGCCTGGCTAGTGACGATAGTCTCGACCGCGCCCCACTGATAGGCGAAGCGAGAGTCGCCGCCGGGGGGGCCCTCGGCGTAGGGATCGCCGCCGCCCTGGTTGAGCCCGGTGCTCATGCGCACCTTGTTGGCGACCAGCGTCAGCGTGCAGGCTACGTTGTCGTTCCGGCCGGGGTTTGGATAGACCACCGTGACGCTCACCCGTCTGAGCAGGCGCTGGTAGTGGCCCGGATAATCGGCGTCGAACAGCGTCTCGGCTAGCTTGAAATCGCAGGCGCCGGTTTGCAGTACCGTCAGCAGTGCGACCGGATCGACCCTTGCGAGCGAGAAGACGCGGCTGGTCTCGCGGGGACGAGCGTTCAGCTCCAGGTACGAGGAATGCATCCGCATGACGTCGAGCGCCAGCGCCTCGCCGGCGAGCAGCCCCTGGCGCAGGCTGTCCCAGTAGCCGAAGCGGATGAAGTCGCTGCTGGTGAGCGCTAGCTCGTAGCGGTAGCAGCGTTCCGCCCGCTTGGCCATGGCGTAGGCGAGACGGTATGCCTGGAAGTAGATCGCGGACAGCTTGCCGATCATCCAATCGTAGAGCTGCTCGCTGGTGAACTTGTTGGTGAGGAAGTCGATCTGCTGCTGTAGGTTGTCGATCGCCGTTTTGTGGTCGGTCTGCTGCTGCTGGGCGATCTGCAGGCGGAGGTTGGCGGCGTTGCGCTCGCGCGTCAGGCGCTCTTTCTCGGTCTGCGCCTCCTGCGCCTGCTCGTTCCAGCGGTCGGCGCGCTGAGCGTAGTCGCCCTGTTGCTTCGCCAGCTTCGCCTGGCGATCGAGGACCTCCTTCAGAGCCTTCATGAATTCTGCGCCGGCCTTGGCCCCGTCGCCGAGGTCCCTGCCGCCGAAGGCGGCGTGTGCCACCGGCGAGCCGCCGAAACCAGAGGCGCCGGCCGCGAACATCGGAATGCCATAGGCAATCCCGGCCATCAGATACTCGCCAGCTAGGATCTCGTAACCGGAGATCACCGCCTGCTGCAACTCGATCGACGTGCGTTCGTTGTCGTTGGCGCCTATTATCGCGTGGTTGGTGTAGAACGTTTCGCGGATGTTCTGCACCGCGGTCGCCTGATCGAGCGCCGCGATCTGTTCGTTCGCCGCGTCCACCTGCCACTGGTAGATCTGGTTCTCCTGCACCAGGAGCTGCTGCTGCAGCGTGGGTAGCAGCAGCGCGAGGTGATTGGCGTCCGCCTTCTCCAGCGCCGCTAGGAGCTGCGCCCCGTAGCCGCGCACGGCGGCGCAGACGTTCTGCGCCTGGTTGTGGAGCACTTCATAGCGGTAGTTCGGCAGTGGCGCCGAGAGATCGCTGAGCACGCTGGAAAGATCGATTCCCGCCGCCTCGGCCGCCGCCAGCAGGCCGGGATCGAGCCGCGCGTCGAACAGCGGAAGCACGAGCGGCTGGCCGGCGGGATTCAGGCAGTGCCGCAGCTTGAACTGCCGGCCGGCGATTCCAGCCCAGGCGTCGAGGAGTTGGGCGTTCGGCGGGATCTTGAAGTAGAAGGTCTGCGGCGGAGGCAGTTTGCCGCCGGACGACGGTAGCGGCAGAAGGGTGATGATGCCG
>CALBSQ010000209.1 GCA_937967325.1 uncultured Chloroflexota bacterium
AGGTCGGTCAGGCGGTCGACGTCCACGCCGATTCGCTGGGCGCCACGGTGCCGGGTCGCGTGCTGGCGGTCAATCGCGCCAGCGCCGCCAGCTTTTCGCCATTGCCGCAGGGCAATACCTCCGGCAACTTCACCAAGGTGACCCAGCTCGTGCCGGTCAAGATTGCCGTCGACTATGGCCGCTTGCCGCTGGTCCTGGGCAGTTCGGTCGAAGTCCAGATCCACGTGCAGTAGCAGGATACGACGATGCGCAACCGTCCCATTGCCGCCGGGGGTACCAACAGGTGGCTGATCCTGGTCACCGGCATCTTCGGCGCCTTCATGAGCATCCTGGACAGCACCATCGTCAACACCGCCATCCCCAAGGTCCAGGCCGTCTTCGGCGCCGACCTGCACCAGGCCACCTACGTCGCTACGGGCTACACCCTGGCCGCAGGCGTGGTGGTTTCCTCGTCCGGCTTCCTCGCCAACCGCTTCGGCATCAAGCGCATATACATCCTCTCCCTGGCGTCCTTCACCGTCGGCTCCGCCCTGTGCGGCCTGGCATGGAATATGCCGGTGCTAATCGTCTTCCGCATCCTCCAGGGAGCGGGCGGCGCGGCGCTGTTCCCGCTCACGTTCTCCCTCGTCTTCGCCTCCTTCCCGCCGGAGCAGCGCGGCCTGGCCAACGGTCTGTTCGGCATCCCCGTCCTCTTCGCCCCGGCGATTGGCCCCACCATAGGCGGGTACCTCGTCGAGTTCGTCGACTGGCGCTGGATCTTCTACGTCAACGTGCCCATCGGCGTGGTCGCCGTGCTCATGAGCATTCGTTTCCTCCGGGAGTCGCCGATCCAGCGCGACCTGCCCTTCGACCTGCGTGGCTTCCTCATCATCAGCTCCGGACTCGCCCTGCTGCTCTACGGGGTGTCCAATCTGGCCTATGACGGCTGGAGTTCCCTGCGGACCGTCTCCGGCCCGATCCTCCTCGCCTTGTGCTTGCTGGCGCTGGCTATTCCAATCGAGTTGCGCACCGCGCGTCCGCTGCTCGACCTGCGCCTCTTCAAGCTCCGGAACTACTGGGCCGGAAATCTGATCATCTGGATCGGTACCGTGGGCTTGTTCGGCGCCAGTTTCCTGTTGCCGCAGTACCTGCAGAGTCTGCGAGGGCTGGACCCTTACCGAGCGGGTTTACTCCTGCTCCCGCTCGGCCTCGCCGCGATGGTCGGAACAATTGCCGGTGGCATCCTGTACAACCGAGTTGGCCCGCGCACGCTCATTATCCTCGGGGCCCTCATCACGGTTATCAACACCTACAAGATCGGCGGCTGGTCGACCCTGTACTCGCCCTTCGCCGGCGTCCTGCCGCTGCTGATCTTGCGCGGTGTGACGTTGCCCTGGATGGCGCAAAACACGAATACGGTCGCCTTACAGGGCATTACGGGGTCGGCGCTGAACGGCGCCAGCACGCTCATCACCGTGGCCCGCAACGTGGTGGCCTCACTCGCCCTCGCGTTCCTAACCAATACGCTGCAAACCCAACGCCTGATCCACCAGTCCGACCTGTTCAGTCAGTTCAGCTTGCACAACCCCGCCACCCTGGTGCTCTATAACCGGTTGACCGCCACCCTCGTGAGCCATGGCGAGTCGCTGGGCCAGGCGCGCCTCGCCGCGCTGGCGCAAATGGCCCAGCAGGTGGCGCAGCAAGCATCCGCGCTGGCCTTTCAGGACGTCTACTGGATCGCCGCGACCCTGACGATCCCGGCCATTTTCCTACCGCTGCTGCTACGGCCGCTGCGCCAGACCACCAGAGGCGCCCCGGCGGCAATGGCGGCGGAGTGAGCGTAGCCGTGGCGAGGCCGGCTGGTGCGGGGATGGTCCCCCCGGCCCCCCAATGCTGGGGGGAGGGCTTCGTCGGAGACCGCTCATCCCTTCGGGTATTACCTCCGCGGCGGGTGGGAACCGTTCTGGGGACGGCATTGCGCTGGCTACCCTCCCCCCAGCATTGGGGGGCCGGGGGGACCATCCCCGCACCAGCCGGCCTCGCCAACAGCGTCAGCTCGGGCGGCTTCGCGCCGCGGCTACCCAACCAGTCCGCCTCGTGACAGGGCTTGATCGAGCAATCCGCCGATGCCGAGCTCCCCTGCCCAGTGCCGCAGGTAGGCGAGATCAAGTGCGTCGTTTTGCACGCGCAGCACCCCTAACACGTCGGTCCACTGCCGGTCCGAGACGTGGCGCCCCTGCTCGTACCACTCCAACTTAGTCAGCACGACATCCTCCGGCGCCAACACGGGAAACTGACGGCCACTGTCGCCTTCCTCAAACGACTCAGGACGGACCCTTCGGAAGATCTCGCGATCATAGGGGCGGTTCCTGGAAACGAAGACATCCACTTTTACCATCGTCTCCAGATGCACGAGGTTGAACGATGACCGCCGCTGGATTGCCTCTCGAATGTGCGCGATGTCCAGATAATAGGCGTCCTGCAGCTGGTCGGCGAGCGGTTGGACTTGCGCCGAGGAAAGATTCGCCACCAGATCGACGTCGAGCGTTGTTCGGGAGATGCCATGAATGACGCTCGCAGCCGACCCAGCGACGTAATAGGAGATGCCGATCTGGTGAAACGCCTCCGCCACCGGAACAAACGCCGCCAGGATATCGAAGGGCGCCACGCGATTGCCTCCCTGGTTCCTGGCGTACAAGTCTCGCCCCCCTGGGCGACCGTAATGGCTAGCTGCAAAGATCGCCTCGATCTCCGCCGAAGCAGCCTCCGGATTCCGCCGGCGAATAGCCCGTTTCGCCAGCTGCGCCGTGGCCAGGCTCAGCGAGCGCGCCAAGGCAAATCTCCTCGCCGGCCCAACCCTCCGGAACAGCTCGACCTGCGCGCGCTCGGCGTCAGGATGCGTGTCCGGAGATCGCGTCCGCACTGCTTGCTCCTCGTCGCGCCGCCCAGGCCGGGGCGTCTCATCAGGCGGTGGCCTCTATAGTACCCTTCTCAGGCTCCGCAGACTCAGGCGCGGAGCGGATCTTGACGCGGCGCAGTAACGCAGAGGCGCGCACAGGGTAGACGAAATGAGACGGAAGGGAGCACAAGCATGCATATTCGCGATGTCCAAACCTTCATCACCTGGGGAGCGCCGCGCAACTGGGTGTTCGTCAAGGTGCTCACCGACACGGAGCTCTACGGCTGGGGCGAGGCGACGCTGGAAGGGAAGGAGGAAACGGTCCAGAAGGCTGTCCACGAGGTCGGCAAGTCGCTGGTGGACAAGGATCCTCTCGCGGTCGAGCTGCACTGGCAGGCGCTCTACCGCCACGGCTTCTGGCGGGGCGGCGTGGTGCTGAGCTCGGCGCTGGCGGCGCTGGACCAGGCGCTATGGGACTTGCGCGGCAAAGCCTGGGGTGTCCCGGTATACCGGCTGCTCGGCGGGCCGACACGCCAGCGCATCCGCCTGTACACCCACGTGGGCATCTACAACCCGAACGAGATGGTGGAGGACGCGCGGCGGGACATGGCGGATGGCTTCTCGGCGTTCAAGACGGGGGCCTGGGCCGGCGACGCGGCGCTGCCGGAGCAGGAGCAGATCAGCGCCTTCGCCGAGCGCGTAGCCCGACTGCGGGAGACGGTCGGCTCTAACGTCGATATCATGATTGACAACCATGGCCGTAGCCGCGCCTCTACCGCCGTGCGTCTGATGGAGGCGTTGCAGCCCTATCGCCTCTACTGGCTGGAAGAGCCAACGCAGCCGGACGACCTGGAGAGCTTGGCGCGCGTGCGGTCAGCCGGCCCGAAGATGGACCTGGCCACAGGCGAGCGCCTGTACACCAAGTGGGACTTCGTGCCCCTGCTGGAGCGGCGGCTGGTCGATGTCATCCAACCGGACTTATGTCACGCCGGCGGCCTGACGGAGTGCAAGAAGATCGCCGCACTGGCCGAAGCCTACTACGTCCAGGTGGCTCCGCACAGCCCGCAGGGGCCGGTGTCCACGGCGGCGGCCGCCCACCTGGCAATGGCTATCCCCAACTTCCAGATCCTGGAGTTCGTGCGCTCCGCTCCCTATCGCGACCGCGTCCTGCGCGAGGCCTGGGCGGTTCGCGACGGCCACCTGGAAGTGCCGGATCGTCCAGGCCTGGGCGTCGATCTGGACGAGGACGCGGTGGCCGCCAGCCCGGCCCGACTTGTCGGCATCCCGCGCGGCGCTTGGGCCGCCGACGGCAGCGTCGCGGACGTCTAACCAGGCCGACGCCGCCCCACTTGGGCGCCAACAGGTCGCTTGACCTTTTCCACAAGGATAGGCAGGGCGACCCGTTGTGGCGGCGTTGGCCGATCAGGTCCGGTTACAGCGCGTGGGCCAAGATAAAGACCAGCCCAAGCAGCGTCACCACCACGAGGGTGATGGCCAGGAATACCAAGCCGAACACCAGGCCAAACAGATGCCCGATCAGGCCGAAGAGCAGTCCCATACGATCATCCTCCCATCGATGCGCCAGTGTTCCATGGCTTACTGCTCTGTTCCTGAAGAAACCGTAGCGATACGGGGCATTGCAACGGCTTCTTCAGAATCCCTCGTGCCGACACAGCCAATCAGTATGATCACGAGCTACAGATTATGGCCAGAGGACGAGCTGTAGACCCTCAGACGCCTGAGCGGCTGCTGCTTTCCGTCAGTGGTCGCCGGAATGGCGTGCGAGATCGCCTATGCGAGCTGCTGTTGCCGTGATCCATCACCAATCGAATGTCAGCACCGATTGGCGTCTGAATCCCGCCGTAGGACAATGGGCTGACATGAGCCAGGCGCTCGCCATTCACCGTCAACTGATGGGCGGCAGCGAGCCGATGGAGACTTCGCCGCCCGCGGCAGCGGGTGGCAGCGTGGGGAGCAACGCCATCAGCGCCTGCCACTGCTCGTCAGGGATGTCCTCGGAGGCTGCGCGCACGTCTTCTTCGACCTCCTCTGATGTGCGCGGCCCAATGAGGGTCGTGGCTATGCGAGATTCACGCATGCAGAATTGTACGGCCAGGGCCCGCAGGTCAGCCCGCTGCTCCTGCGCCCAATGCCAGAGAAGGCGCGCCCGCTCGAGGTCGGCCGTGCGGATGGTCGATCCGCCGGTTTCGGTGCGGCGCGCCACCTCGAGGTCAGGGTCGGCGCCGGCTAGCAGGCCTTGCTGGAACGGCGAAGCGTTGATGCAACCGACATTGCGCAGCTCAGCCAAGGCCAGTAGCGGCTCGGCGCTGGTGCGCATGAGGTTGTAGTCGTACGGGGTCTGGATCACGTCAAAACGCCCGCTGTCCAGGGCCAGGCGAAGGTGGGCATGGTTCTGCACGCCGATGCCGATGGCGCCAATGACGCCCTGGGCCTTCAGGCGTTCCAGCGCATCGACAGCCCCGTTGCGTGCCATCACGGGGGCCATATCGTCGGGGTCGTGGACTAACAAGACGTCGATCATCCGGACGTCGAGGACACGCAGGCTTTGCTCCACTGTCCAGGAGACGGCGGCCTCGGAATAGTCGCCGCTTCGGGCGGGATGCGTGCCGGCCTTGGTGGCGAGCCGGACCTTGTCACGCCAACCGCCGGCGAGGGCCAGGCCCACGCGCCGCTCGCTGGCGCCACCTCGATAGGACGGTGAAGTGTCGACGTAATCGATCCCGAGCGTGATGGCGTGTCGCACGGCGGCGACGGCCAGCTCGTTACGCTCATCATCGGCGACTCCCGGCACTTCGCCAATCCAGCCGGCGCCGAGTCCCAGCGCAGCAACCGTGAAGCCGGTACGACCCAATGTTCGGCGCGGCAAGTCAGCCATCGGTCAATCAGCTCCGCACCGGAAACACCGACAACGCCGTCTTGCCAAAAATCATGGCGCGATCTTCATCGTCCAGGCCGGCGAACTGATCCATCGTCAGTCGCAGCGCATTGGCGTACCCTTCCCGTCCGCTCACCGGCGGGAAGTCGCTGCCCCACATGAGGCGGGGGGGACCAAAGGCATCAAGAGCATCCTTGAGATAGGAAGGAATCGGCTGGACGAACGGGTATGACCCGACGACCGGAATCGCCCTTCGGCAGAACTCTCCCAGGCCGGGGACCTTCATGAAAACGTTGGGATATCGCGCGAGGCCGCATACCTGCTGGACTACGTCGTCAGGCGTTGCCTCACCTCGAGGTCTGCCCAGCGAGCCGAGATGCTCGACGACAACTCGTAGATCGGGGACGGCACGGACGGTCTGTGCGAACTGGTCGGAGGCGAAGTCGTCGGCGGTCCCCATGCAGCTCACGGCCAAACCGAGGCGGGCGGCCGTGCGCCAGATTGCCAGCGGATCGGCGCCTGGGGATCGTGTGTTCGGACCCAGCCGGATGCCGCTCGCTCCCTCGCCGGCTAGGCGCACTAGTGTGGACGCCGCGTCGGGTCGATCGGTGTCGACGATGACGACGGAGGCGAACCGGCCGGGAAAGCGTCGTACGCACTCCGCCTGGTAGGAGTTGTCGGACTGGCCCATCATCTGGATCAGGATGGCGTGCGACACGCCGTTGCGCTCCATCTGGCCGAGCAGGCTCTCCACCGGCTCGTACCATTGCAGCGACGCGTGGCAGTGGCTATCTACGATGATCAACGAAGCACCTCCCCTTTGCCGGACCGGACCACATGCGCCAATGATACGGCCTTAAATGGAGCGGCGCCCGCGTGGGAAGGACAAGGGCAGGACGCGGGCGCCGCTCGAGAACAAGGAGACCAGCAGCGCCAGGCTTCCGCCCCTGGGGAGAGGGGCGGATGGCGCTGCCACGGTCCTGAGAATTACTGCTCCCTGGCTGACCTCCTATTGCGCAATCCGGTACCGACGAGGATGAGGCCGCCGGCCGCTGCCGCGACGACCGGCCAGAGGGTGAACCCGCTCCCAGACATTCCGCCGCCGCCGGTCGTGGGCATTTGGGACGGAATCTGCGCCGTGCTCGGGGAGGGGACCGGAGTCGCCACACTCGATGGCGCCGTCCCGGCGCTGGCGCTGGGGCCGCTCGGCGTCAGCTCGGTCATGCCGCTGTTGTCCACCTTGCCGGCAAAGTCGCCGTAGCTCACGGCCGTGCCAGTGCCGCCGATGAAACCGAGCTGCTTGAGCGCATTGGCCGCATCGCCTACGGTGGCAAACTGCGCCGATTCAAAGGCGAGGTTGTGCGGCAGGGCATCGCCGAGGGCCAACCGCGCCAGCGCGCGGTGCTCCGCTTCCACCGCGCCGACTTGCAAGGCGACTTTCACCAGATCCGGCTTGGCCATGGCGGCAAACTCCATCGCCGCCGCCTCGTAGGCGGAGATGAACGCGGTCTCCAGCGCTTCGATCGTCTTGAACAATGTCGTGGTGTCGCTGGCGATCTTCGGATCGGGGATAGTGAAGGTGGTGGTGAGCGGCTTGGCGCCGGCGCCGGTCAGATAGGCGTAATGGGCCTGCTCCGCCGATTGGGCCGCCTTGAGAATGGCGACCAAGGGGGCAGCCAGGCCCTTGCTGCCATCGGCGTTGGCGTAGCCGGCGGCGCCGGCAATAGCCGCGCCCAGCAGTGTCACGGCCATCGCCTCGGCCGTCGCGGCAATGTTGATGATCGTGCTGACGTCCTCTGACTGAGCCATGGCGTCGGCAAGCCCGCTCTGCACGGTCGCCCCAAGATTGAGAGATGCCATCGTCCGTCTATCCTTTTCTTGCAATCACACGCCGGAGCATCACGAAGGGGTCAGATTGCTTACACCGGCGTTGCTCACCGAGCCGGCGAAGTCACTGTAGTTGAGCGTCGCCGCGGGATTGGCGGTTCCTAACAGCCCCAGTCCCTTGACGGCCGCCGCGGCCGCACCCACGTTGGCATAGAGCGCCTTCTCGAAACCGATGTTGTTGGGCGGGCTGGCGCCGAGACCATAGCTCGCCAGGACACGGTGCTCGGCCTCAACGCCGGCCACTTGCAGCGCCACCTTGGACAGGGCAGGCTGCCCAAGCTGGGCGAATTCCTGCGCCGCTGCGATGTAGGCGCCGATGAAGATGGTCTCGGCGGCGACCACGAAGTTCAACAACGCTTTCGAGTCATTGGTGATCGACGCTAAATTTTGCGGAACGGTGAACGTGAGCGTGAGCGCCTTGGCGCCGGCGCTGGTTAGGTACGCATAGTGGGCCTGCTCCTCGGCCTGGATACCCTTGACCCACGTGACGAGCGACGCGGGCAGCCCCTTGCCGCCGTCGTACTTGGCGGCTCCGGCGATCACCGCCCCGGTCAGGCTCACCGCCAGCGCCTCGGCGGTCGCGGCGATGTTGATGATGTCGGCCACGGTTTCGTTACTCTGAGCCAGGGCGCTGAGGGTGCCGACCTGGGTGAGCGCGAAGCCCAGCCCGGCCGTGCCGGTCAGCTTCATGAAGCCGCGGCGATCGGTCGAGAGGAATGACGATCCTTGAACGTCCGGCATGCTGCGCAGTTCCTTCCTTGACACGCTGACCCCGGTTGGGTCGTTCTGCTGCGTTATACGAGGGAAGGCCGCGCTTGGATCATCGCGCGTTCACTCCAGTGTCGCGAACCTCCATTGCTCGATAGGGACAAAGCGCGTCACGTCGATCTGAGGCTGGAGGCCGAACGGCGCGTCGACAATGCTGCCGAGCTGCAGGACGCCATGCTCGATGCGCAGCGTGGCATAGCCCCGCTCATGGCGGCGGTAGAGATCAGAATGGGCGGCCAGCACCGCGGTCTGGACGTCATCAGGGTACATGCTCAGGCCGGTGAAGTAGTGGTGGCCATTGCGCTCCACGTGCGTGATGCCCAGGTTGGTGGCAACCATCAAGTCCTGGACCATCGCCACCGGACCGACGCTGGCCAGGTCTTCGCCGCTGAGCACATAGGCTCCCGCTGGATCGAGCCGCCGGAGCCGCTCGAGCAGGCAGGCGTTGGCGATGCCTTTGAACACTCCCTTGCAGTTCTTGTGGCTCGTGCCCGCATAGCCGCATCGCAAGGCCCGCGGCAGGCTCTCGATCAGGCCGTCCGATTCGTCCACGATCATCGGCGGCCGGTCCCGCCAACGCGTCTGCGCCCGCTCCACCGCCGCGCTGAGCGCCACGTCGCGGTGCAGCGGCTGCTCGACAAACAGCAAGCGCTGCATGAAGGGCGCCAACGATCCGTCGCCCCGCAGCGTCTCCCAGAAGGCCCGAAAGGCGCCCACGTCGTGGTACTGCTCGTTGCCGTCCAACGTGAAGGCGTAGTCTGGAGCGTGGGCGGCAAGCACGGAGGCCACCCGGCGCAACCGTGGCAGGTCTTGGTCCGGATCGCCCCACAGCTTGACCTTGAAGCGCGTCAGGCCGTAGGAGCGGATGCTCGCCTCGAGCGACTGTGGCAAGCCATCGTCGACGCGATCAGAGTCGGCGATCTCGCCGTCGGTGAGCGGATCGGCCAGCCCGACGGTATGCCGCGCCAGCGTGGAGCGTAGCGGCGCTTCCGGCAACAGTTGCGCTAGCGCTAGCCCCGCCAGCTCCTGGTGAAGCTCGCCGAGCCGGATGCCAAAGAGGTTCGCCCGTAGGGCAGTGGCGAACGATGTTCCCTGCAGGCGACAGAAGGCATCGATGACGGCGCGCTCGACCAGGCTGACGCCGAACCCCCAGAGCAGCGGCGGGTAGTCTCGTGCCGCAGCCCACCGCCCCTGTGCGGCGTACACCGCCTGCCAGAGATCAAAGACCGTTGGCCGCGGTCCAGTTTCCTCAGCCAGCCGGCAAGCGGTTCGAATGACGGTGAGCATGTCGTCGATGTCATCTTGGACCGAGGTGCTCGGATCCTTAGTGAACCACTTCGGGGCCAGTCCATCCGAGGCGATGCCGACCTCGCGGCTCCCGTCCACGTCCAGCTCGACACGGACAAAGAGATGCGGGAGCGCCGTCAGCGTGGCGATGCCATAGCGAAACGGCATGCGAGCGCGCATATTGAGGACGTACATACCCGTCCGCCGAACCTGCACCGCCATGGCAACCCCTTCCGCTCGGCAGGCGCACCTTGCCCAGCCCAATGGTACGACACGGCGATTCAGTGGCAGGCCGTGGCGAATAAATAGATCTGGAAGTCGACGGCCCCGGTCCCGGTGCCGTCAAGGAAATGGAACGCCTCCATGACCGTTTCCGGCCCGAAGAGCGCGGGCAGAGTGACTCGCAAGGCGGCATTGACCTGGCCGGCGATGTTCTCACCGACCACGGGCGCCGCTGCGTGTCCAAAGGTCAGCAGCAAGCCGGCGCGCGAGCCGCCGAACGACGCGAAGGCAGCGTGCAACTGCGTTGCACCAGGAGCTCGGCCGCCCGGTCCCGCCACGACGTGCAACTCGTGCTTCTGGAGGGCGACCGTAGGTTGGCAGGGCGCGGACGTTGGTATTGGGGTGCGTGTGATTGTGGCCACGCGCTCAGCCCTGGGGGTTGCCGTTGCCTGCGCCGTGACCGTGGGGCTGGGCGACGACGCGGGCTTCGCCGCCGCTTGCGTGCCGACGGTATTGGCGGCGAAGAAGAGCACGGCCAGGCCCAGCAGCAGGTCGGCCAGGAGCCAGCCGCTGAGGGAGACGCTATCGCGGAAGGGCGGCGGGGACACGGCTACTCACCGATAGTGCCGACCACTGCTGGCGCAGCTCCGCCACCTCGAGACGCAACTGCGCCAGGACATCGCCGAGCGCGGATGTCGCGGCGACGGAAGCGTCGGCGGTGTCGGTGAGCAGACGCGCCGCGCCGTCAAGCTGGTTGCAGGCTTCCTGCTGCAGCAACCCGGCGTTGGCAATGTCCTTGCCGGCAGCGGCAATGCCGGTTTCCAGTTGTGACTGTTGTTTCGTCAGCACGGCCAGGCGGTCATCCAGTGCCGCCGATACCTGGAGAAGGGTATCCACCGTGGCCCGCACTTCCCCCCCGGAGCGAAGCAAGTCGGCGGCGCCTTGCTTGAGCGCGCCGGCGAAGCTGTGCAGATCGGCCAGCTCGCGCTCGCGGTCATCGCGGATCTGGTCGATGCGCGCCCGCTCCGCGTACAGCTCATCCAGGAGCGCGTCGCTGGCCTCGCGAAAGCGGGCCACAACGACGAGCGGAGAAGCGCGCTCGTTCAGCGCCAGGGCGGCGCGCCAGCAGGCGTGCTGAAGCTTCGCCTCCAGCGCCTGAGCCTGCGCGGCACGCTTGGATCCTGCAACGTTGAGCTCCCCGTGGATTTTCCAGGTAATCAGCAGCATGGCGGAGAGCAGCGCCACGTCGAGGAGCGCCACGTGGCTGAACGTCAGCACAGCCAGGGGAGCCAACAGCCTGGGCATATGGCCCAGAAAGCCTTCCTGCCAGAGCAGCAGGAAGGGCTGAGTGAGGAGCGACGCATCGGCGTGGATGGCTGCCTGGTAGCCCGTCGCCGCCACGGTCAACCCTAACCAGGTCAGTATCAGTGGCGCCAACGCCAGCGCGTTGCGCCAGCGCTCCAAACTTGCCAGACGCTCGTTGGCGAGCGGTGCATTCAGGAGCACTTTGACAGTTCCGACCGGATCGATCGCTCGGAACACGTCCATGCCGCACCAGGACCCCGCGTCACCGCCCGGACCGGTTGCTAGAGCCAGGTCTTCCAGCCGCTCTGCCACCAGCGCGTCGAAGGCGCGCACGCGGTCGGCCAGCTCTTGCAGCTCCGCTTCAAGGCCCATGGCCGCCGCTCACGCTAACGGCGGGTACGGTGCAAGGGGCGAGGGCGCCTGCCGCAGCGTGCGAAGGCGCGCCGCACGCACCGACGCCGCAAGGTGGGTAGGGATTTCTACGCCCAGCAGCACGGCCTGCCGCCAAAGGGCACTGATTGCCTCATCGCCGCCTGAGTGGATCGCCCTCTCTAGATCCCCAGACACCGTGCGACGTCGAGCTGCCTGATCGATCGCCCAGACCTCGCTTGGCCGCAACTGCTCCCAGGGGCCGCCGGGCCGGCTCACCGCCTGCAGCACCGCCGCGTCGTCACCGTTACGCAAGGCGCCACGCACCGCCCGCAAGGTCGCGAATTGTTGACGCACCTCCGCCAGTCGCGATCGCTCGCCGGCGCTCAGCAGCCGTGCCAGCATTGGCTCCTCATCGAGCGACGCCTCTATTGCCCCAATATCGCCGCTTTGCAATGCCAGCCGCAACGATGCTGCCAAGCCGGCCAGCCGCTGATGCCTCCTTGCGGCGGTCGTGGAGCTAGCCAGTTGCAGGCTGATGCTCGCGGTTGCGCCATTCCGGGCGGACTCGTCGACGAATACGGCAAGCCATTGCGCGGGCGATGGACACTCTGTGAAGGAACCGGCACGCCAGGCCGCGCGGAACAGATTCCCTACCGGTGGGCTGACCGCGTCGAGCGTCGCCAGGACGCACCGGAAGGCCGTGGTCTCCCGTCCCAACTCCCCCTGGTCGAAGAGCGATCCATCGCCGCGCAGCACCATGGCGGGCGCGATGCTGAGCGCCTCGGCGATACAGACGGCCAGCGCGAAACGATCGGCACAGGGCTGCCAGGAACGGCCGGCATCCTGGGCAGCCCATGGGGCCATGTAGCCGGGCGTGCCCAGGGTGGTATTGGGCTGAAAGGTCAAGCTCGGATGAAAGAGAGCGTCCCAATCGATCAGGTGCAAGTCGCCGGTGCGCCGGTCCACCAGGACATTGGTCGCCGAGAGATCGCGGTGACTGCAGTCCGCCATCTCCAGCAACAAGACCAGCTCGGCCAGCCAACCGGCAATGGCCAGCCGGTCGCCCGTGGTAAAAACGACGGTCCCATCGGCCACGTCGCCGAGCAGCCCGCCCCAGGAGTCGCCGGAGAGCCGCGGCATAAGCACCGCGCCATCGATCCAGGCGGCAAGCTCGGGCGAAGAATAAGCCCCGTTGCTACGCCCGTCGTCCAGATCCGAGACCTCCAGCACGCGACGTTGCCAGCCGCAGCGCAATTCGGCCAACTGTGGGATGCACCCGGCGACCGCGTCGACGTAGGCTCGCTGTGGGCGACGCGACGGCAAGAAGGACTTGAGAATCCACCCGCTGCCGTCGTCGCCATCCAGCCAGTAGCTCGACGCCTGGCCACGGGTAACGACAAAGGGGATGGGGAGCTGCTGCTGACGTCGCGGTCGCAGCCGGCGCCCAGCGATCACCGCCGGCCGGCCGGAGTCGAGCCAGTCGTCGACGGCAGTCATGGCCCGCCGCCGGCAGCGAAGGGATCTTCGGGCAGCGGAGGCGCCGGGTGCATGGGGGGCAGTGTCCGTGTGGCCGGTCTCAGCGTCGCCACGACGCTAGCAAAGTCCGGCAAATCATCCAGTCGCGGAGCGGGCCACATCGGCGGCGGCGGCGTGCGCTGAGCCAGGGCGCGCAGGAACTCCTCATCCTCCGGCCAGGCGACATCGGCGAGCCGCGGAAAGGATGCTGCGCCACCAAGAAGCGAATCGCAACAGCGCACCCAGTCCTCGGGCGCCGGGCAATCGTCGAAACCTCTGGCCTGCAGCGTTCGGTCGAACAGCGCCGCGGCGGCC
>CALBSQ010000210.1 GCA_937967325.1 uncultured Chloroflexota bacterium
TGCGCTTTGTCAAAGAGTTCCTGCTCGCCGCTCCGGCCAACAAGCTGCTGACCTTCGGCGGCGACTACGGCCTGATCGAGCTGGTGGTCGGGCACGCCGCGATCGCCCGGCGCGGACTGGGGCTGGCGCTGAGCGAGCTGGCTAGCGAAGGCTGGCTCACCGTCGACGACGCCGTGCAACTGACCGAGCCGCTGATGCGCGGCAACGCCACCGAATTGTTTCAGCGCTGACCTTTGGCGGTGCGCCCGCTAAGTTCCGGCGGTAGGGCTCCCGGCGACTAATGGACGTTGTTTATTTGATCCAGTGTTTTCCAGACCCGGCGCATGGCGGGCGACCGCACCACGCGCCACGGAGCGCGGGCGTCTCGCCCGCCCCGGCCGCTTGCTTCCCGAAACCTCTGGAAGTAATAAGCAACTTCCATAAGTCGGGGGCTACCACCGGGCGAAGGCCGACGCTTCGCTCTTCGCGGGCTGGGTCCGGCGGACCGTCTCACCGAGGTATCCCCGTCCCGCGGACGCCCCTCGCCGATTGAAGGGGACCGCAGTCCCCCGGTCGGTTGGCCGCCGATCGCAATCGCGGCCCCCCGGGCCCGCCACCTCGGAATTTCCCTGCTTGCACTGCAGACCTGGCCCCGAGAGTCCGCGCAGGCGGACTTCGCCCGTCGGTAGCCGCGACTTATGGAAGTTGCTTATTACTTCCAGAGGTTTCGGGAAGCAAGCGGCCGGGGCGGGCGAGACGCCCGCGCTCCGTGGCGCGTGGTGCGGTCGCCCGCCATGCGCCGGGTCTGGAAAACACTGGATCAAATAAACAACGTCCATTAGTCGCCGGGAGCCCTACCGGGGGTTATCGGCGCGGGACCCGATGAGTCGGTGGTCGTGGCGGCTCGGCGGTAAGAGGATCCGGGTCCGGCGATGGGCCGCACGACTCCCACCGCTGGTGCTCGCCGAGCGCCTCACGCAGGAGGCGATCCGATGCGGCGTTGCGCGTGGCACGAAGTCCCGCCGGGCTGGCATTGAGCCTACCTCCGGCATTGGGATGGGGGCTGGGACGCTGCGCCAGGTCCAGTGTGGCCGCGATGACACCTGGGGCACGGCTCTCCACCAGCGGCTCGCCGAGCGTGTTCAGGATCGCCGCCGGGCTGTTCAGCGAGGCGATGGCGACGTACAGGCGGTTGTCGATGGCCCGCGCCGGCATGATCTTCGTCTCGTAGCCGGCGTTGGGAAAGAGTAGCAGCTCGGCCCCTTTGAGGGCCAGCGCACGGGCCGGCTCTACAAACCAACTGTCGTAGCAGATCATGATGCCGACCGACCCGAAGTCGGTCTGAAATACCGGCAAGTCGTCACCGGGGCTCACCCCGTCCGGCTCCTCCGGCCAGTAGGGATGGATCTTGCGGTAGCGGCCGACGTAGTGACCGCGGCGGTCGAGCAGGACGGCGGTGTTGAACACGAGGTCTCCATCGGCCTCGTAGTAGCAGCCACTGACGTACGCCCCCATACGGCGGGCATGGTCGGCCAACAAGCGGTAGGTCGGGCCATTGAGCGGCTCGGCTACTTCCTGGGCCGCCTGCCCGGTGGCGGCCTGATTCATACACTCCGGCATGCAGACCAGATCGGGATGGCGAGCGGCTGACTGGCTGAGCAACCCTGCCCAGTATGTTCGCGCGGCCTCGGGGGACGCCGACGCCGGGGGTCTGCCCTGAACGACTGCTACCGTAACGGGGCGTGGCGCGGGCGTCGCGACCGCTTCCAGCGTCAGCGATTCCCACCAGGCTGTGCCGGCGGTGTAGCGCAATACCAGCAGCAGCTCAGCGTCAGTCGTGCCTTCGGGCGCGCGCAGGATCTCCTCCGCGACGATCCGACCGTCATCCGACCGGTAGATCGAGAGGTAGTCCTGGGGGCAGCGCGAGCGCGCCAGGTCGCCCCGCCGCCAGGCCACCACCGTGAGCAGGTGGAGATTCGGATCGATGAAGCCGTCCCAGCGCAGTCGGGCGCGGAAGCGGTAGGTGGCGCCGGGCTGGACCGGCACGCGGCGCGACCACCAGCCGAAACAATGGGGGTTCTCCGCTCCAGCGATCATCAGGGCGGGTGATCCGTCCAGTGTCTCCCTCGCGAAGGCGGGGCGCAGCGCCGCGCGGGGCGACCATGACTCCCACTCCCCTGCCGTGGAGACGAGCTCCCGTCGCTCTACGCGGTCCATCGCTTTTCCGTCCAGCTCCTTAGCAATCGTCATCATCCGGATGTCTCGCCTCTTCCTGTAGCGCCGCACTCCGCCGCAGGTAGTCGTCCTGCGTCTCGAGACCAAACTCCTCCGCCACTGCCGCGACCGAGAGTGCCGGATCGTGGCATTCGAGTGTGAATGCCCCTTCCGGCGATAGGACGTTGATCGTGACACGGCGGCCATACCTGGCCAGGATTGCGTGGTACTGGGCCATGTTGTAGTCGGTGGAGAAGAGCCGCTTCTCCAGGTCGATCTGCGCCCAGGCGACCTCCAGGCGCTGGCCCGTGCTCGCCAGCTCGTGTCCGGTGATGTCCAGGATGCGCGAGTGCCAGACCGGGTTGGCGGACACCACGTAATACTCGTGGTCGCAGGCCCGCGCCGCCAACGGCAATCCACCCTCGTACGTCGACGGCCAGAACACGATCTCCGCCCCCAGTTGCTTGGCCTCCTGCCAGCGCGCCGGGAACATGAGGTCGAAACAGATCAGCACAGCGACGCGGCCGAAGTCGGTGCGAAACACCGCCACCCGCTCGCCGGCCGCAACCCCCTGCTCGACCTCCGAGACCGTGGGGTGGATCTTGCGGTAGACGCCGACGATAGCGCCGTGGCGATCGATCAGGGCGGCCGTGTTGTAGCAGTGGTCTCCGGTCCGCTCGAGCATGGGGCACACGACATACATCCCGTGGCGCCGAGCCACAGCGCCGATGCGCTCGGTGGTGGGACCGCCGAGCGGCTCCGCAACGTCCGAGGCCATGCGGTACGGCACGTCCGTGTACGGAAAGAGCTCGGGCAGGCAGACGATATCGGGCGCGGTGGCGGCGGCCCTCTGGAGCAACTGCTCAGCGGCCGTCAGGTTGGCCTCAACCGTCCGCCTCGCCCCGCCGCGGCGAAGCGAGGCAGTGGCGACCACGATCTTACGTGGCATGCGAACCTTCTTGCTGTCGGGATGTCGCGTCGATGGCCCGTACCGCTGAAGGCCGGGCCTGGTCGTAGGGGCAGCCGCAGGAGCGGCGCAGCACAAGTCGGGTGGGCAGCGCCTGCCGCACGGGACGGGCATCGGGGCGCTCCAGGCGGCGCAACAGCGCGCTGACCGCCCGGATGCCCAGATCATCACGCGGGTCATCCACCAGGGACAGTGGCGGTGTCGTCCATTGGGCCCACGGCGTGTCGTCGAAGCCGAACAGCGCCAGGTCCTGGGGGATCTTCCGCCCCGCTTCGGTCGCGGCGTGGAGCGCGCCGATCGTCAGCAGGTGACTGCCGGCAAGGAGCGCATCGGGCGGCGCCGGCAGCGCCAGCAACTCTTGCGTCGCGTAGAAGCCGTCGAGCTCCGAGAACCCGGCATGCCGCAGCAGCGCAGGATCGAGGGGTACCCCGTGCTCCTCCAGGGCGCGCCGGTAGCCCGCCAGCCGGCTGCCCGCGCCGAAGCGCCGCTCCGGCAGATTGATCAGGCCGATCCGCCGCCGGTTATGCCCGAGGAGATGCGTGGTCGCCTGATAGACGCCGGTCTCATCGTCCACGCGAATGGAATCGACGGCAACACCCTCCAGATAGCTATCCACCAGCACCAGCGGTCGCTTGCCCTTGGCGATGCGGGCGATGAAGTCGCGATTGGCGGCACTGCGGGTGGCGAGCAGGACGCCGTCGATCTGGCGCTCCAATAGCATCATGAGGCGCGAGCGCTCGGTCTCGTCGTCTTCGTCGCTCTCCGTGATGATCAGACTGAGGCTGCGCTCCGCCGCGACGCGGCTGACGGAGCGGACAAAGCTCGACCAGTAGGGGCTGACAATGCTGGGGACCACCAGCCCGATGACCCCGCTCCGCCCAGTCCGGAGGGTGCGCGCGGCGGCGTTGGGCTGATAGGCAAGCTCGGTAATCGCGGCCTGCACCCGCTCGACCACCGTGGGACTGACATAGCGGCTTTTATTGAGTACCGCCGACACGGTGGCCTGGGAAACCTGCGCGCGTTCGGCGACATCGCGACTGGTTGGACCGGAGCTCCGCATCTACCCATACACTTTCCAACGATTGAATCGTATGCGCATACGTGTCGTTGCCGTTGCGTACCGCCGTGGATTCGCCGTCCGCTCGTCAATAAGATTGCTCCTAGAGACGGATGCCTGGGGTGCGGGCGAAGGCCGCCGCGGCCTCCCGGATGCGCACGTAGCCCTCGTACGTCGTCACCACCTCGGACGATCGCTCCCTGCTGCGCGCGAGGAATCCCGGCTCTCGCGCCGACTTGATGGGCAACCGACCGTCCTGATAGCGGATGTCCACGCTCCAACGGATGTGATCGGAACGATTGGGCGGCGAGTTGTGCGGGCAATGCTGATGGATGAATAGGGCATCGCCGACCTGCATCGGTATCGCCACCGGCATCAGGCCTTCTAATTGGGGCACAAACAGGCTGGGGTCCCATTGGCGATCGTAGGGCGGCGTATGGCGGTGGCCACCTGGTAGCATCTCGAGGCAGCCGTTGGTCTCGTCCACGTCCACCAGTGGGATCCAGAATCCCGGCTCCGCCATCTGCGGCGCCGCCACGATACGAGACATGACCGTGCCATTCCGCTTCGGGTCCGTGGCCCCGAGCCCGAACTGCTGCTCGACATAAGTGATCCGGCGCGCCTGGTAGAGGGTATCCTCGTGCCAGCGGAAGTCGGCCGCCTCGTAATTGGGCAGCTTCGGGCGCAGGCGATGGCGACCCTCACAGTGCACCTCGGGGCCGACGATGCTTTCGGCGATGTCGACCAGCTTGGGGTGACTGAGTAACTGAAACAACGCCGGCCCCATCAACCGGCTGCCGGTGAGCTCAGGGTAGATCGCCGGGCACTGTTCCACCATCTTGATGAACCGGGTCTGGAACGGATGGCCTTCATGGAGCGACTGGAGCCGTCCCGCCGCCTGGTATTCGCGCCCGAGCTTCTCGACTGCCGCTTCGATCTCGTGGATCAGCGGCCGCAGCTCCTCCGGCTGCAATAACCGGCGCAACAGCACGAATCCTTGCTCGTCGTACTGCTGCTTCTGCTCCCTTGTCAGTTGGGCCATGTCCCGCGCTCCTCTTCCGCCTGCTTCGCCGCCAGTTCGGTCATGCGTCCTCTCCCGCCCATCTCGGGCGAGTTGACGGCGCGACAACGCGGCGATAGCATAGCACAATAATACGTACTCGTATACGCTACGGCCAGTGTGGGGCTGAACGGTCTTTGGCGGAGGGGCGGACTCGTGTCGGCGAACCGGACCTCAGCTACCTCGCCGCTCCCCCGCGCCCACCCGAGAGGCGGCGCGGGTCGATGGCATCCTGCAACCCGTCGGCGAAGTAGTTCATGCCGAGCACGACCAGCGTGATGGCCAGGCCGGGGAATAGCGCGTAGGTGGATGAGCGATAGAGGTAGCCCTGCGCCGCGCTCAGCATGTTGCCCCAGGAGGGGTTCGGCGGCTGGCTGCCCAGCCCCAGGAAGCTCAGCGCCGCCTCGACCAGGATGGCGTCCGGCGCGGCGATGGCCATCTGGACGATCACCGGCGCCAGGCAGTTCGGGAAGACGTGGACCCGCATGATGTGCCCGTCGGAACAGCCGGTGGCCCGCGCCGCCATGACGAAATCCCGCTGGACCACGGACAGCGTGACCGCCCGCACCAGCCGGGCGAAGACCGGGATGTTGACGATGGCGATGGCCAGCGTGCCGTTGATCCAGCCGGGCCCGAGGATTGAGACGATGCCGATGGCGAGGAAGATCGCCGGGAAGGCGAGCAAGGCATCCCAGACGCGCATGCCGAGTATGTCCGACCAGCCCCGCGCGTAGCCGGCCACGATGCCGGTCAGCAGGCCGACCGACGCGGCCAGGGTCACCGCGAGCAGCCCGGTGATGAGCGACGGGCGGCTGCCGAAGAGCACCCGGCTGAAGATGTCGCGCCCCAGCTCGTCGGTACCGAACCAGTAGGTGGCCGAAGGCGGCGCCAGCTGCGCCTCTAGATGGTTCTCGTTCGGGTCGTAGCGCGCCAGCAACGGGGCGAACGTCGCGACCAGGATCAGGGCGAGGAGCACCGCCAGCCCGGAAGCCCCTTTGCGCGTGCGGACCAGGCGGGCGACGGTGACGGCAATGCCATTGCCGGCCAGGCGATCACGCAGCCGCGCCTGAGGTTCCGGACCTGCCAGCCCGACGGCGCCGCCGATCGTCGCTGCCATCGGATCAGGCCGCCCCGCCCGGACTCACCCGCGGGTCGAAGTAGCGGTAGGACAGGTCCACTGCCAGATTGGCGGCCAGGAAGATCAGGACAATCAGCATCAGCGCCGCCTGCACCACCGGGTAGTCGCGGTTGAGGATGGAGGTCACCACCAGGCGACCGATCCCCGGGTAGGCAAACACGGCCTCCGTGATGAGCGCCCCGCCGAGCAGCCGGCCAAACTGGATGCCGACGATGGTCACGACCGGGATCAGCGCATTGCGCAGCGCGTGTCGCGTGACGACGACCCGCTCCGCCAGCCCCTTTGCCCGAGCCGTGCGCGTGAAGTCGGCCGCCAGGACGTCGATCATCGAGGACCGTACGAAGCGCGAGAAGACGGCCAGGTTCGACACGGCGATAGTGCAGACCGGCATGACCAGATAGGTGATGCTGTTGCCAAATCCCTGATCAGGACTACCGACGCCCGAAGGGGGCAGCCACTTGAGCCTGACGCTGAACAGCAGGATCAGCAGGATACCGAGCCAGAAGCTGGGGATGGCCAGCCCGAGCGAGGAGACGGTGGTCAGGGCGAAGTCGACCGGCTGGTTCTGCCGCAGGGCCGCGAGGATGCCCAAGGGGAAGCCGATCGCCACCGACAGGACCAGCGCGCTGACCGCCAGGCGCAAGGTGTTGGGGAACGCCTCGAGCACCAGCGCCGTCACCGGCCGGTCGTAGACCAGCGACACGCCGAGGTTGAGATGCGCGACATCCTCCAGCCAGATCAGGTAGCGTACCGGCACCGGCCGATCCAGGCCCAGCCGCACCCGTTCGGTGGCCACCTCTCGCGGCGTGGCGTCCGGCCCCAACATCATCTGCGCCGGGTCGCCCGGCGCCAGCTCGATGATGGCAAAGATCAACAGGGAGGCCAGCAACAAGGTCGGCGCGAGCAACACCAACCGCTGCAGGAGAAAGCGCTGCATGCCTAGTCCTCTCCAGGCCGCCGGCCGCTACTTCGCCAGCGAGGCCCGAGCCAGGAACAGGTTGCCGTTCAGGTCGATGTCCACGTCGTGGAGCTTGCTCGTGGCGGCCCAGACGCGCGGATTGGTCGCCACTTGCAGCATCGGGGCGTCGTCGACGAGGATCTGGTTGGTCTGCTGGTAGATCTGGCGGCGCTTGTCGGCGTCGGTCTCCACAGCGCCCTGGGCGATGAGCTGCTCCAACTGGTCGTTCTTGTAGCCGTAGATATCCTTGTCGTTGCCGCGGTAGTTCAACTGGGTCGCATAGAAGATGGCCGGATCGCGGGTCGTGCGCCCGGTGATCCAGGGGTGCAGGGCAAAGCCTTTGAGGTTGGCGTCGCCGCCGATGGCATAGAACTCGGCGTTCTCCACCTCCTGGACGGTCAGCTTGACGCCGATTTTGGCCAGGTCCTGCTGCCAGATCAGGCAGAACAGCTTCATTTGCGGCCAGGCCGGCGTGGGGTGGATCTCGATTTGCAGGTTGGACACGCCCGCCTGCGCCAGCATCGACTTCGCCTTGTCCAGGTCGAAGGGGTCCGCCGTTGCCAGCTCTGCTTTGTAGGCCAGCGAGGACGGGCTGTAGAACGGCGAGGTGATCGGGCGCGAGACGCCGAAGAAGGCGCTCTTGACCATGCCTGCGCGGTTGAGCGAGTAGGAGAGGGCACGGCGCACGTTCTTCCGGTCGAACGGCGGCTTGTGCGCGTTCACCAGCACATTGAAGATGCTGCCGGAGTTCTCATTCGATACCACCGTGTAGGTCGGGTCGGCCTGCAGCGGCCCCACGTCCGACAAGCTCGTCACGAGGACGTCCTGCACCGCCCCCGAGCGCAGGTTCGGCACCAGCGTCTCCGCCTGGCCCAGCCGCTTGAACATGAACTCGTCGAGGGAGGGCTGTCCGGTCTGGAAGTAGCCGGCGAAGCGATCGAACCTGGCGTACTGGTTGGGCGTCCACTGCTTCATCTGGAAAGGGCCGGTCCCAATGGGGAGCGTCTTCAGGAACTTGGGATCGCTCGTGTCGCCGATGCGGATCAGGAAGAAGTAGTCGAGGATGTCGGTGATGTAGGGGACGGGATTGGTGAAGGAAAACTGGAGTGTGGAGTCGTCGACCGCCTTCACATCCTTGATCGGCCCGAACAGGCCGGCCATCTTCTGCGCCCCGGTGTACTTGCCGATCGCCGGATCCCTGAGGTAGCCGTACATCGTGACGAAGTCGCCGGCCGTGACGGCCTTGCCGTCATGCCACTTGATGTCTTTGCGCAACATCACCGAGAAGGAAAGGTTGTCGGCGGACGTGGACCAGGACAGGCCGATGTCGGGGTTCGCCTTGCCCGCGCCATCCTTCCAGAGCAACCGCGAGAACACCTGATCGTACATCTCGAAGTTGACTGCCCCGAAGCCCCAGGGGTTGAAGTCGTTGAAGTCTCCGGCCTCGGCATAGTTGAGGATGCCGCCGTGCGCCGCCGAACCGGCCGCGGCGCTGCTCGTGGCGCTCGCCGCCGCGGACGACGTCGAGGAGGCCGCGGACGCCGCCGTTGAGGAAGCCGGCGCAGCCGATGAGGAAGCTGCCGCTGACGAGCTCGTAGCGGCAGCGGTGCTAGGCGGAGCGGCGGAGGTCCCGGTGGAGGCGCCGGTGGCGCCGGTGGCAACCGACTGCCCGCAGGCGGCGAGCGCGGTCCCCGCCATGGCCAGCGCCGCGACCGCCAGGAACTGACGCTTGCTCATATGACCGATCGGGTGAGACGCCATTGACGACCTCCTTACATTGGTGTATCAACGAAATCCTGGAGTCTGCGGTGGCGGCGGGCGCCCGGCGACTGAAGTCGCGGGCTACGACCTGCCAAGTCCGCCTGCGCGGACTCCGAGGGGCCAGATCAACGGCGGGACGACCCGCCGGATCCAGCCCGCGAAGGCGGGCTTCGCGAGGGGTAGCCCGCGACTTATGGAAGTTGTTTATTTGATCCAGTGTTTGCCGAGGCGGGATGCCTGGCGGACGCCGCCGCCCTCCACGGAGCGCGGGCGTCTCGCCCGCCCGGTCGCTTGCTTCACGAAACCACTGGACTTAATAGACAACTTCCATTAGTCGCCGGGCGCCCGCCGCCACCGCAGACTCCTCGGAACTAATAAACATGCCACGTACGCCCCCGAAATCCTCAGAACATCACGACGGGTGCGACGATCCTGCCCCTGACCGTTCCTATCCTGCCTCTCCATTAGCTGCCGTCACGGTGTTGCGCAGCACGCCCAGCCCCGCCACTTCGACCTCCACCGTGTCGCCGGGCTGAAGGAAGGTGTTGGTTGTGGCGCCCACCCCGGACGGTGTGCCGGTGGCGATGACGTCCCCGGGCTGCAGCGTGACGAAGCGACTGATCCAGGCGATCGTCTCGGCCACGCTGAAGATCATGTCTCCCGTCGTCGCCCGCTGGCGCACGACGCCGTTGACCCGGGTTTGGATGGCCAGGGCCTGCGGATCGTCCACCTCGTCGACGGCAAGGTAGGGCCCCAGCGGCCCGAAGGTGTCGAACCACTTGCCATTTAACCAGTCGAACCAGCCGGTGCGGGCCGTCGGCTCCCGCTGCACCTCGACGCTGAGCCGCCGGCCGGAAACGTCGTTGAAGTTGGCGTAGCCGGCGACGCAACGCAGCGCCTGCTCCGGGGCAATATCCCGCACCGCGCGCCCGATGACGACCGCAAGCTCTCCCTCGTAGTCGACGGCGGTGCAGATCGGGCCAGGCAGGCGAATCGCCGCGTCCGGGCCCACGATCGTGGTCGCCGGCTTCACGAACACCTCGGGGGTATGTCGCGGCTTCGGCGGGGCCTCGTGGCCACCCTCGCGCCAGTGCTCGGCGTAGTTCCCGGCCAAGCAGAGGATCTTCGGCGGGCGAGGGACGGGCGCCAGCAAGCGAACGCTACCTCCGGCGAGCACGTAGGTTGGGTCCGGCCGGCGGAGCACCCAGTCCACCAGCCCCGCCGCCAGGTCACGCCCGGCGTCGCCAGCCGACAGGAACGCCAGCACGTCGGTGACGGCCTCGACCCCGCGCCGGCCGTTCGCCTGCGCCGCCGCGACGAGGTCGACCACCTGATCGCCGGACAGCGCGCCGAGCCGCTCGGGCGCGATCGACGACGTGAACGTCACCAGTTTCATGGTTGCTCTTTCCTCAGTAGTGTGCTCAGCGCTCCCGCTCCTGCCTGGCCAGCCGTTGCTGCGTCGCCTTCCGGACGTGGTCGATCATGACCTGCTCGGCCCGATCAGGATCGCCCGACGTGACCGCCTCGATCAGTTCCTGATGCCGCTGGACGAAATCCTCCACGGTGCCGGGGCCGATGGCGCCTGGGCGAAGGCCGGGGACGAGCTTCCAGGTCATCGGGGTGAGCAGCTTCCAGACGCGCGAGAGCAACTGGTGGCGCGCGCTACTGACCAGCGCGTCGTGGAGCTCGGCGTTCTTCTCCTCCATGGCCAGCCAGTCCCCGCGGCGCCCGGCCTCCGCTCCTTCCGCCACGAGGCTCCGCAGTTGCTCGACCTCCGCGGGCCGGATGCGCCGGCAGGCCTGGCGCGCCGCGAACCCCTCGATGACGGCGCGCAAACCCGCGACCTCGCCCATGCTTTCCAGCGTGGGATCGGCGACGAAGGCGCCGCGTCGCGGCGAGTGCTCGAGGAGGCCGTCCTTGATAAGCCGCGTGAACGCCTCGCGCACCGGCGTCCGGCTGATCTGCAACCGTCGGGCGACCTCCGCCTCATTAATTCGATCGCCCGGCTGCAGCTCCCCGTTACGGATCAGGTCGATGATGTACTCCTCGACGGCGCCGTGCAGGGCTCGGTTCAGCGTCAGGTCCGGAACGGGTACGGCCACCGCGTCTTCCCCTCAGATCGGGTTGCCCCGACCGGCCGGGCCTCAACCCGCGCCCAAGGCGTCGTACACTGTCGACAGTTTGACGATACGCAGTATGGCATGCAACGGTAGCGGCGTCAATGGCGCGTCGCTCCCCGGGCGCGCCGCCTGCCCCTAAAGACGCGTGGTGCGCATTATTGGGCTGTAATAGCATGGGCCCCAGAAGGGCGTCGTTTCGGGAGGCAGCGCCGGACCGCTCATGGAGGTATCAATGCCTCTGGAAATTCTAATGCGCATCACGCGTCTAAAGGAGCCGGCTTCGTAATCTTAGCCTGGGGCTTGAGCCCCAGGTGTCCTCCCAGCCCCACGCGATGATGCACCAGGCCATGTGTTTACGACGACTTCGGAATGCGAATTCGCGCGCCATGCGTGGCGTCGAGTGGCAGCAACGTTCCGTCCGAGGCGGTACTCCCACCGCTGCTCAAGACTACTTCATAGGGACCTTCGCCGCGTGCTTGCAGCTGTCGTCCGGCGTCGCTCGACGGGTCGTCCGGCTGGTTCAGCTCCAGCCATTGTCGGCCGAGCTCGTACCGGACAACGCGCCCGCCAGGAGCGCCAGCAGCACTGCGCGTGCGCTCTTGCTGGCCCAGAAGCTGATCGAAGGTCTCCGACGCCCCGTCGAGGTCGGACACCACGATGCTGAGGCCCGCGACGCGATCCACCGCGAGTGCGTGGCGCGCCGCCGGCCCGCCCGGCACGCGCAGCGCCCGCGGCGTCGCATCCTCGATGAGAAAGGGCAGGGCCGGACGACCCAGGGCCTGACCCAGGCCGAGCGTGCGCCAGGAGACTCGCTGCCCATCCGTCCGTATCCGACCCCCGTCGGTGGGGGCGCCGATGTCGATCCCGTGCCGCCGCAACGCGTCAGCCTCCGCCGCCAGGCCGTCAGATGCTAGCGCGAAGTCGACCAGACCCTCTCCGCGTTGCAGCCGGGGCCACCAGCGATGCTCCTGGGGGCGTTGGGGGTTCGTGAACGCGACGAGCTCGAAATAGGTGCCGTCGGCAAAGGGGATCAGTGCGTTGTGCGTCGCGCCTCCCGCGTGCGTCCCGCCCGGCGTGACCGTAAAGCCGGCCCGCTCGTAATCCGCGATAGCGCCGGCAAGGTCATCGACGACCACCACGATGTGGTCGATACTTCGTGCCATCGGTTTTCCTTTGCTCCTTAATGGTGCGTCCACCTGGTTCGCGGAGGGTTCCCGTGCCATGCGCGGCCCTCCCGTTGTCATCCTGAGCGCAGCGAAGGACCCCCGGCCGGACAGACCAGCCGCCATGCGGTCCCGTGCGGCGAGGGCGGCCAGGCCGGGGGTCCTTCGCTGCGCTCAGGATGACAGTGAAAGGTACCTCCACTCCGTGGCTGCGCCACCTAGCCGCGTATCGTCACTGTCCCGCTGTCCCCGTCGACCGTGACACGCTGACCACTGCTCAGGCGACCGGTCGCCATGCCGGTCCCCAGCACCGCCGGGATGTGGTATTCGCGGGCCACGATCGAGCTGTGGCTGAGTGGGCCGCCCACGTCGGTGACCACCCCCGCGGCCAGGGCGAACAGCGGCGTCCAGGCCGGTGTGGTGATCCTGGCCACCAGGATGTCGCCCTGCCGCATCTGCCCGAACTCGGCAGGCCCGTGGAGCACCCGCGCCGAGCCGGTGACACGCCCCGGGCTAGCCCCAATCCCCTTCAGCACGTCACCTTCGGGCTGGTCGGTACGCGCCGGCATCGTCCTGCTGAAGTCGATCCCCACGAAACGAGCGCCGCCCTTGAGGGGCAAGGCTACCGGCGGCGTGAGCGCCCGCTGGCTCTCCCAGGTCGCTCGCCGGCCAGCCACTGCCGCGTGATAGTCCGCCGGTGGTCGCCCCGCGTCCAGCGCTGCGGCGGCTTCCTGCAGCTCGTCCAGTTTCAGCCAGAACACGTCGTCCGCGACGCCGATAGCGCCCGTCGCGGCCAGGCGCCGCCCGATCTCGCGCAGCATCGCGCGCAGCACCGGCCAGCCCAGCCCCACACCCGCCAGTGCGTCCTCACGCAAGGGGGCGAGGCGCTGCGCCCACCCCACCAGCGCCCGAAACACGGACAAGCGAGGGCCACGCAGGCGCGTGACCATCGTCCGAACCGCCAGCTCGCGCGCCGCCGCGGTCGCCTCCTGCCGCCGGTAGGGATCGGGTGCCCGGCCGCTCAGGAAGAACCTCAGGGTTTCCAACATCGATGCCGGGTCCTCGGCGGGCACGGCCTTGGCGAAATCGAGGTCGTAGATCGCATCGCCGAATCGCGCCAGGTGGGCTGCATACCGCTGCCGGAATTCGGACCAGGTCGCCTCGTCCACAGGCCCGAGCGGCCCGGCCCGATAGGCGGCGTCAAAGTCGGCGCTCGTGGCGTTCGCCAGCGCCGCGGCCAGCTCCGGCTGGCCGTGCGCCCATTGCGCCAGGTCGTAGAGCGACTTCTCGGCCTGCATCGGCACGCTGTCAAAGCCCAACACGAAGGTGAGCGCCGAGGGCGCGTTGCCCCGCTTGAGCAGCCGGGTGTAGACCAGGGTAAAGAACAGCTCGCTCATGTACGCCGCCGGTAGGATGCCGGACTGGACCGAGAGATAGTAGTCGGCAGCCTCGGCAGCGAGCTCGCGTCCGCCGCTGAGCAGGCGCTCGGCCGGCGCTGCCGCCAGGTCCGTTGCCTGCCAGCGGCGGACGACCCCGGCGTACCGCGCCCGGGCCGCTTCCCAGCGCGGCTGCGCCGTGCGGAGCAGTGGTGGGAAGTCCGCGATGAGGATGCGCGGCAGGGCGAGCAACAGCTTGGCCGTCTGCGCGGGCGTGAAGGTCAAGTCGTAGTAGCCGTAGCCGTTGATGGTGGTCAGTGCCAAATCGGGCATCAGGTCTGCCAGCCCCACGCTCCTGAACATGGTTACCATGGCCCGGTCGAACGCCGGCAACCCGAGCGTGGCGAACAGCGGCGACAGCGGATCGGGCAGCAGCTCGAACACGCTGGTTCGCATGTAGCGCCCTTTGGGGTTGGGGAGCTGCCATTCTTCCGCTCGCGCCTCCGCCGGCGCTGTGACGGGTTCGGGCAGGGCGGTGATGGGGCGGGCTTGCACGACGGAGAAGCGGCCCTCGTGGAGCGTCCACTCGACGTCCATCGGCCGCCCATAGAGCGCCTCGATCCGTCCGCCGACGCGGGCCAGCTCTGCCGCCTGCGCCGGGTTGAGCACGGCCTGTGTGCGTCGCTCCGCGGGTACCGGCTCCTCCTGTGTGCCATCGCGGGTCCGCACGGTCATCACGTCCTTGGCGTTGATCTGCTGCTCGATGATCGCCCCGTTGGCTTTGCTAACCAGGACCGTGTCGGGCGTGACCTGCCCGCCGACGATGGCCTCGCCTAGGCCCCAGGCGGCGCTGAGCATTACCTGATCGCGCGCCCCCGTCAGCGGGTTCGCCGTGAACAGGATGCCCGCTGCCTCGGCGGGTACCAGCTCCTGCACCACTACGGCCAGGCTCACCTCCTGTGGCGCGATCCCTTGGCGGGCGCGGTAGCCGATCGCCCGCGCCGTCCAGAGCGAGGCCCAGCAGCGCTGGACCGCCTCCAGGACCATCGCGTCGCCGCGCATATTGAGATAGGTCTCCTGCTGGCCGGCGAACGACAGCTCCGGCAGGTCCTCGGCCGTGGCGGAGGAGCGCACCGCGACGGGCAAGTCATTTCCGCCCAGTTGGGCATAGGCCCGACGGATCGCCTCGGCAATGTCGTCCGGCATCGCGTGCTGCGCGAAGAGCTCCCCAATCCGTCGCGACGCCGCGTCCAGTGTGGCGGGATCATCGGCAGTGGCCGACGAGACCGCCGCCAGGATGTCCGCTTGCAGCCCGTGCGCCGCCACGAAGCGGCGATAGGCTGCCGTGGTGACGTGGAAGCCGGGGGGTACCGGCAGACCGGCCGCCGCCAGTCGGGCCAGCGAAGCGCCTTTGCCCCCCACCCGCTCCAAGGTGGCCGAGGCATCGTCCAGCGCCAGCACGAGCGGGATACCCTGTACATCGCTCACCATGTGCCCTCCTCAACTGTCAGATGCTACTGCTTGCTGCAACTGCTTGCCGGCGTCCTGCTCCTGGTCCGCCGGCGCGAGCGTGGCGAGCTCCTCGCGCAGCAGCTCCTCGAGATAGGGCGTGACCTGCCAGGCCCGCTTCAGCTCGACGTACTCCCGCAGGGCTGCCTTGTCGACGGGGCGGCTCCGCTTGACCGCCCGGATCAGCAGGTTCTTGGCGGTATGCTCGCTCTCCACGAATTCCATGACGTCGGCCTGGTAGCCCAGGATTCGCAGGATCAACGCGCGGAAGTTGTCCGTCAGGATGTCGCCCAGGCGCTCGGCCAGCACGCCGTGACGCAGCAGCGGGCGCTGAGCCTGATCAATGCCTTGCCGGTCGAGCTGCTGCTGCAGGTGGTGGTGGCAGCAGGGTACGGAGAAGATCAACCGGCTCCCCCACTTGATGGCCTGGGCCAGGGCCTCGTCGGTGGCGGTATCGCAGGCGTGGAGCGCCAGGACGATATCCGGAGCGTGCTCGGGCGTGAAGGCGATGATGGGAGTGGACTCGAAGCGAAGGGCCGTCCAGCCGAGATGCTGAATCTTCTCCTCATGGCCTTTCAGGAGTTCGGCATTCACGTCGATGCCGGTGAGCGTGACCGGTACGCCGTGGATCTCGCGGAAGTAGTGATAGGTGGCAAAGGTGAGATAGGCGTTACCACAGCCGCAATCGACCACGGAGAGCTCGGGGCCGGCGAACGCCTCCAGCCCTCCCGCCTGCTCGATGGTCTGCTCCACGATCTTGAGGAACTCGTTGATCTGGCGGAACTTGCGCTGGCGATCGGCCCGAATCTTCCCCTCGCTGGTCATGATGCCGACCTCCGTCAGGAAGGGGTCGGGACTGTTGGCGGGCAGGGTCAGGTGTTTCTGGCGGTCGTGCGCCAGATCGGGCTGGAGCTGGGGATTCGACGCCTTCCCTCGGTGGATGAGCACCTTGCCCTTCGCCGTTATCTGCAGCTGAATCTTGGCGGCCGTCGATTCCACGCTGACGTTGTGGAAGGGGAGGGACAGGAGCTGCGCCGCCTGTTCGGCAACGTCGTCGCCACGATAATTTTTGGTGATGCACTTCTTGGCGTCGAAGTAGGCGAACTGGGCGTGCCGATCCCCCTTGATGGAGACCGGCCGCACCGTCACCCTCGTCCAGGGGACGGCCGCATCCGGGGTCGCGCCGCTGAAGGTGGCGCGGACGAAGCGCGCCTCGTCGCGGATGGCGTCGATGATCTCCTGCTTATACCCGGGCATGCGTACCACCTTTCTGACTGCGCTACCGCGGCATGTGAATTGAACCATGCCGCTTGGCCATCGCCCGCGGCGCGGTCTTGGCGGCGAGCTTCACTACAGATCAGCACAGGGGAGGCAGGGAGCGATGGTGGACCTGCTGCGAGCCGATCGGGGGTAGGGCCAGGGCGCCGGCGAAACTGGGGAACCTCACCCCCACCCCTCTCCGGACCTCACCCGTCTACCCTAGCGCGGAGAGGGGGAACGCGACCGGAAGGGAGGTTACCAGGTTGCCAGCGTTTGCGTGGCCGGCGACCGCACAGATCCGGCCGCAATCAGCGATGACCTGCCTCGCCGACCGCACGCTCCAGCGTGTCCAGATGGTCGCGCCGGTGCAGCGAGCGGTCGACCAGGCGCGTGCGGCCCGCCGCCAGGATGGCTTCGACCACCGCGTCCGGCAGGGAGCGGACCTTCTCGTCTACGGCCTCGGCGGCCGCGACGGCTACCTGCGCGGCGGCGCGTGGCGGCATCGCCTGCCAGCGCGGCAGCTCGGCCGCGTTGATGGTGTCGGCGTCGCCGCCCCAGGGCTGAACGTCGTTCCGCTCCCATTCCTCCAGCGCCCCGATCACGCCGCGGTCCCAGTGGGCAAGGTGGGCAAGCGTCGCCGCAACCGTCCAGCCGCCATCAATCGGGCGCGCTAGATCGGCATCGCTCGCGCGCTCTACCAATCGGCGCAGCCGCGCCCGCTCGGTGTCGTTACGCTCCAGGTAGGACCGATCTATTGCCATCGGGGCGCTCCTTCGCAATCGCACCGTATCAGCATACAAGAATCGGGGTCGCCGGGGGTCGTGCATTTCGGCGCTGACCACGCCTGGCCCTAGATGCCTTGTTCCCCTCGCCAGCGCTTGATCCATCCCGCGTGCGCCGCCTCGTGTGCGCTGCGCAGCCCCGCTTCGCCGTAGCGCTCGGCCTCCAGCCCGCGCGGCGTCGCCGACTCGATGACGTCGAGCAGCCGCTGCCGCGATGTCGCCAGCTCCCAGCGCAGCTGGTCGAGCGGCAGGTCTCGCCTAAGGGCGTAGCCCAGCGCGTTGTAGGCCGCGTCTTGCTCGCCCGTCATGCGCCAGGCCGAGTCGTGGCCGGCGGAGATGCGCGCCACCTCGCCAGCCCGGACGTCATCCCAGAGCGCCAGGTGCGCCAGGTGGTCCTTGACCGACCAGCCGTCGATTGACGGCTCGGTCATGAGCTCGTCGCTGAGCCCATGGATGGCAGCGAGCAGCCCGTCACGCATCTGCCGGTAGTGCTGTAGCAACGCGTCCCTATCCTCGGCCATGTCCTCCTCCTCTCCCTCGCTCCGGCCCATTGGGGCCGATACGGTACGCTCTGGATAACTCCCTTGCTTTGGCGACAAAGCGTGGATCGGACTGGTGAGACCGCCCACTACATCCCACGCGCTGCCCTTATTGTGCCAGATCATATAGGTACCAACGGCTCCGGGGATACGACGCGATGGCTCTGGCAAACGTGACGATAAGTGAGATCTTCGGCACCATACTCCTGTACGTCGAAGGGGACGACCCAGATGGTGCATACCAGCTATTCGGAGGCACGTGCCAATTTCGCGGCGCTGCTGGATCGGGCCGCGCATGATCGCGAGACGGTGATTATCCGCCGGCGCGGCCAGCCTGACGTCGCTATGATCGCCGCCGAGGAGCTCTCTAGCCTGGAGGAAACAGTCTACTTGTTGCGTTCGCCGGCCAACGCCGAGCGGCTACGTCGGGCGCTCGAGCAGTCCCGCCATGACCAAGGAACCCGCATGTCGATGGCGGAATTGCGCGAGCTGGTTGGCTGTGACGACGAATGATGCTGGTCGCCGCGAAGCCGTCTTGACGCCGGTCTTTCTGGAGGATCTCACCTACTGGATTCGGACGGACCGTAAGCTTGCTCTGCGGCTGCTCGCCTTGATCGACGCGGTCTTGCGCGACCCCTTCACGGGCATAGGGAAGCCGGAGCCACTCAAGTATCTCGACCCCGACACGAGGTCACGCCTACTTACCGAGGAGCACCGCCTCATCTATCGCGTGCGTGCCGACCGTGTCGACTTTCTTGGGGGCCCGTTACCATTACGGCTGATGGCCGCTGCCAAGGACCGGGATGGCCATTGTGATAGTGGCGAGGATGGACCTTCCAGCCCGGCAGGAAATGGACATAACTACGCGCAAGCTATTCCCAGCGGCAGGCCCACGCGGCTGGTACGTACTACTCCTCGGCGGCCCATCGGGAATCGGCAAGACGACGGCCGCGGCCCGGGTCGCGCAGCGCCTCCGTGCGCCGTGGTCGATGGTCGACGATCTGCGCCTGGCACTGGTGCGCAGCGGCGTGCCGGTACCGGACGCCGATGCCGTCGGGACATTCGATGCGCCGGGTGGCCTTGTCGCGCTCGGTGAAGCGATGACACCCGCCATCGAAGTGGTCATCGAGAACCACGTCGACCAGCGCATCCCGGTGGTAATCGAAGGCGATGGCATCCTGCCCTCGCTGTTCGACCGCCCATTGGTCCGCGCACGGGCCACTGGCGCGCGGGTGCGGGCCGTCTTCCTGACCGAGCCGGACGAGTCCGTGCTGTTGGCGAACTTCCGAGCGCGCGACGGGGACCCGCGGCTTGCTACGTGGCAGGACAGCGCCATCCCAGCGCACGTCCACAAGAACTACCTGTACGGCGAGTGGCTGACGCAGGAAGCCCGGCACAGGGGCCTGCCGGCGGTACCGGCCAGGCCATGGGATAGCCTACCGGAGCGCATCATCGCGGCGGCGAACGACGCGGGTCCGGTGTGACTATTTTAGGAGTTGTTGGGCCTCTTGGTATTCCGTTTCGTCGGCCCAGGACGGTTCCGGCTCCACACATTCCCACTCGCTCAGCACCGGCCGCCGTTGCTGAGCGTCCCACTCCAACCAGAAGGCATGCACCGCTCCGCTAGTGTCAAGAACAAAGCCGCTCACTTCCTCGATGGGGTCGGCACTTCTCGGCTCCGGAAAGAAGTTCCCTTCACCGACGACAAAAAAGAGCGCGTAGGAGCCCGGGTGTAATCCGCGTTCCCGCAGGAGCTCGTCGAGCACGCGCACCCCCGCCGTCTGGGATGAGGGCGACTCAGTGAGCGCCATCGCTAGCTACCTCCGGTAATCCGACGCTGGCAGATTCCGCACGTACCGTACCGGACAGCGGAAGTGAGTCAGAATTCGTGTCTCTGCTTCGTTGAGCGCGGTCAATCGCTCGGTGCGTTCATCATGATACCCCACACGTCGCCGCCCCGTTCCACCCTTCTCGTAACGAAACCGCTTGCCAACTCGAATGGTCGCCCGAGCGCTGGCATCGTACTGGTCCTCCGTATGCCGTCCGAGGATCTGCCCGTGCTTACGGAAATGCCTGGCGCGCTCGTGCGAGTTCGCACATGGCGCCTGGTCCGGTCGTGGCACGCGTTGCATCTACCTCAAACGAAAAGCGCCGCCGCGAGGCGTTGATGCTCTGCTCGGCGCAATCGCCTCCAGGCCACAGTAGCAGAAACGGCGGTTCCTTCCGGCACGAGATGCGTTATGGTACAAGAGGCAGACGGTCTGCGACGAGAGAAAAGGGGGGCATGCCGGTGCCGGACAAGGTCATCTTCTGGGACTTCGACGGCACGCTGGCCCACCGCGCCGGGATGTGGAGCGGCGCCCTGCTCGAGGCGCTCGTCGCCCACGACCACGCGTGCGGCGTCACCCGCGAGCAGCTCGCCCCATTCCTGCGCGACGGGTTCCCCTGGCACAGCCCGCATCGGCCCCACCTCGATCACTGTGCGCCCGAGAGCTGGTGGGCGCATCTGGGCGGCGTGCTGCGCCGTGCCTACACTGGGGTCGGACTTGCCGAGGAGACAGCGGTTATGCTCGCCCACCGTGCCCGCGACTGCTATCTCGACCCGCGCGGCTGGGCTGTCTACGACGAGGTGGCGCCGGTGCTGACCAATCTGGCCAACGCCGGCTGGCGGCACGTCATCCTGTCCAACCACGTCCCGGAGCTGCCTGCCCTCGTCGAGGCGCTCGGGCTCCGCGCGCTGGTCGACGGTGTCGTCACCTCCGCGCTCGTCGGGTACGAGAAGCCGCACCCGGAGATCTTCCGCATCGCCCGCGAGCTGGCCGGAAACCCGGGTGTCGCCTGGATGGTGGGCGACAACGTCGAGGCCGATGTGCTGGGGGCGGAACGGTCTGGCCTACCGGGTATCCTCGTCCGCCGTGAGGATGCGCGGGCCGAGCGCTGGTGCGCCGACCTGCGCGGCGTCGGCGCTCTGTTGGAAGCCGGCGCGTCGCCTCTGCCCGCGCGGCGCTAACCCTGACCATTACAGGGCCGCCTCACGGGCGACAATCCACTCGGTGGCCTCGGCGATGTCCGCCGCAACGAAGCTGGCGATCCGATCCGCGCCGTCATTGCGGATTGACCACTCACCCCAGCCCGTGCGCACCAGGATACCTGGGCAACCCCGTTTCCGCGCCGCCAGCATATCCGCGGCGCTGTCCCCGACGACGAGCGACTGGCGAACGTCGATCCCCAGGTTGGCCGCTGCCTGTTCGTAGAGGAGCGTCTGTGGCTTCCGACAGGCGCACGCCTCCATCATTCCCCCGAGGTTCCGACCGTGCGGGCACACGTAGGGGCCGACGATCTCGGCTCCGTTCTCCTCCAGGTGCTGCTGGAGCGTCCGAAACCATGTCCGGAAGTCAGCCACCGAGTACACGCCGCGGGCGATCCTAGACTGGACCGTGATTACCGGGCAGAGGAAGTCATGCCGTCGCAGCATCCGGAGCGCCGTTAGCGCGGCGGGGATCAGAGCGTATTCGCGCGGGTGTTGCACCTGGACCGGCAGCACCAGCGTCCCGTTCAGATCCAGGAACACGGCGCGCATGCTCCCTCCAATCGCCGCGTGCCCGCTGGGAGTGCAGGCAGCAATAGTATCCGCTGGCTGGTCGGGAGGCTGCTGCCGCTGGCGAAGGTCAGGCCGTGCCAGCCGCACTCCCGCCCGACGCTGAACCGGCGGGCTAATATTCCGTTTACAACCCAAAAACGCCTGGCCTTCCGCGTGGTCGTGCCGCTGTGGACGCCGCGCCGGCCGAACCCCGGCGGGCCAGCACGGCTGATGCGGCCTGCCAGCGTGGAGGGTCGTCACGGGGCGTGCCCGGCGACTGGCGTGCGGAGCGATGAGGAGGCGGAGGCAGGAGCGATGGCAACGAAGCCAGCGGCCATAGGGGAAGTCCGCGGCGTGCGGGTGGCGTGCCGCGATGGGAAGGAGCGGGTGTGGCGGGCGATCGAGCTGGTGCGACGGGAGCGGCCGCCGTCAGCGCCGCGAGCGGCCCCGCGGACGGCGGCGCCAGTGACGAGCGGGCGACGTGCTCGCGGGGCCTGACCTGCGCGGCGCTCTACGCGCGGGCGTCCACGAGCAAGCAGGAGCAGGAGGAGACCATCGCCAGCCAGCTGGCCGCCCGGCGCCGGGCCGCGCAGGAGCGGGGCTACGACGTGCCGGCGGAGCGGGAGTTCGTGGACAACGGCTGCAGCGGCGCCCACCTGGACCGGCCGGCGTTGGATCGGCTGCGCGACCTGGCGGCCGAGGGCGGGATCGCGGTCCTGCTGGCAGCGGCGCCGGACCGCCTGGCGCGCGCCGACGCCTACCAGGTGGTCGTCCTGGAGGAGCTGCAGCGGGCCGGCTGCGTCGTCGAGTTCCTCCAGCAGGTCGTCGCGGCGAGTCCGGAGCAGCAACTGCTGCTGCAGGTCCAGGGCGTCTTCGCTGAGTACGAGCGGGCGCTGATCACGGAGCGGACCCGCCGCGGGCGGCTGTTCGCGGCACGACAAGGCCGGGTCAACTGGGGGCAGGGCGCCTACGGCTATCGCGTGCTGCCCAAGACCGAGCGCACGCCCCAGCGGCTGGTGGTCGACGAGACCGAGGCGGCGGTGGTGCGCCAGGTGTACCACTGGCTGGTCGAGGAGGGCCTCAGCACCGACGCCCTCACCCAGCGGCTCAACGCCCACGGGGTGCCGACGCGGCAGGGCCACCCCCGCGGCCGCCGGAGGAGTGGATCCCCGTGCCGGCGCCGGCGATCGTCGACGCCGAGACCTGGGACCTGGCCCAGGCCCAGCTCGCCCGCAACCGCGCGCAGGCGGGGCGCAACAACACCCGGCAGACCTACCTGCTGCGGGGGCTGCTGCGCCGCGGCCACCGCGGTCGCCGGCTGGTGGGGATCCGGCGCCCCAACGGCGCTTGCTACGAATGCTCGGCGCGCTACCCGCGCGGCCAGCCCTGGTCCTGCGACCAGGCGACCGTGCGCGCCGACACCCTGGAGGGCCCCGTCTGGGACTACGTCCGCGGCCTCTTGGCCGATCCTGCCCTCTTGCAGCAGCGCTACGAGGAAGGGCGCGGCGACCCCGCCGTGGACCAGCCCCAGCGGCAGGAACAGGCGCGGCTCGCCCGCCAGCTGCAGAGTCTTGACCGCGAGACGCGGCGGCGGCTCGACGCCTACCAAGCGGGCGCCATCGAGCTGGCCGAGTTGCAGGAGCGGCGGCAGCGGATCGGCGAGCACGGCCGCCTGCTGCGGGCGCGGCGGACCGAACTGGACACCCTGCGGCGGGACCGCGAGCAGGAACTGCGGCTGCTGGAAGGCGCCGACGCCTTCTGCCACAGCGTGCAGACGGCCCTGGCGGACTCGTCCTTCCCCACCAAGCAGCAGGTACTCCGCCTGGTCGTGGACCACATCGTCGTCGAGCCGGACCGCATCACCATCTATCATGTGATCCCGACCGGACCCGTGCATTTGCAAACGGATCATGCGAACAACACCAACCCGGCTGAAACCGGCTGAGGGCGAGGGCCGTCGCCAACGGTTAACCTAGCCGCCTTCCTACGAAAATACGCCGACTGACCGGCGATCGCCGGTCACTGATGTCATTATCACCCCCTCGGAGGTCGTCCCGACATATCGCTTTAGGCGGGTTTAAACTGGTAGGCTGTCGATGAATCAACAGGCGCCAATGCGCACGCCGCCCCGGCATCCACCAGCGGTGACAGAGACTCCGATTCACCCGGTCCTCAGGTCCCGGCGGTTGCATCCGGCATGGGACCGTTGGTTGACGCGATCGCCCGGCTTCCGACCCGGCGGTAGCATGGGTACGTCGGTGCGGTCGGTCACAGCGGTCGCTTCTACGGGACTGGAGGAGGGAAACCCCATGCGCTACGACGCCGTGATCTTCGACCTCTTCGGGACGCTGATCGACAGCCTCTCCCGTCGGGAGTACGAGCGGGTGCTGGCGGAGATGGCCGGTGTGCTTGGCATCCCGTGTGGGGATTTCGTTCGCTTGTGGCTGGCTACTTCATACGAGCGCGCTGTGGGCATCCTTGCGAGCTCCGAGGCGAATATCGCGCACTGCTACCGAGCGCTCGGCCGGGAAGGTGGCCCAGCAGGTGTCGCCGACGCCGTGGAGATCCGGACGAGGTTTACCCAGCGCGCCCTCGTCCCCCGGCCCGGCTCTACCGAGACCCTCCTGGCGCTGCGCGCTGCCGGCTATCGGCTCGGGCTGATCAGCGATTGCTCGTCCGAGGTGTCGCTGCTCTGGTCCGGCACTCCTTTCGCCCCGCTCTTCGACGAGGCGCTCTTCTCCTGTGCCGTCGGCCTCAAGAAGCCTGACCCGCGCATCTACCAATTGGCTTGCGACCGCCTAGGCGTCCCGCCAGAACGCTGCCTCTATGTCGGCGACGGCGGCAGCCGCGAGCTCAGCGGCGCCGCTGCCGTCGGGATGCGTCCGGTGCTGCTGCGCGCGGCGCACGAGGATGCCAGCGATGCCCACCGCATCGACGCGGAAGATTGGGATGGCCCGACGATCGCTGCCCTCCCCGATGTCCTCGCGCTGGTCGAGGATGGCGCAGCTGGGACGCCGATCGCACGAGGTGCCGGAAACGCCGTGTCTCCGGCGATCCAAGCGGCGCAAGGAGCACCGTGAGCTTGCGGATCACTATGGCAATTCGGCGCCGCGCTTCCATGGCGTAGATGCGCGGCGCCCGCACGGGTTAGGTATATACCGACGCCCACGCCTCGTGGACCGGATTAGGCATAGGTCTCGTCGTTGCTCGTTCCGTCGGCCCGACCCGGCCGATCCAATCCGAAGTGACGCGCCACTGCCCATCGGACCTGGGCGCGAATGATCGGATCGGTGACGTACTGAATGTGCCCGTGTGCTCTCACGAGGGACCTTACCCGTCGCAGTGAAATAGTTCTTGCTTGGTGGCACAGGATCACACCCGGCCTTGTCTGCCCGCCTTCTCCGACCGGAATGGCGACCTCATTTGGATACTTGGGCACCGCTCGCTGCGCGGTGATCGGGCAAACCGCGACCATCGAACCGGCGTGCAATGGCTCGTAGGAGACAACCAAGGCACGACGTTCGCCCCCCTGCTCGTGACCCTGGACCGGCTCGAGATCCGCGATGACAACGGCCCAGCGCAGTGGGGATGGCCTCACACCTCCCAAGCCGCCGCGTCCTCGTCAGCAAACTCTGCCCAGAGTTCAGCCATCTCCGCCTGGAACTCGGGATCGGCAGCGGCCTGAGACCAGCGGCGTGTGTCTTCCGCGTCCTGGAGCTGCCGTCCATACTGGCGGATGGCCGCCTCCACCAGGGCATCCTGCGTTGGCGCTACGTGCCGCTCCTCGACCAGCGACTTGACGGTGGCGACGACCTCGGGAGCGAGGTTGTAGGTGCGCTTGACTTTCATACGCGCAGCGTATCACGTGTCATGCGACGTGTCAAATCGACGCGTAGCCGCACCTTCTGCTATGCTCTACGTCGTCGGCCCAGCTGCACCCGGTGTTCGCCGTCCCCCGCGACAGCGACTAAGGCCGGAGTTGGGCTCGTCCGGAATAGAGACGCCTGCTTCCATTTCGGAAGGGTTCCAGTGGAGACTGGTAGCACGGAGGAGGACCAAGCAATCACGCCGGCCGACTCCGTTCTCGAAGCGCTGGTGAGCCGGGAGGACAAGCGGCCTGTGGCCCTGGTCACCGGGGCGAGCCGGCAACGCGGGATCGGCGCGGCGATCGCGCTCGCCCTGGCTTCCAGTGGCTGGAATGTTGCCACAACCTACTGGCGCCCCTACGACGCGACGATGCCCTGGGGCAGCGACGCGGGGGACGTCGCCCAGCTCGATAGGCAGCTCCGCGCGCTCGGGGCCGCCACCGCACACGTCGAGGTCGACCTGGCGGATGTTGCCGCCCCAGCGCGGATCTTCGACACTGTCGAGGCCGCGCTCGGTCCGGTCACCGCCCTGATCATGGCGCATTGCCACTCCGTCGACTCGGGCATTCCGGACACGACCGTGGAAAGCTTCGATCTCCACTTCGCCGTCAACGCCCGCGCTGTCTGGTTGCTCATCCGCGAGTTCGGGCAGCGCTTTCACGACGACCCACCCGGACGCGGCCGCATCATCAGCATCACCAGTGACCACGTCGCCGGGAATATGCCGTATGGGGCCAGCAAGGGAGCGATGGACCGCATCACGTTGGCCGCGGCGAGGGAATTCGCGCACCTGCGCATCACCGCCAACGTGATCAATCCCGGCGCCACGGACACCGGCTGGATGAGCCGGGAGCAACTGGCCGCGTCGGCCCAGGCGGTACCGCTGGGGCGGGTGAGCACGCCGGAGGACTGCGCCCACCTGGTGAGCTTCCTCTGTTCGGAGCAAGGTGGCTGGATCAACGGGCAACTGCTCTACAGCAACGGCGGCGTTCAGTAGTTGCGGTCAACCTGGCGATATTCCCTCAATCCAGGCCTGGCGGATACGGCGCAGGGTACGCCCAACGTTGGCGCCCCGGCGAGCCGGTCAAGTTGAGGGCAAGCGTGCGCTGTCAACATTCGCACGCCACGACGCTGTACACTGTCAGCGACGACGGCGAGCGCGGGAATGGAGGTCCACCAATGCTGCGCAGCATCACCGAGGCCCATGTGCCGGATCCCATGCACCTGGAGGGGTGGGAGGAGCAGGACGAGCCTATGGCGACCGACTGGCACCATCGCGAGCAGGACTACTGCTGCGCCGTGCTGCGCGAGCGCTTCGCCGGTTCCGATTGCTACGTGACCCGCGACCGCTGGCTGCTCATGGACCCGGCCAGCCGGGCCGACAAGCTGCTGCCCGATCTGCTGGTCGCGCTCGGCGTGCCCGATGGCAACCGCGAGGAGTACGACCCGGTGGTCGAGGGGAAGCCGCCCGACCTGCTGGCCGAGCTCCTCTCCAAGGACACGCGCCGCATCGACATGGAGCAAAAGCGCGAGCGCTACGCCAAGCTAGGCGTGCGGGAGTACTTCGTCTTCAACCCCGAGCGGCGCTTCCGGCTGCCGCGCATCCACGGCTGGACGCTGTACCGTGACGGCTCCGCCTTGCCGTTGCCCGTCGAGCCGGATGGGGGCATAGCCAGCACGGTGCTTCCCGTGCGCTTCGCTATCGTCGACGATTACCTGGTGGTGCTCGACCAACCGTCCGGCGGCCCAGCCTCGCCGCTCGCGGACGCCTATTTGCGGGTACACGCGGAGGAAGCCGCTCGGCGGCGAGCGGAGGCCGCGCGCGAGCAAGCCGAGGCGGAGGTCCAGCGTCTGCGCGCGTTGCTGGAGCAGCGAGGCGACGATCACTGAGCCAGTCGACTGTGCCGCGAATGGCCGGCGGTTCCGATCTCCATTGCCTCCCGGTCGCCGTCCATTGCTGGCGGTCGGCTTCTCTCCTTGCCGGCCAGCCGTGGTCGACGGGTACAGCCGTCCCGGTGGGCGCTGCGCGGTTCGACAGCAACCCGGCACGGTATGCTGACGGCACAAGGGAGGAAATGCCCGATGGCATCTGAGACGGCCGCGGAAGCGCTGGCGCATTACTCGATCCAGAGCTCCATCACTGATCCCGGTCGGCAGGCACAACTGCTCGACGGCCTACCAGTGGAAATTCCGGAGCTCGTTCAGGTCGCGCTGGGGCTTGTGTTGCATCCGGTCGCGGCCGAGAGAGCGGGGATGGAGCTCCCGCCGGAGCGGAAGCGCGACCTGGAGCTGCGCTATGTCCCCCGGATGCTGGGGCGCATCCAGGAGCTCGACCCGCGGCCGCTGACCGTTGCGCGCCCACCCGAGCGGCGGCTGATCGGCAACTGCCGTGACTCCGCGGTGCTGTTCTGCGCCATGCTGCGCCACCAGGGGCGTCCCGCGCGGGGGCGCAACGGCTTCGCCACCTACTTCGCCCCTGACTTCTACACCGACCACTGGATCTGCGAGTACTGGCACGCGGACCAGCGACGCTGGGTGGCCGTCGATCCGGATGTCGCGCCCGATCCCGAGCGGACACGCTTCGACTTCGACACGCTTGACGTGCCCGCCGACCGCTTCCTCGTCGCGGGGAGGGCGTGGGCGGTCTGCCGGCGCGGCGAAGCCGATCCCGCCCGCTTCGGCCTGCCTGATGCCCCGGACAATGGCCAGGGTTGGATCGCCGCCCAGGTCGTGCGGGACCTGGCCGCGCTGAACAAGCTGGAGCTGCTCGCCTGGGATACCTGGGCGCTCGGCCACAGCGCCTTCCAGGGCATCTCCGAGGACGACGTTGCGCTATTGGACCACGTGGCCAGCATCACCACCGGCAGCGGAAATGAGGAGTTCCCGCGTATCCAGGCGCTCTATAGCGGGGATAGCCGCCTGACTGTCCCGCCGGTCATCAAGACGCTGGACGCCGTTGCCGGGGGGCCGCCGCTCGATGTTGCGCTGATTGGCGCCGCCAACGGCTGAGGTCGCTCTCCAACAAGCATTACCATGGCCGCGGCGAAACGAGCGAACAGCCCGGGCTCGGTACGTTGGGCTGGGCGCTACGTCCCCGCTAGCGACGCCGGCCCTGGCGTTGGGTTGGGATTCAGGACGACCGGCGGCAGCGGCTTCTGGCTGAAGTCGAAGTCCGCCTCCAGATTCCCAAGCTGGGCCTCGCTCTCCCGCACGTCGGGGCGCGGGTCGGGGCGGCCATCCGTCTTGGGGTCGAGCCGCTGACCGCCCAGAAAGTCGTCCTCGATGAACTTGGCGTAGGCGTCATGGCTCAGCGTCTGGTGGTCGATGTAGCCCTTCCTCGCGTAGGGGCTGATCACCAGGCCCGGCACGCGTAAGCCGTAGCCGTTCTGGTCCACGCTCGGCGGGGCGACGTGGTCGTAGAAGCCGCCCCAATCGTCCCAGGAGAGGAAGATTGCGGTGGAGCTCCAGCCCGGGCTCTGCATGATCGTGTTGATCAGGCCGGTCACGTAGGCCTGGCCGGCGCTGGTCGTGGCCGGCGGGTGGTCGCTGGTCTTGCCGTTGGGGACGACCCAGGAGACCGCCGGGAGGTTGCCGCCCTTGGCGGCGGCGGTGAAATGGTCGAGATCCTGGATGTTGCCGAGCTGGTGGTCCTGCTTGACGTCGCTAAACCAGGGCAAAGGATTCCAGATGCCCGGCGTACCCGGGTTCTGCGGCTTCTGCACGCAGGTCTGTTCCGTGTCGTCCTCGCAGTCGGGCTCGGTGCCGTTGGCGACGTAGTACTTCCAACTGACGTGGTCCTTGTTCAGCAGCCAGGTGAGGTCGGTCCAGGCGTACAGCGACGTGTTCATCGGGTTCGGTGAGGCGGCCGGTGTCGGCGTGGCCCTCCGTCCATTCTGGCCAGCGTTTGGCCGTCCGACGGGCGGTTGCGTCACGTTATTCAGCGTGTTGACGCAGCTCTCCGGGTCGGCGGCGTTGGCGCACTTGGCCGACCATTCCGAGACCAGGAAGAGGTGCTCGGGGAGGCTCCAGGAAGCGTTGGGCTCGAACATATGGTCCTGCAGCGTGAAGTCCTGGGCGTAGGCCCAGTAGTTGGGGATCTCGCGGGCATCCTTCCAGCCCATCACGTCGGTAGCCTGCCGTCCGTTGGTGCAGCTCGGGTCGGTGACGTTGGCGCAGCCACGCCGCCCGCTCTCCGCCTGGGCGACGAAGCCGTCCATCTTGCCACCGTCGATGTCCGCTGTCGCGTTGACCGCTCCGTGCGGCCCGCCGCCGTTGACGTCGGTCGTGTCGTGATACGGCTTCACACAGCCGCCATTGGCCGGGTCTGGCACGCAGACAGTGAACTGGCCGTTCTGCCTGGGCAGGCCGTCGGCGCCGGGGAAGGCGCCGAAGTACTCGTCGAAGGAGCGATTCTCTTGCATGATGATGACGACGTGCTTGATCAGGTGGATGCCGCTGGTGGCGGCAGTCGTCGTGCTGCTGCCGCCCTGGCAGGCGGAGAGTAGGCAGAGGGAAACGCCGCTGAGCAGGGCGCACCGCCAGGCGCAGCGTCGCCGGGTGCGGTGGCCGGCAGAGAGCGGAGTCCCGCTGGCCTGGGGGAGCACGCTAACACCTCCCTGAGCATAGCCTCGACGCCTCCGGGCGTCGGCCGTTAGGCGGGCGACGGGCCGGCATCAAGGCAGTCGCCAGTGTTTCCTAGCATGTACGGGGCCAACCGTATGGGGCATCGGCGCCGCCGTCGCGCACGGGATGTCGGCGCGGCCAGCTTGCTAACTTTTCGGCGCTCGCCGCAACCAATTGATAATGAGCGCGGTGATAAGAGAGAGTTGCCACGTGGACGGACCGGCGCCGGAGGCCACGTCCGATGCGGCCGCACTGTTCGCGCGCGCCCGCGTCGGCGACCGCGCGGCCTTCGAGCGATTGGCGCTGCGCTACGAGCCGGCGCTGCGCCGCTTCGCCTATCACCTGCTCGGACGCCTCGACCTGGCCGACGATCTGGTGCAGGAGACGTTCCTGCGCGCCGTCGTCTCGCTGCCGGGCCTGCGGGAGCCCGAGCGCTTCGGCGCCTGGCTGTTCGGCATCGCGGCCAACCTGGCCAAGTGGTGGTGGCGGCAGCAGACCCAGTGGCCCGTCTCGCTTGATGCGCTGGAGGCGGAGTATCCGGACGTGGCCTGGGAGCGCCTGACGGGTCCGGTGTGGTCTGAGGAGGTCGTGGAGGAGGCCGAACAGAACTGGCGACTCCAGGAGGCCATCGCGGCGCTGCCGGCGCCGCTGGCCCAGGCGCTGACGCTGCACTACCTCGACGGACTGAGCTACGCCGAGATGGCTGCGGCGCTTCGCGTGCCGATTAGCACGGTCAAGGGCCGGCTGTTCAAGTCGCGGGCACTGCTGCGCCACGCGCTCGGCCCGGAGTTCGATACGGCGCCAAGGGCAAGGAAGCCGAAGCGAAGCAGGAAGAGAGGAGTCACCATCACTATGGCCGATGCCGCGGAGCAGGCCCAAGGCCGGCTGGTACCGGTTGTCATTGAGACCGTGCAGACCAAGCTTGATGGGCCGACCCCAGAGAACGTGCGCCGGCTGCTGGAACGCTCGACTCCCACCTCGGTCGGTGGCCGGCCTCGCCCTGATCTCACCCCGGCAGTTGAGCGCCTGGCCCCGGCATTGGCGGGGCTGAACGTGCAACTCGAGTCCTATGGGCGTGCGATCGTCCTACGCGAGACAGCCGGTGAACGGACGCTGACGATCGACATCGGGCAGGCCGAAGCGTTCACGCTTTCGATTCATCTGCAGCACCGCGTGCCGCCGCGTCCGTTCGGACCTGACCTGATGAAGGCGCTCGTGGAGGCAGGTAGCTTGCAGCTAGACCACGTCGCGGTGACGCACCTGGAGGACGAGACCTACCACGCGGTCATCGTTGTAAAACAGCTGGATGGCCGCGCCCAGGACGTCGACGCTCGCCCCAGCGATGCCATCAACCTGGCTGCGCGCACCGGCGCCCCCATCTTCGTGGCCGAACACCTCTTGCAGCGACAGAAACCACCGGCTCCTGGGTGAGGCATGTGATCCGTGCTAGGTGACGACCGCTTGTGCTACAGTAATCGCCGTATTGGCACGATGCGCGGCCCGAACGCCGTGCGGTGGCGGGAAGGGAGTCCATAATGGCCTTGTTCGTCGTGCGCCATCAGCATCCGGCAGAGCGCTGCCCGGCTCGGGATCCTCAGATGGGGGCGATGCTGCTCGACCACCTGACTGAGGAGAACGCCAAGCGCAACGGCGTGGACATCCAGGGCGAGGCGGTGATCGACGGTCAGCACACGCTCTACGTGATCATGGAGGCCGAGAATCAGGGCAAGGTCGACGACTTTATGCGGCCGTTCAGCATGGCGGGCAGCGTCGAGGTGATGGCGGCTTCTCCCTGCGCCGACGTCGTGGCCCGGCGCGGCTGCGCCTAATCGGCCGGCGGCGCGGCTCGTTTGGCGCCAGGATTTCACGTCCCGGTCGCGCGGGGAAGTTCCAATCTGACGCCGCGGGTCAGCGCACCTGCACGCTCACCGTGTGCAGGCCCGTAGCTCCCAGTGGGAAGCTGTCCTGCGACTTGGCGTCCTGGAGCATGCCGGTTCCATCGGTCGCTCGAACGCTGATCTGGTAGCTGCCCGGGCTGGCCGGCGTCCAGGCATATTGCCAGGCGACCCACGTGCTCACCGCGTCGACCTGCTGGACAGCGGCCTCCTGCCAGGCGCCGCCCGGCTCGATCTGTACTTCCACACGCTTGATGCCGCGATCCCCAGCGTAGGCGACACCGCTGACGCTGATGGGTCCCTTGGCAACGGCATCCCCATCCTTGAGGGCGTCAATGCGTGAGGTCGTGCGCACCACCGCCTGTTCATCCCAGCCCTGCCGCTCCCAGAAGCCGGGGTCGTCGTCCTTGGCCACGGTGATCTCGGTCAGCCACTTCGGCTGCTTCATGCCGTAGCGGCCGGCCACGACGACGCGGGCGGGGAAGCCGTGCTGGGCCGACAGCGCAACGCCGTTCATCTGGTAGGCGACGAGCGAGGTGTCCTGGCGTGCCACCGTCATGGGCAGGCTCTCGGTATAGCCGTCTACTGACCTGAACAGGATGAAGGCCGCGGTAGTGTCGGCGCCCGCCTGGTCCAGGAGCGTCGCCAAGGGTACGCCGCGCCAGCGCGCGTTACTCATCAGTGAGCCGCCGACGTCGTTGCTGATGCAGGCAAACGTACGGTGTTGCTTGACCGACGGCAGGGCTGTCAGAGCTTGGTAGCTGAGCCGGAGCGGCGTTCCCACCAGTCCCGTGACGCTGAGCTGCCAGTTCGCCGACTGAACCACGGGGTCGTCCAGGTTCTTGGAGACGACATAGAAGGCGTCGTTCGGCGTGATGAGCGGGGCAGATGCTGCTGCTGATGAACCCGTGGCCCCGCTCGCCGTGGCGGAGCTCTGCGTGCCGGTTTGCACGCTGGTGGTCCCGCCCGCGACGCTCGTCTGGCTGCTCCGATAGCGCCAGAGCGCCGTGCCACCCAGGGTGGCGAGCGCGGTGGCGGCTACACTCGCGGCGATGGTACGGCGCAGCGGATCATTGCCCACCGGTTCAGTTGCCTGCGGCGGGTTGGCCAAGGCCGGCATCATTCCGGCCAGGAGCAGCCAGGTGACCGCGCTGTACAACAGCGCCTCCAGGAGATAGCCCCACACGATGGCTGCGGAGGCGAAGCGGGATCCCAGGGCGAACGGGCCGGCTCCGGCCAGGGGAAGGACGACGAGGCCGATCGCCAGCCAGACCAGGATCGCCAGCGTCGCGATGCGCCGGAGCTGCGGGTCGCGACGGAAGGAGCCGGCATCGTAGCCCCGGCGGGCGTCGAGGCCCACTGCCAGCGCGCCGACCGCGGTCAGGGCCACCAGCTCCGCCAGCAGCAGGCCGCTATACAGGAGCGGACGACCAGCGTGCTGGAGCCGGTCGATGAGCAGGCCAAACAATGGACCTGGAGTCAGCTCGACCACACGGTCCTGCAAGAGCTCCGGGAGGGTCGGCAGTCCGGCCAGCGGCTGGAGGACCAGCCCGGCGAGCACCATCGCCAGCCCACCGGCGCTGCCGGCCAGCGCGCCCAATCGCGGCGTCGACCACATGCTGGCCCCCTCTCTGCCAGGCACTCCCTACAGGCACCTGAAGGGCGATGAGCCGCGGTTGTTCTCGAGGCCATGGCGGACCCAACGGTGCGCCACTACCAGCCTCGGCGGCGGATGAGCTTCTCTCCACTTATTGTATATGACGACCGGAGCCCCTCGCGGAGTGCTATCCGTCCTTCCGGCGAGCCCGGCGGGATTCCCGGGGACTGAAGTCGCGGGCTACCTCCCCGCGAAGCACGCCTTCGCGGGCTGGGTCCGGCGGACCAACTAGGCGTGGATATGGCATCTCCAGGAGTCCGCGACTTCAGTCCCCGGGGGAAAGCCGCCACCGGACGCGCCGAGGACGTACCGAATGTGCCAGTTAGCTGAGGCCACCCTCCGGGGCCGGCATGACGATCAGCCCCTGCGGTGATTTGCCGGCAGGAATCTGCGCCGCAACGGTCAGTGAGGCCATGTCGATGACCGCCACGGAATTGGCGCCGGTTACGGCGACGAAGGCCTTCTTGCCGTCGGCCGTGAAGCCAATGTTGGTGGAGTCCTGGCCCACGGTGATTGTCTTGACCTGCTTCTGGGTCTTGGCATCGTAGGCGGTCACGGAAGTATCGCCCTCGTGGCTGACCAACACGTACTTGCCGTCCGGCGACCAGGCATTGGTCACCGGGCCTTTCCCATCGGCCTCGCTGTGCAGCACCGTGAGCTTGTCCGGATCAAGGATGTTGTTGGTGTTGTTGCCGGCAGCCTGCACCCACAGCTCCTTGCCGTCGGGAGAGACGCGCAGCATGTAGGGCTTGCTGCCTTTCGGGAAGTCGATGCGCTTGACGATCTTGTTCGTGGCGGTGTCGAACTTCGCCACGGTATCCTGGTCGCGTTCCGGCGTATAGCCGAACTTGCCGTCTGGGGAGAGATGGCAGTCGCAGGGGAAGCTGCCCACCTCAATCTTGTCGCGCACCGTCTTGGCCCCCACGTCGATGACGTCGATCATGTTGCTGCCGGCCGAGTTGACATAGGCGGTCTTGTGATCGGGCGACAGCATCAGGCTGTGCCCCGGCCCCTTGGTGCCGGTGTCGATGCGATCGATCACCTGGACCGTCTTGGGGTCAATTGAGATCGCCTGCAACGCATTGTCGGGGAAGTCGTAGGTCCAGATGCGCCGGCCGTCCCAGTAGCGTTGTTCGTCGGAGAGCCAGCGCACCGCGGCGCCGAGCGGGCGGGTGGCCAGCACCTTGTTGGTGGCCGCGTCAAGGATGGTGACGTCCTGAGAGCCGACGTTGAAGACGTAGACCCAGGATGCCGGCGCCTGGCTGCTCGCCGTCGCCGCGCTCGTGGCGGCTCCCGATGTGGCGGTAGTGGCCGCCTTGGAGGCCCCGCAGGCCGCCAGCAGCAGCGACGTCACCCCACCCGCCGCGGCGACGAGAAAGCGGCGCCGCCTGAGGAGGGAGACGAGCGCTTCCCCCAGGGCCTCATCGTACTTGCCGGCTGGCGGTTGCCCCGCTGGCTCGTCGGTCGGCGCTGGCGGGCAGGCACAGACGGCATTGCCGTCCGCGTCGAGCGTGGCGATGCAGATGGGGTTTCGCGCGGGCCAGGGACGGGTGCGCTTCGGCACGGGGCTGCTCCTCCTAACCGGACTGTTCTCACTACGATAACAGCAAACGTTAGCGCAACGGCGCGGCCCTATCGGTCACCAAGGACTTGGTGGGCCGCCAGCGTGGCTTCATCGAGCGTGACGCCAAGGCCGGGGCCGGTTGGCAGGATGAGCTCGCCATGCTCGATGCGCTCGGCCGGAGTGACTAGGTCCGCCCGCCAGCCCACTTCGCCCCAAGCGTACTCCAATATGCGGAAGGACGGCAGCGCGGCCGCCACGTGCGCGCTCGCCGCCGTGGCCACCGGACCGCTAGGATTGTGCGGCGCGACGGCCACGCCGCGCGCCGTTGCGGCTTGGGCGATCGCCACCGCCGCAGCGATGCCGCCGCAGTGCTTCACATCCGGCATGACGACGTCCCAGACCTTCGCATCCAGATATGGCTGGAAGCCGGCCAGGCCGAATAGGGTCTCGCCACCGATCAGCTCCATGTCCGAGATGAGCGGACGCAACCGTGCGAGTGCCCCCAGGTCAGCGGTCGGTACCGGCTCCTCGAACCAGGAGACGCCCAGGGACCGCAATTCCCTGGCAACCTCCAGCGCGACGGGAACGTCGAATCGGCTATGGCAGTCGACCAGCACATTGACCCGATCGCCCACGGCGTCGCGGATCGCGGCGATGCAGTCGAGACCGAGGCGGAGGCGCGCTTGCTGCTCCGGTTGCTGGAGCCGCTGGCGGTCCATGCCGTCGAACGGGGCGCACTTGACCATCTTGAAGCCCTCGGCAACGGCCGCCGCCGCGTTGCGCGCGAAACCTTGGGGCGTGCGCTCGTCCGTAGCGCGATTGACGTTCGCATAGAGTGGGATGCGTGGCGCAGCTGTGCCGCCGAGCAACCGATAGACCGGCTGTCCGGCGGCTTTCCCGGCGATGTCCCACAGCGCCTGCTCGCAGGCGGAAATAGCCGTGGCGCCGGCCAGACCGCTGGCAAGCGGGCGTAGCAGCGTGGTGAGGGCCGGCACGTCGCGGGACTCCCGCCCCTGCAATAGCGGCCGACAGTGCTCACGCAGTATCGCCGCTACCGTCAAATCGCGGTCGGGGCCCGGTCCACCATGGGAGGCCTCACCAAGGCCGGTGAGCCCTTCGTCTGTGCGGAGCTGCACGAACAGCCAGTCGCCACGCCGGTTCACCGCGACGCGGCGAACTTCTAGGTCCGTGATACGCACCGAACGCTCCTCTGCCCCGGATGCCCTACTCGCCGCGTTCCAGCTCCTCTAGGCGGCGACGCAGTTGTGCCAATTCTGCCGCATAGGCTCGCTCCGCCCGCGCCAGCTCTTCTCGGAGCCGGCGCTCACTCGCGGCGCGCTCGCGCAGCAGCGTCCGCTCGGCCTCGCCCTCGCGCAACAGACGATGGCCATCGGCGGCGTACACCGCCGCCCGCGCGCCCTCCAACCCGAAGGCCAGCGGCAGGGCCTCGCTCGCCCAGCGCCGCGTGGGGCCCGGTTGCCACGGCTGGTAGCCGCCGCCCGCCAGTCGCCAGCCCTGCCCGCCCTCCGTAAGGTAGGCGTGGGCGGGGTCCAGGATCAGATACTCGGCGACGCCGGCATGGGCGTAGCTGTAGCCCTTGCCCCGTTCCATGTCCAGGTCCTGCTCGTGCGTCTCGTCGCTCAACACCTCGACGATGAGGACCGGTGGCCCATCGGTCGTGACGCGCAGCGAGCCGCGCCCGTCGTCCCAGGGCCGCCGGTAGACGAAAACGTCGGGCAGCGTGGTGTAGCTCGTGCCGTCGGGGCGGCGGAAGTCGCGGATCATGGTCTGCCCCCCCGCCTGCCAGGGGACCGTCGCCCCCTCAGCCGTCGCGAGGGCCGCCGCCTCGTTGATGCCGGTGATGAGGACGCGGATCGTCGTCTGGTGGAGGTTGGTACCCAAGACGCTCTCCTCGGTGTCGTCCGGCGGCCAAAGGGCCGCTTGGGGCGCCAGGGTCACGCCCGACCGATCGCCCATCGCCTGCTCCCGTCACGAATCGTCACCCAGCGCCATCCTACCACGCGTTTCCAGGCAGATGACTCGGAGCGACAGCCCAGCCCGGCGTGCTGAGAACGCGGGCCATGGAACGTCGCACCTGCCGGTATACTGCGCCTTCCCGCGGCGTTATCGGCGTGCCCCCTCCCCATCGGACTTCGGACCTCTCATGCCATGAGGCGCGGGGCAAACCCGGGGACGCTTGCTGCGACCCTTCAGGGAGCGGTGGTCGATGCGGTGACAGGAAATACGCAACTCCCCTGTGTCTTCGAGGTGGGGTGAGGGGGTAGACCGTCCGGCCTTGAGCTAATTCAACTGCTCGAGGTTGTCGAGGAAGCGGAGCACGCGCTGCTTGAGCAACGCCGCGGCGCGTTCGTCGTAGTCGGGCAGGCTGCTGTCGGCGAACAGGTGTCGATCGCCGGGTACAGGAACAGCTCCGCGCCCGCGATCGTCGCGACGAGCTGGCGGGCGGCCTCGAGATCGCCCTCCGCGACGAACGACGCGTCGGCGTCCATCGCGTGGATCTACAACGGCACGCCATGCGGCCACGGACAGCCGAACTCGGACGTCGGGACACAGGCATGCAACAGCAAGGCGCCCTTCGCGCCCGGCCGCGTTTGCGCCAGCATCTGCGCAGGCAGCACCCCGAGCGAGAACCCGGCGTAGACGAGCTCGTTGGGCAAGCCCTCAGCGGCGAGGCGACCGCGCTCGATGATCGTGGCGAAGCCGACCTGCCTGGCATAACCAACGCCATCGGCGAGGTCGGTGAAGATGTTGCCGTCGTAGAGATCTGGGGCGTGGACGACGTGTCCGGCAATGCGGAGTCGATCGGCGAAGGAGCGGCAGCCCGCCGTCAGTCCCTGTGCATGATGGAAAAGCAGTACCTCAGCCATGTCTCGGCCTAGTCTAGCATTCGAGGTCGCGACCGAAGCGGCGGTGCATGCCCTCGGCAAGGGAAGCGCCTCCACTGTTACGGCCGATCCCGAGCCTTGGCAGTCTCCGCAGTCGCCAAGGCGCTAACCAGATAGCAAGTGCGGTTCACCGCATATTGGGGCTCTTCGTGCGCACGCGCGCGTACAGCTCCTCCATGGTCTCGAGGAAGGAGGCGTCCTTGTGCCAGAAGGCCGG
>CALBSQ010000211.1 GCA_937967325.1 uncultured Chloroflexota bacterium
GGCTCGGAGATGTGTATAAGAGACAGGTTTTGGGCATGATGAGGCTCGGGTCGATGCGGTCGCGGTAGCGCTGGACGGTAGTCAGGATGGACTCGACCAGCGTTTGCGATAGGGTATGCGGCTGGAGCCCCAGCTCGATCAAGCGCTGGTGGGTGGCATGGTAGTAGTGGGCCTCTTTCTCCACGCGCGGGTTCTCGACGTGGGCGATCTGGGTGTCGAGGCCGAGCTTTTGCGCCGCCTGCGCCACGGTCTCGGCCAGACCGAGGACGTTGAACTGCTCGGTGAACTGGTTGAACACGCGCAGCTCGCCCGGCGGGGCCGGGTGGTCGGTGGCCAGGGCAACGCATTGGACGGTATCGCGGATGTCCAGGAAGCCGCGGGTCTGGCCACCCTGACCATAGACGGTGAGCGGGAGCCCCAGCACCGCCTGGACACAGAAGCGATTCAGGACGGTGCCCCAGCACTCGTCGTAGCTGAAGCTGGTACAGAGGCGCTCGTCTAACGCCGTCTCCTCTGTCTGGATACCGTAGACCACCCCCTGGTTCAAGTCGGTGGCGCGCAGGTTCCAGATGCGGCAAGCAAACAGCATATTGTGGCTGTCGTGGACCTTGGAGAGGTGATAGAAGCTGCCTGGCTGCTTCGGGTAGGGCAACACATCTTTGCGGCCGTGATGCTCGACCTCCAGGTAGCCTTCCTCGATGTCGATGTTGGGCGTGCCATATTCGCCCATCGTGCCGATCTTGACCAGGTGCGCCTCGGGAGCGAAGTCGCGCATCGCCCAGAGTACGTTCAGCGTACCGACGACGTTGTTCACCTGGGTAAGGACGGCGTGGTCGCGGTCGATCTGCGAGTAGGGGGCGCTGTGCTGCTCGCCGTAGTGGATGATGGTGTCGGGTCGTTGATCCCGAATCAATGCGCTCAGAAAGGCCCAGTTGGTGATATCGCCTACTGCCAGGTCGATGCTGTTGCCGGTCAGCTGGTGCCAGACCCGCGCTCGCTCGTGCAGCGTTCGGATGGGCGTGACGCTCTCGGCGCCGACCTCCGCCCGCCACTGCCGCTTGGCAAAATTGTCGCAGGCGATGACGGTGTCGCCACGCTGGGAGAAGTAGAGCGCCGTCGGCCAGCCCAGGTAGCCATCGGCTCCCAGGATCAGCACACGCATGGTCGCACCTTTTCTTGCGTTTGCACCGTGAATTGGGCCTCGGCGCCGTAGGCAAGGCGTCCCCAATGCTGACGTGCCTCTCAGTGTAGCACTGCCGCCTCTGAGAGACGTAGCCCGCGAATGAATGACGCTGGTGGCGAATGCGGCAGCGGACCCTCACTCCGGCTTCGCCACCTCTCCCCCGCAAGCGGGAGAAAGGCCCCATTTGAGAGGTCCGCTCCCCTCGCCCGCCGAGCGGGAGAGGGGCCGGGGGTGAGGGTCCGTCGCCGCATTCGCCACCAGCGTCGTTCATTCGCCGGGAACCCTCGCCGGACGCGCCGCTTGGCGTGCGACCGCCATCATCCGGTAATCGTCCAGCAGCCGGTCGAAGGTTGCCTCCCAGCTCCGCTCCAGGGCTACCAGCCGGCCCTGCGCCCCCAGCTCCTTCCGCCATGCGGCCGAGGCTACCAACTGCTGCGCGCCGGCCAGCCAGGTCGCCGGGGCGTTCGGTTCACAGAGCAGCCCGGTGCGTCCGTCCTGGACGACGGACGGCACGCCGCCGGCGCGCATGGCTAGCACGGGCAGGCCGCTGGCCATCGCCTCCAGCACGACCAGTCCGAAGGTCTCCGTGAGCGATGGGAAGGCAAAGATGTCGGCCGAAGCATAGGCGGCGGCGAGCGTCTCGCCTTGCAGGTGACCGGTGAAGTGCGCCGCCGCGCCCAGTTGTTCGGCCAGCGCCGGGCGATAGGGGCCGTCGCCCACGATCACCAACCGGCTGTTGGGGATGCGGTTGGGCAGCTCGGCAAGCTGAAGCAGATTCTTCTCCGGCGCCACCCGCCCGGCATAGAGGAACACCACGGTGTCGGGGCCGGCTCCCCAGCTTTGCCGCGCTGCCTCACTCCGGTAGGAGGGTTGGAACGCCGCCGCGTCGACGCCGCGTGGAAGCGCCTGCACGCGCTGCATGCCATGGCGGCGCACCTCGGCGGCCACGATGTCGGTGGGCGTGTAGTTCCGGTCGCAGCGGTTGTGCAATGCGACCAGATAGCGCCAGGCCAGCGGGGCCAGCCACGGCATACCGTAGTGGCGCGCGTATTGGGGCAGGTTGGTCTGAAAGTGGCCGGCGACAGGGATCCCAAGCATTCGGGCGACCCGCAGTCCTTGGGCTCCCAGCAGCGCCGGCCCGGCAAGGTGGACCAGGTCCGGACGCCAGCGCCGCATGGCCGCTGCCATGCGGGAGGAGCGCAGCGTGAGCCGCAACTCCGGGTAGGCCGGGAAGCGCATGCCGGCGGCGCGAATCACCGGGAAGCCGGCGACGGTGTCCGGCCCGGGACCCGGGCAAAAGACCATTGCTGCGTGACCATGCCGCCGCATGTAGCCAAGCATCTCCAGCAGGAAACGGACGATTCCGTCCATCTTCGGGAGGAAGGTCTCCGTGACGACGGCGACGCGCAACGCCTCCGGCAGCGGCGGATTGCTCAGAGCGGCGGCAGCGGGTGCGGACGCACCAGCGCCCCGCCCTGCTCGTAGGACTCCATCGCCGCCCAGGTATATTCCAGAGCGGCCAGCGCGTCGCGGCCCGAGGCACGGAGCTGATCGAGCGGTACCTTGTTGGTGATGTCTTCCATGAAGGCGTGGATGCGCCGTGGGAACGTCTGGCCGAAGTCGGCGGTTCCGGAGTTGGTGACGACCGGGCCGCCGGGAGCGTTCGGGTCGGCTTGCAGCGGGCGACCGGGGCCGCCGGCGTCGGGGGCCTTCCAGTAGGTCAGCCGTTCGATGCAGTTCTCGATGCAGAAGGTGCCGTGGGTGCCGGCCACCTCGACACTCCACCAGCCGCCCAGGCCGTAGGAGGCGTCACCGCGCTGGCTCAGCAGATAGCCGGCGCAGTCGTTGGCGAACCTCAGGTGGATGCTGGCCGTCGACAGCATCACGTCGCCGGCCCGCTTGCGGAAGCCCGGCCGGCTCAGGAAAGCCTGCACGTGCGTCACGTCGCCGCAGAAGTAGCGCAGCACGCTGAAGGGGTGGGAGAGGAAAGCCTTCAGGTGGAAGTAAGGAAATCCCTTCATCGGGGGAGCGTCGCTGGCCTTATAGTTCTCCGGCTCGGAGCCCTGGAAGCCCATCTTGCCGAGGCAATAGACGAGCTCGCCAACCTCACCGTCCTGCATGTACTGCTTGGCCCGCTCCGCAGTCGGCGTGAAGTAGTGGTTCAGATTGCAGCCGAGGTAGACGCGCTTCGCCTTGGCTGTGGCGACCATCTCGCGCGCCTGGCGGACGTCGCTGGAGAGCGGCTTCTCGACCAGCACGTGCTTGCCCGCCGCCATCGCCTCCATTGCGGGCTCGTAGTGCCAGCTCCCGTTCTCATAGCCACCGGTACACACGTCCACGACATCCAGGTCCGGCTCGCTCTCCAGCATCGCCCGCAAGCCGTAGTAGGGCTTGGCGCCGTACTTGGCGGCCGTGCTGTCGGCGCGCTCCTTGACCAGATCGCAGACGGCCACGAGGCGCGACAGCGGATCCTTGGAATGGGCGTCTGCGTGCTGGTTCCCGATGCCGCGCAGGCCTACGACTCCAACGTTGAGTGCCACAGTTGCTCCTTAATCTGTCCTCAAAGTGCTGCTACGGCGAGGCCCGGCTGGTTGCCCGTCGCCAGCCGATGTCGCCGCTCATTAGCTCGTATCCACCGGTCGATCAGGCTACAAACGGATAAAGGCGACGCAGCTGCTGCTCGTGGATCGCCGCGCCGTACTCGCATGCTTCGAATGCTTCGGCGTAGCGCACTTTGGCGCCGCGCTCGGGGCCGTACCAGCGCACCAGCAGGTCGCGGTAGCGATCGGCGATGGCGGCGAAGCCCGGCAGCCGCCGCTCCCACAGCCAGTGCCGGCGCGCCGCCTCATCGCTGGCCGGTGGCACTTGGTCGAGCGTTCCGGTGTTGAAGGGCAGCCATTCATACATCTGGGAGGTGTGCGAATGGACCATCTCCATCTTCCGCTCGACCACGTCGTCGATGGCCACCACAATGTCCGGCTGGAACGGCAGAGGCTTCTTGAAGGTGTCGGAAACGTACATAATGTGTGGGTTCAACTGCAGGTGCGGCGTGAGCGGCTCGTTATTCGGCACCGTTACCACATAGGCGGCATCTTGAATCAGCATGCCGGCGTAGCGGTGATCGGGGTGGTAGTCCCAGGGGCGCGGACCCAGCACCAGGTCGGGCCGGAACTCGCGCATGAGCCGGATCACCTCGCGCCGCCGCTCCAGCGACGCTTCGAGCTGGCCGCTCAGCGTGTCCAGCACCAGGTAGTCAATCCCGATCACTGCGCCAGCAACCTTCGCTTCGGCGGCGCGGCGGCGCGCCAGCTCCAAGCCGCCGATCTCGTGGTGGCCGGTGGCCCCGTTGGTGAGCGAGATGAAGCGCACAACGTGACCGGCCTGCCGCCACAGCGCGGCGCTGCCGCCGGCCTTGATGTCGCAATCGTCGGGGTGCGCCCCGAAGACGAGGATGCGTAGCGGCTGCGCTGGGTTTGTTTCGGTTGTCACGGAACCTCTCCCCCTACCCCTCCCCTGGTAAGGGAGGGGAGCCTACCGATCTTATTTCTGCTGGAGTAGCTGGCCGGCCCCGGTGCGGGGTCGAGGAGCGCGGGCGTCCCGCCCGCCCCGACCCCGCACCGGGGCCGCCAGACGCCCAAAAGCAGCGCATGTGCGCCTACTTGCCCTGCCCTAGCTCGCGCAGCCATTGCTGGGTGACCTCGCCGTACTGGCGCAGGACGGGCAGCGGGTCGATGCCGGCGTCTTTCTTGGGAATCCACTCCAGCGATAGGGCGCCATCGTAGCCTCGTTGGGCCAGCAGGGTGGCCTGGCGCTTGACGCTGCCGTCGCCTTCGCCCAGCGGGACGGGGAACTGATCCCATTTGAAGGCGTTCACGTCCTTCGGCACTTCTTGCATATGGACGTGGCGGACCCAGCGACCGAGCATCTGATAGGCATCGTCGACGCTGATCCCGCGGCGCACGTGGTGCGCCGCGTGCCAGACCGCGCCCAGGTTGGCGTGCCCGGCGTGCTCCAGACACCAGGCCACGTCCTCGGGATTCCAGAAGTCGTCGTGCGTCTCCAGGCAAGGGATGACGCCGAAAGGCGCGCATCGCTCGGCGGCTTTGGCCAGTCCCTCGGCGACGCGGGGACGAGCCTCAGCCATGGTCATTCCTTGAGGCATGGGGCCGCCGAACACGCGCAGCACCGGCGCTCCCAGCAGCGCCGCCAGCTCGGCGTAGGCCGCAACCTCGTCTACCGTCGCCGCACGCTCCTCGGCGGTCGCCCGGTTAAAGCGGCTGCCGAGGGCAACGGAGCTCGGCACGACACCGGTGTCGGCGAATTGCTGCTTTGCCTGTCTCCATGCCTCAGGTGAGCCACGTTCCAGCCCGTGGCCGTGTCCCCACTCGACGCGCGGCTCCAGGGCATCGAAGCCGCAAGCGCGGACTTCGCGCAGGAGGGTCGGCAGATCCCAGTTAGGGGCAGCGGAGCTCATGAATCCGGCGTGCATGGCAATTCCTTCTCTCGGAGCGGCGCTCGCTCAGCATTGGGCGCTATGGTAGCACCGGCGAAGCTGAGGCGCCCAGCGGCGGCGATGGCCGGTGAGGATAGGAAGCGCCTGGCAGAGGCGCACCCGCTACCACGGGTTTGGTTTCGCCGACCCTCTCCATGAGGGACGCTGCTGGCGAATGCCGGGACGGACCCTCACCCCCGGCCCCTCTCCCGCTCGGCGGGCGAGGGGAGCCGGGCTGCTCTGTCTGGGCCTCTCCCCCGCCTGCGATGGCGTATTGCTATACGCCCTGATCTCACCGTCGGCGCGGCATCCTCGAATGGCCAACAGCCTCGCCTGCGGGGGAGAGGTGGCGAAGCCGGAGTGAGGGCCCGTTGCCAGCCGCAGTCGCCAGCAGCGTCACAAGGGCGCGGCGGGCGGACCTGACGTCTCAATGCGCAGGAGTATCACCTGATGCCGGTGAAAACGACGCCCTGGATGAAGTAGCGCTGCAGGAAGAAGAACAGCAGCAGCATTGGCAGCATCACCACCAGCGACGCCGCCATGAGCAGGTTCCAGTTCGTCGCGAACTCGCCCTGGAAGGCGCGCAGTCCCAGGGCCAGGGTGAAGTTCTCCTGGCTGTTTAGGTAGATGAGCGGCCCCAGGAAGTCGTCCCAGTGGCCCTTGAACACGAAGATCGCCACCGCCGCCAGCGCCGGCTTGGAGAGCGGCAGGTTGATGCGCCAGTAGATGCCCAGCACCCCCGCCCCGTCGATCCGAGCGGCGTCGTCGGTCTCCGTGGAGATCGTCATGAAGAACTGCCGCAAGAGGAATACGTTGAAGGCTCCCAGGGCGAAGTAGGGCGGGACAATCAGCGGCAGGAAGGTGTTGAGCCAGCCCAGCTCGCGGAACAGGATGAAGCGGGGGACCATGGTCACTTGCTCCGGCAGCATCAGGGTCGCCAGCACGATCAGGAAGCGGACGTCCCGCCCCGGCCAGCGCAGGCGGGCGAAGGAATAGGCGACCAGCGAGCAGGAGAGCAGCGCGCCGAGGCGTACCCCATCTTGAAATACTGGAAGGCATTGCGATACAGGTAGAGCATGAAGAACAGGCTGGCGTCGTTGGGGCCGCCGTTGGTCATGATGAAGGCCTGGTAGAAGACGGTGCGGATGAAGCGCTGCAGATTGATCTTCTGGTTCAGCAGGATAGCCAGCGCCAGCCCGAAGGCGGTGTTTAGCGGGACCGCCAGCACGGCGTAGACGGTGGTGATAGCGAGGGAGTGCCAGACGGTGGCGTCGGCATTGACCAACGTCCGGTAGTTCTGGAACCCGACAAAGTGGAACGGCGTGATGAGATTCCAACTGGTGAGCGAGAGGACAATAGAGGCGAGCATGGGACCGGCGGTGAAGACGATGAAGCCCGCGAGCCAGGGCGAGGCGCAGGCGATGCCCCAGAGGGCCTCCCGCCGTGCCAGCCGGCTCGAGCGGGCCGCCCCATGGGCACCCGCCAGGGACCCAACAATCGCCATTGGATGGCTCCTACGTCCGAATGAGCAAGCCGGCGCTCAGCCGATGGGGCTGGCCGGCATCTGGTTGATCTGGGGGACCAGCGCACTCATGGTCTGCTGCACGCACTGGTTCTCATCGAAGACCGCCTGCAGCGCGCTGTCGATCTTGTCCCCCATGTCCGGCCAGTGCGGATTGAGCGGGAGCAGCTTGGCGTAGTTCTGCGCCAGCGGCTCCAGGTACAGGCTGCTGTGCTCGGGCGGATTCACCTTGAGGAAGGCGCTCTTGACTTTTGGCGCCTGGACCGGGCTCGCGCCGCCCAGCGAGACGTAGGTGATGTTGGCGGCGGGGCCGCGGATGAACTGGGCAAACTGCCAGGCGGCGTCTGTCTGCTTGGTATGACGGTACAGGGCCATGGAGTTGCCCTTGTACAGCGCTACCTTGCCGACCGCCGGCACGATCGGCGGCAAGGCGATATCCCAATGGAACTTGTAGCCCTTGTAGCCGATGATCTCGCCCCGCCAGGAGTCCCACATCGCGACGCGGCCACTGCCATTGAGGTCCACATCCTTGGTATCCGCCGCGGCCGGGCCGTCAAGTCAGCGTATTCTGGTCGGGACCTCGTTAGGGTCTCGACCGGCTCGCCACCATTCTCCTGGCTTAGCAGGCGCTGCGTATGTGGCCCCTCGTCCCCCATCGGCACGCCATCCCCGACCACGCCGCGGCCACGCGCCGCTACGTCGAGGCGGCAGCAGCGTGTTAGGGATTTTGGCCGCCGCCTCACGCTAATGAGGCGTTCAGCGAAACGGAATCCACTCGATCGCATCGAGCCACTCCTCAGCCTCGCTGGCTTCGCACAGCAGCACCGCCGCCTCGACGAGCTGGTTAGGGTCGTGCCGGGAGGGAACCGCCTTCCTCTCGTGTTACCCAACAAGTCCTACCGAGGATTTCTACACGCTCCCTGTCCGCATCTCGACCTTTCCACCTTTTCCCGGTTCGGGTACCCTAAAACCGAAACAGGGCGATCGCTGTGCTCTGGTCAAAGGGGTTCAGTCCGCGACGTATGGAGGCATGAAGTATGGGACGTGAGGGATCGGCAGCTTCCCCGCGCGCCGCGACACTCCTTCCCCGCGCGCCAGCGCCCGCCATTGAGCGGCCCGCTACCGGGTTGCTGGTGACCCTCGCCGGGGTGTCGTTCGTCGCCCACATGCTCGTCGCCGGCAACTACGGCTACTTTCGTGACGAGTTGTACTACCTCGCCGATGGCCGGCGCCTGCAGGCCGGCTACGTCGATCAGCCGCTGTTGATGGGTTGGCTGGCGGCGCTCCTGCGCGTCATCGCCGGCGACAGCCTGGTCGCCATCCATATCATCCCGGCGCTGGCCTGTGCCGGGATCATCGTCGTCACCGGCCTCATGGCGCGCGAGCTGGGCGGCAGCCGGTCAGCGCAGCTGGCAGCAGGCGTGGCAGCCCTCTTCACCGTGGACTTCATGGCGACCGGGTCCATCTTCTCCATGGACATCCTCGATCAGCTCTGGTGGGCCCTCGCCAGCCTCATCCTGATTCGCCTGCTGCGGCAGAATGCGCCGCGCCTGTGGCTGCTCGTCGGGCTGGTCGTCGCCATTGCCCTGCTGACCAAGCTGACCGTGCTCTTCTTTTGCCTCGCCCTGGCCCTGGCGCTGCTCGTCACCCCCGAGCGCCGCTACCTGCGCACCCCCTGGCCCTGGCTGGCGGCTGCCATCGCCGGCCTGGGCCTGCTGCCCTACCTCCTCTGGAACGCGGTCAACGGCTGGCCCACATGGGCGTTCTATCACCACTATCCTGGTTTCGGCGTCAGCCCGCTGGCCTTCTTCGCCGCGCAGCTCGGCCAGATGAATCCGATCGCCGTCCCCCTGGCAGCTGCCGGCCTGGTGTTCTACTTTCGCAGGACCGGCGCGCGCTATCGTCTGCTGGGCTGGGCGTTCGTCTTCCTCTACGTGCTGCTCACCGTCCTGCGCGTGAAGGCGTACTTCCTCGCCCCCGCCTACCCCATCCTGTTCGCGGCCGGAGCGGTGGTGTTGGAGCGACTCCGCCTGCGACCGCGGCTCGCCTGGACCCGGCCCGCCTATGTCGCCGCGCTGGCCCTCGTCGGCGTCCTGCTGGCGCCGGATGTCATGCCCATCCTGCCGCCGGCCACGGTCGTGCGCGCCTATGGCACCCTGACTCAACCGCTCGCCGACCGGCTTGGCTGGGACAGCCTCACGCGCAGCGTGGAGCAGGTCTCTGCCGCGCTGCCGCCCGCGCAGCGCGCGCAAGCCTGCGTGCTAACCAGCAACTATGGTGAGGCCGGCGCGCTCCAGCAGCTTGCCTCGCCCGGTCGCCTGCCGCCGGTCATCAGCGTTCACAACAACTATTTCTTGTGGGGACCGGGCACGTGTACCGGTGCGGTGCTCATCCTGGTCGGGTATTCGCCGAGCGACGTGCAGGGGGTGCACGCCCTCTACGCCCACATCACGCTTGCTGCCACCCAACGGTGCCAGTACTGCGTGGCCTATGAGCAGGACCTGCCCATCTACGTCCTCTCCGGCCCGACGAGCTCGATCTTCCCGCGGCTGTGGCCGTCGCTCAAGCACTATGACTGAGCGCCGCGGCGTTGCCCCCTCGTGCTACGAGGACACGGCCCCCTTGCTCTCGTGTTGCCCCAACAAGTTCTACCGAGGATTTCTACAGATATGTCGGCAGGTTCTCATCGAGGAGAAGGCGGACTCTCAAACCTATTGCCGCCGATCTGGCGTCTCGCCTGCTCGTATCGCCGGAACCAGCAATACTCGCGAAAGCCGAGTCGCCGGTAGATGCCGATGCCGTCCGGCGAGGCGGTGAGCACGGCGACGCGATAGCCCATCGCTTGCGCATCGCGCAACACGTGCAGGGTCATGGCCCTGCCGATGCCGCGGCGGCGCTGTTCCGGCAGCGTGACCACGTGCTGGACGCCGGCCACACCCTCCCCGATGAAGAGCTCGGACGTCGCCGCAGGCTCACCATCCAGCCGGCCCAAGAAGAAGCGCCAGGGCAGGTCGTCGCCCAGCCCGCGCTGGCGCAAGACCTCAAACATGCCGGGCCGTATTTCGGCGGGAGCGCCGCCCAGCCAGACGTCCACCCATGCCTTCAGGCCAGCCTCGTCCCGAATCGTTTCAATGGCGAGGCCCTCGGGAATCGCCGCGACTTCCTGCGCACGGAGCGCCAGCGTTATTTCTGTCCGCCGTCGGCAACTACTGAGTTGCTCGCGCGCGATGGCGCCAACAATCGCGCCACCACGGCGCGCATCCTGGCTGTACACCGCGCCAAGCTCGTCCACTGCCGCCGACCCGGCGACGTGGCCGCCTATCTGGCGCGGTACCGATCATGAGCGTGCCCACACGGAGTGGGCGCGCCTGCGCACGATGGCGCGGGGCGCGCTCCAGCAATCCGCATGGCAGGGCCGTACTATCGCGACCGCAAGTCGCGGACTGCCTCGCTATCCTGGGCCAACCACGTTGGGATTGTTGGGAGTGTACACGATGCACTACGTCCGTCGAGCTGCACTTCCACCGCGACCGCGCGGCGCTAGATGGCTGCCCGGCACGGCCCTGGCGCTGGGCCTGCTGCTCAGCGGGTGCGGTGTGCAAGGGCTTCTGGGCAAGGCCGCACCTTCCGACACCGTCACACCACCGCCGGGCGGGATGGATGCCGCCGCCGTTGCCTCCGTCGCCCCCGTTGCCGCTTCCCCGACTGTGGACTACGCCGCGCCGGTGGCGGCTCCAACGGTCGGCAGCGTCCCGCCGCTTACGGTACCGCCACTACCTACTGTGCCGCTGCTGCCAACGGCGGTTCCAGTGCCGGCCGCTGCGCCGCCGAGCCCAACACCTGTCGCGGCGAACGCGCCATCCGACCAATCGGTGACGGACAACTCCGTCCCGTACCAGGCAAACGTGGCCGTGGCGCCACCCGAAGCGGTCGCGGCGCCGGAGGAGCGGGTCGTCCAGACCTGGAAGGTCGTGAACACGGGAAACACCGCCTGGACAGGGCAGGATCGTCTGGTGTTGCAGCCAGGCAGCAAAGTTGCTGCGCCACGCCAGATGCCGCTCCCAGCGGTCCCGCCCGGTGGCTCGGCGGAGATCACCGTGCCGATCACCCTGCCCGCCGCGCCTGGGACCGTCAGCGCGATCTGGCGGCTGACGACGGCGGACGGCCGGCAGTTCGGTGATCCGCTGCGCTTCACCGCGCGCGTCAACGCGGCGGCCAATACCTTCTCCCCGTACTGGGTCGTCACGACCCGCCGCGCGGAGCTGAAGTCCGGCGCCCATGACCCAGCGGAGACCTTCGGCGTCGTGCCGGCGCAGTTCCGTCTGGAGGTGCTGGAGCCGCGCCAGGGGTCGCGGTACTTGATCCGCAACCCGGCGACCGAGGGCATCGCCTACGTGGACGTGTCAGCAGTACACCCCAGCGGTGCCGTGTCAACCACTAAACAGACGTCGACGACAACGTCAACGTCGAGCAAGGCAGCCGCATCTTCCGGCGCTGGCGAGAGCGGCGCCACCTACGTGGTGCAGGCGGGCGACACCCTCTACAGCATCGCGCGCCACTGGCACGTGTCGCTCGCGGCGCTCACCCAGGCCAACGGCCTGACCGACCAATCCAAGCTCAAGATCGGGCAGGTGCTTCGCATTCCAACGGCGTAGCCGCGGAGTGGGCCTCCCGTTCCCCCGGCTCCTCGCCCGCTCGGCGGGTGAGGTTACCTCGCCCCCTGGCCCCCTCTCCGGCGCGGAGAGGGGGCCAGGGGGCGCTGGAGCAAGACGGAATTCCACGCCGTGCCGGCCGCGCCTCTCCCCTCGCAGGGGAGAGGTTGGAGAGAGGTTCCTTAGCCCGGCGTGAACGCCTCGGTGAGGTCGGTGTTGGGGAGCAGGCTGGGGTTGTGGATCCAGGCGGGCTGGGCGGGGTCGTACTGGCCCAGCAGTGGGCTCTCCTGCGCTTCCTGCGCCAGGTCCGCCGGCAGGTTCTGCCCGGTGATGATCGCCTTCAGGTAGTCGGCCAGCAGGACGCCCTGGGTGCAACGGCAGCCCGCGTCGTATTGCAGCACGCCGCGTTGCCAGCGTAGGTAGACGAAGCCGTGGTTGTTGGGATCAAAGGCCGGCGCGCTGGTCGGCACTCCCCAGACCTCCAGCTCGATCAGCGGCAGCAGGCTGGTCACGCGCGGATCGCCCGGCCGGAGGCCCGGAAAGGCCTGCGCCGCGGTGACCGTCGCGGAGAAGGCCCGGCCGAAGCTGGTAGGGATGCCTTGCCAGGTGTCGGGCGCGTGCGCGGCGACGAAGGACCGGACCGCCCGGCCGTAGCCGGCGCCGCCCGGCGGCGGCAACAGCGCAGCCAGCCCGGGGTCGTAGGCCGGGAAGATTGAGTAGTCGAAGCTGGTGTAGGCCAGGAGACCGGGGTCGAGCAGGTTGAGCAGGCGGACGGAGCCATCCGCGGCGAGCTGCAGCACCTGACGCTGAAAGAACTGGCTCGGGAAGCCCTCGAATGTGAACACGCGCGAGGTCGGGTAGCCGAAGGTGGCGACGCCGCCACGCCGGTTGAAGTAGTTCCAGAAGGCATCGTTGTCCACGCGGAAGCCGGTCTGGCTGAAGTAGCGCCCGTCGTGGGGCACGGGCGCCGGCGTGGCCACGGGTGGCAATACCGGAATTGGCACCGGAGGGCCAGGGGCGTCCGGCGCCACGGCGACCGGGCTGGGCGTTGGCGAGCCCGGCGGTGGCAGTGGGGCGACCGGACTGGGGGGCGGCAGACCGGCCGGAGCCGGCTCGATGGCGAAGTTGGCGCTGAAGATGGTGCGGCTGGCCGGCGCCCCAGCGTTGAGGACGGTACGGAAGACCGATGCGGTCACGGTCTTCGTGCCGGCGTCGCCCTGCAGCGTCAGCGATTCCCAGCGTCCGCCGGGGCTGAGGGGGCCATAGGTCAGGGCCTGCAGGTTGCCGACGTTGGTGCGCGGATCGGTTGCCAGGAGGTGGCTGAGCTGTTCGATCGAGAACGGTCCGGCTTGCCAGTGGAGGCGGGGACAGTCCGCGCCGTAGGGGGCGCCCGCGGCGTCGGCGTCGAGGAAGCCGCGCAGGTACGGCAGGGCTGGTCCGGGCCAGACATCCTCGTTGTTCTCTGTCCAGGCCGGGCTGCAGGCGTGGAAGTAGGCGTGGATCGGCTGTCCGGCGTAGCTGAGGATCTGCCCTTGAGTGGCCAGCACCGCCGCGTTGGTCTCGGGACGAGGCGAGGCGCCAAAGGCTTGATCGTTCACGGTGGCCGTGACGTCGAACGGCTGGGTCGGGTTGAGGCGCCAGAGCGCATAGGTCCGACTGGCGATGGCCTGGGCCTCCAGAGCGGCGGTCGGGAAGCCCGCCGGCAGCTCGGACGCGACGACTGATGCCAGGTAGGCGTCGAGGCGGAGCGTCTGGATCTTGCGGCTGGGGAGCAACACCCGTATTGGCTGCGCATCGCTTTCATGTACGTTTGGGTTGAGTTGGAGTGTGGCGCCGGAATAGTAGGCGCTGAGGATCTGGGCGACGGTCTGGCCCTGTAGCGCGCGATTACGGGCGCCCCACTGGCTCATGCCGACGCCGTGTCCTGCTCCCTGGCCGGCGAACACGACCGCCTCGCCGGGGCTGAACTGGAAGGCCCCGCCATCCGCGGTTGCCGGCATAGTGCGCCAGGCGCTGGTGACCAGGGCGAGTAAGAGGGTCAACAGCGTCAACGGCCACCCCTGGCCACGAGCGTGCGCCTTGAGGAAGTTCGCGGAGTTTGGCGCCGCGGTTGTCAATGGGCTCGGCTCGCCGAAGTCATCTTTTCTCTCCCCGCCAGCAGTCTTCTGCTGCCCATCTTCCACTCTAACGAGCGAATGCCCCGTCGGTCGCGACACAGTGGGAAGATGGTCCGGTTGTGAGGGCGTGTCCGCCGGTCAGAAGCGCGGTACTATGGTCGATGTCAGGTCGCTGGCCCGGCTTGCCGGTAGAACCGGACCACTTCGCCAGCACGCCGCCACCAGGTCCTTGCCATGCAGCGCCTGGTCGAGGCGGCTGACGGCTCGGGCCGTTGGGTCTGGCCGATTGGAGCGTCGGACTGCAGTGAAGGAGACAGGTGTGATGACGCGTACCGGCGGCGAGCTGGTGGTGGAAGCGCTACACTGCTACGGAGTGAGCACCGTCTTCGGCATCCCGGGCGTCCACAACCTCCCCATCTACGAGGCCCTGCGACAGCAGCCGGCCATCCGTCACATCCTGGCGCGGCACGAGCAAGGCGCCGCCTTCATGGCCGACGGCTACGCGCGAGCATCCGGCAGGCCGGGGGTCGCGCTGGTCACCAGCGGCCCCGGCGCGCTGAACACGCTGACTCCCCTGGGTGAAGCCTACACCGACTCGTCGCCGGTGCTGGTCATCGCGACCAACGTGGAGCGCCGCCTGCTGGAGACACGGCGTGGCACCTTGCACGAGCTGCGCGACCAGCCCGGAGCCTTCCGTGCCGTGATCGGCAACTGCGAGCGCGTGCTGGCGGCGGCCGACCTGATCCCGGCGTTCCAGCGCGTCTGGTCCACGCTCACGGGCGGCCGCCCCCGACCGGCTGCCATGGACATCCCGTTCGACGTGCTCGACGACGAGACTGGCGTGGACCTGCTCCCGCTCCCCGCTCGTCGCTGCGCCATGCCGAAGCAGGAGGATCTGCGTCGGGCGGCGGCGCTACTCCGCGACGCTCAGCGCCCCCTGATCTATGCCGGCGGGGGCGCGATCGGGGCAGGCGACGCGCTGACGGCCCTGGCGGAGCGGCTCAGCGCGCCGGTTCTTACGTCGGTGAAAGGGAAGGGCGTTATTCCCGAGGACCATCCGTTGGCGCTGGGCTTCCTCGGGCCGGTGCGAGGCCCGCTCGCCGGCTATTTCCGCGAGTGCGACGTCGTCCTGGCGGTCGGCACGCGCTTCGCCGGGAGCATGGCGGCCAACTGGCAGGCTCCCATTGCCCGATCGTTGATCCGTGTCGATGCCGACGCCGCCGAGCTGAGCGGCGTGGTCACGCCGACGGTGGCGTTGCTGGCCGACGCCCGCTGCGCGCTGGAGGCGCTGTCGGCGGAGCTCGGCCCCGGCGCCAAGCCGGCCGACCCCGCGCTGGTGGCGCTCAAGCAACAGGCGCAGCGTGAGGCGCGCGCGACAGCTCCCTGGCGAACGGCGGTGCTCGACGCCGTCCGCGCCGCCTTGCCGCGTGACGGCATCCTCAGCGTCGACATGACGATGGTCGGCTACCAAGCCAACACCACCTACCCGGCCTATGCCCCGCACACCTTGCTCGTGCCGTCCGGATTCGGCACGTTGGGATTTGCCTTGCCGGTGGCCATCGGCGCCAAGGCCGCGGTCGGCTCGCGACCGGTCGTTGCGTTGGTCGGGGACGGCGGCTTCCAATTCACCATGCAAGAGGTCGCGACGGCCATCCAGCACCGGCTGGGCGTGGCGATCCTGCTCGTCAACGATAACTCCTACACGGCGGTGCGACGAGGCCAGGAGCGCCGCTACGGCAAGAACACGGCAGTCGACCTGGTCAACCCGGACTTCCAGCAGTTGGCTCGCGCCTACGGCATTGAGGCAGAGTTGGTGGCGGAGCCATCCGGCCTTTCCCCGGCGCTCCAGCGCGCCTTCGAGCGGGACCTCCCTACCCTTGTCGAGATTGTGGCGCCGGATCAGGGTTGACACGGTTGCAATGCTGAACGAGCCGGACGGGTAGCGAGGAGCCCGACAATCGACGCGCCTGCCGATCTCCCTATTAGCTCAGTTGAGGGTACCGCGTCCGCCCACTGGCGCGACGACGCCGAGGCTCGACTGCGGCGTCTGGAGGTCGCCCAGCGCGTCTCTGCCGCCGTGAATGACGCGGCCGATCTGGTCGACATCCTCCGACGCCTGCTGGCTGAGGCCCTCGCGCTGGTCGGTGGGGACCGCGGCATGGTAGCGCTGGTGGACGCTGATCGAGTGTTCATCCGAGGGAAGGTCGGTCTGAACCTTCCTGATGGCCTCCTGGAAGCGACGGTTCGCCGGATCTATCCGGGACCGCATCCGGATGAGGACATCTACGCCCTGGTTGCCCGAACCGGTGAGCAGCAGGTCTTCGCCGACGATCACCCGGCGGTGCATCGCCCGACCATGGAGCGTTTCGCGATGTGGAACGAGTACCGGGTGCTGACGCCCATCAGCTCTGCTGGGTCGGTGATCGGTGTGCTCGGCTTGCGCTGGCTCGGCGACAACGCGCCCGACTTCGAGGACCTGGCTATGCTGCGTCTGATCGCCGCCCAGGCGGGCGGCGCCGTCGCCCGAGCACGCCTGGTGGAGACGGAGCGTGCCCTGCGCGAATGCCTCGTGGCCGCGCTGCGGGTTTCCAGGACGATGGTCTACCGCTTCGACGACACGGGCAGGCTCGACGTGGTGGAAGGCGACACCGAGCGTATCACCGGCCTGCCGCCCCAGGAGCTGATCGGGCAGCCGATAGCCATGGTGCTCGAACGGTATCTCGCGCCGATGGATCGCGATGCAGCGCGAGCGGCGCTGACCGAGCGCCTGAGGGGATCGGAGGAATCGCGGCAGTTTCGGCTCCGAATGGTAGACCACCTCGGAAGAACCGTGCCGGTCCTGGTCGCCGCCGGACCGCACAAAGAAGGTGATCGTGTCGTCGGCGGGATCGGCGTCGTCACCGACCTCTCCACCACCCAGCAGCTCGTCGAGGAGCGTGACGCCGCGCGCCAAGCGCAGGCTCTCGCCGAGGGCGCCATACGCACCGGACGCTCGGTTGCCCACGAGCTCGGCAGCCCGCTCGGCACGATCCTGGGTCTGGGGGAGCTGCTCGCCGAGGACGAGCGCCTGCCGCCCGACATCAAGGCCGACCTCCTGACACTGCGCGAACAGGCCGAGCGGGCCGGCGACCTGCTGAGCCGGTTCTCCCATATCGCCCGGTACCGGGAGGTACCGGCGCCCGGCGGTCCGCAGCTCGACCTGGACCAAGCTAGCGAAGATCATGCCTCGAAGCGGTAGGGGAGTCGGTGCGTCCAATGCGGTTGAGGTGAGAGGAGCGACGGTGGGAGGCGGAGAGGCCGGGGGCGGCGACTGCGGTCTGCCGCCAAGAGACCGCACTGCGGTGCAGCGAACGGCTGGACCGGACACTACGGCTGCCTATCCGGCGACGATATTTCGCCTTGGCCCGACCGCAGTCGGCGTGATCTTGGCGGCAGACCGCAGTCGCCGCCCCCCGGCCTCTCCGTTCTGAACTTCAAGCTTCCTTTACCAGGTATGTCATCCGTCAATCACAGCTTCCGCCTCGATCTCGACTTTCCAACGCGCGTCGAGCAAACCGGCGACCACCACCATGGTGCTGGCCGGACGGACCTGGCCGAAGATGGCGCCGTGCGCGCGGCTGACCGCGTCGGCGTAGTCGACGTGGGTGAGGTACATGCGGGTCTGGACGACGTGCTCCGCGCTTGCTCCCGCTTCACCCAGCGCGGTGAGGATGATCTGCAGGCAGCGTCGCGCCTGGACTTCGGGATCGGGATCGCAGAAGCCATCCGGCCAGACTGGCGCCGTGCCGGAGACGAGCACCCGGCTACCCACGCGTAGCGCGCGGCTGAAGCCGATCACCGGCTCGTAGGGTGAGCCGGAAGAAACGCGCTGTCGATTGTCGGGCACGTCATGCTCCATCCATCTACTGGCGTCGGCCTCGCGGCCTGCTCAGATGGTACCGTTCTGTGGGTGAGCGGGCCGGGGGACCCCTCGGGGCGCCCTCTGGGCCCCTCCCCGTCGCGGAGGGGGGCTGATGGTGCGGGGTCGGCATTCGATACGCTGCGTTCCCCGCGCGGCGAGGAGGGGCCGGGTTTGACAGGACTGCGACTGGACGATTGCTTGAGCGCGGAGCAGTGGGTGGTCCAGCGATCTGCTCTGAAATGGCCCCTCCCCACCCCCTCCCCAGCAAGCTGGAGAGGGGCTTTTCAGCTGCGCGGGCGGCGGCAGGCCGCCATGGGGTCTGCTGTGGAGAGTCATGCGGCAAGCTGAGACTGCGTCGGCGCTAGCTGTGGCGTCGAAGGTGCAGGCGCGCGCTGTGTCTTCGACGCGGCACGTCTCCGATCTGACCCTGGTGGCCATCGCCGCCTTCGCCATGCAGGCGGGACTGGCCGCCTACGGCGCCATCTACAACAACTTCCTGGTCACCGACATGCACATCGACGCGCGCGGGCTGGGCGGCCTGGAGTCGCTGCGCGAGGTGCCCGGCTTCCTCACGGTGGTGTGGGCGGCGGTGACCGTGCGCTTCCGCGTCTCGCGCGTGGCCTCGGCCTCGCTGCTGCTCATGGGGGTCGGGCTGGCCTCGATCGCCGGCGCGCACTCCTGGTGGTACCTGGTGGCCGCCGGCTCGGTCTGGAGCATCGGCTTCCACCTGTTCAATCCCCTCAACAATGGGCTGGTGCTGGCGGCGGCGGAGCCGTCCAAGCAGGGTCGGGCGCTAGGCTGGATCGGCGGCATCGGCTCCGCCGGCGCGCTGGCCGGCATGGTCATGGTCTTCGTCGTGGTCGGCTTTCTGGGGCTGCGCGGCACCTTCCTACCCACCGGTATGTGCGTGCTGGTCGGGGCGGTGGCGCTGCTCTTCATGCACGACCGCGAGGCGACGCGGCGAACGCGGCTGGTCCTGCGGCGCCGCTACTGGATCTATTACGCACTAACCTTGCTCGACGGCAGCCGCCGGCAGATCTTCTCCACCTTCGCCGTCTTCCTGCTGATCAAGGTGTACGGTCTGGACGTCCGCCCGATCACGGCCTTGCTGGTGTTCAACAGCATCGTCACGATGCTCGTCACCCCGGTGGTCGGCCGCATGATCGACCGCTACGGCGAGCGGCGCATGCTGATCCTCAACTACGCTTGCCTGGTCTTCCTGTTCGCCGGCTACGCGCTGGTCCACAACCTGCTCATCCTCGGCGTGCTCTACTGCGTGGACAACGCCTTCTTCGCCTTCAGCCTGGGCATCAGCAGCCACCTCGGGCGGATCGCCCCGCGCGAAGACGTGACGCCCAGCCTGGCGATGGGCTCGACCTTCAACCACGTCGCCGCTGTCGGCGTGCCGCTGGTGGGCGGTCTGCTCTGGTACAGCGTCGGCTACCAGGTCACCTTCCTGGCCGGCGCCGCCACCTGCCTGCTCTCAGTCGCCGTGTCGCTGGCGATGAAGGAGCGTACCGCGTTGCAGCCGGGGCGGGGGTCGCGGAGCGTGATAGGGCAGGCATAGGCTGATCGGCACCGGGCCGTACGGTCTTCCCACCATCGGGAACGCGCTCGGCCGTGTCGCGGCGGGTTTCGCGTTCTCTCGTCCCCAGCCTCTATGCTAACCTTGCTGCCGGTCACAGCACCTGAGCGGTGGCGGCAAGGGTGATAACTTCGGCGGCGGTCGTACCATCTTGGCGCAACAATCCGCTAGGGCTTTTTATCGCATAGTCAAGACCGCTGTGCCCACTAGAGATGACTTCTTGTCCCATGTAGCGACCGGCCGCGTGCCAGTGGACGCGGACGCCGAGAAACGGCGCCTGGCAAGTGGCATATCAGTCTACGCTACCCTGGCGCAGGCACGCCGGAAGGTGAAGCACGCACGGCGGATGGGATCGCACATCGCTGAGGTCAGAATCTTGGTGGACGGGCCGATCAGGTATGAGCGAACCAGCGACAGCAGTGGGCATCATACGCTGTGGGGAAGCCCGGAGGCGCTACTTGGATGCGTTGCCAGGGTTGTTCCCGCGTTCCCGCCATCGTAAACTGTACGTATGAGCTTTGAGTTGTGGGACACTGACGACAACAATCTCGTGGGCACGTACTCCACCCGTGAAGCAGCGCTGTCGGCCGTTCGGGCCGCAATGGAGGGAAGGGGTCGATCCTACGCCGAAGCGTTGACGCTACTCCGAGAGGATAGTCGGGGGCGTACCACCTTGGTGAGCGAAGGATCAGAACTGATCGACCTCTCCATGCAGGACCCGCTTAACCTCCGCCCAAGTCTTGGCAGTACATCAAATAGTCGCCACCCGCGGAATCTCTCCGCGTCCTCGATACGGCTCGGCAAAGGGGAATACTTGAATACCTACAGCAAGTCGAGTCAAGCCAAGCCGAAATCGGCGGACAAGTCCGGCGCCTTCTGATTTTGCGGGCGATGTGACTAGACGTCAACGTCAGTGGTGTCGCTCGCGCCGGTCGTCTGATCGGCGCGAGCGACACCACTCTCAGTGCGCCAGCGTAAACTGGCCATTCGAGGTCACCAGTCGCTCGAGTACCAGCCCCCGCTCCGTGCTGACCCCGTTTGGCCCCGCATGTGTGATGGTCGTCTGATCCGCAGCTGCAATGTAGGTCGCCACCTCGTGTGCGCCTTCAGCATGAACGTCCTGGACGAGGCTGGTCAGGCTCCCGTCCCGCGCTGCCGCCCAGGAGAAGATGCCGCGGGCGTCGGGGGCCAGCACCGGTCCGTCGTTGTACCGGAGGCTGACGACGTGTAGGGTTATTGCGCCGCTGCCCACAAAATGGAGCACCAATGTCAGCGTGTTGCCGGCCAGGTCGGTGGCATGATAGGTCCGGTATATCGATCCCCGGGCGACGGCGGTCGCCGTGCTCGCCGACACATGTGACCGCTGCGACGCCCTCGGTCATTGGAGCTAATACTGCTCCGCAACGCTCAGGTCTCCACCACTGCCAAGGCCGTCGAGCGCGTACACGTGCCCTTGACTGTCGCTGGCTGCTGCGAGGTGCGAGCGCGGCGTCGAGAGGGAAGCTACCGGAGACCAGGTGTTAGCCCCAGGATCATACGACTCGACCTGGTTTAGCGGCGTCGAGCCGTCGAGGCCGCCGATGGCCAGGATAGTTCCCTGCTGGGTGCTCGCCGCGGCCAGCGCCTGGCGCGCAGTCAGCAGCGGGGCAACGCTCACCCAGCTCCCGTTGCCGGGCGCGAACGCCTCCACTGTTGCCACTACCGAACCGGCCGCGTTTTGGCCGCCGATGGCGTAGATCCGACCATCCTTGCCGAGTGCGGCGGCGAGGTCGGCGCGGGCAATGGCCAGCGAAGGAGCGCTGCTCCAGGAATCGGCCACCGGGTCGTACACGTCGACGCTGTTGAGTATCTGGCCGCCGCTCCCCATGCCGCCGATCACGTAGATGCGGCCATCGGGACCGAGCACGGCGGCGTGCCCGGCGCGCGCGGACGGCATCGGCGCAACCTGGCTCCAAACGTTCGTGGTCGCGTCATACCGCTCCACGACGTTTCTGGGCTGCGTGCTGCCCCAGGTGGTGAGACCGCCCATGGCGTAGATGCGGCCCTTCGCGTCGGCCGCGACGGCCAGGTCGTAGCGGGGCGTGCCCAGCGAGGCGCGGGCCGTCCAGGCGTTGGCGCGTGGATCGTAGGACTCGACCACGCCGAGCACGGCCTGGTTCGCCACGCCACCGACCGCGTAGGCGCGTCCGTCGCTGCCCTGCGCCGCGCCTAGACTGTCGCGAGCGAAGGTGAGCGGGGTGATAGGCCGCCAGGACCGCGCGACCTGTGCAGCGGGCGCCCGCGTCGCCGCGGGTCGCGCCGCCGCTTGAGACGCCGCGACCCTGGGGCCCGGGGTGGGCGGCGGAGGGAGGTTGGCTAACGCCTGCTCGACGTCGGCCGTGACGTACGGCTCGCTGGTGATCGCGGCGAACGCGCCATAGGGGAAGCTCGGGCGCGGGATCGAGGAGAGGCGGATGCCTTCCACCAGGCCGGTGATGGCCTGAATCTGCTCGGCCGACCCGACCTCCAGTGTGGTGTTGCCGCTATGCATTGGCCCGCTGAGCTGCGACGTGGTGTCGAGCGCACCATTCAGGTAGAGGCGCAGCGTGTTGGCGCTGTCGATGGTGAAGGCCAGGTGGTTCCACTGACCGTCGACCATCTGACCCGCCGTCGTGATCGTCGGGTTGCCGCTGACCAGCCAGAGCTCCAGCGCCACGCGGAGATCTGTCGTCACCAGGCCATAGCTGAGTAGCCACTTGTCCGGTCCCGTGTTGCTTCCTCCGCCGAGCTGACCGGCGATGCGACCCCGCCCGGCGATGCCGCCCGGCTTGAGCCAGAGCTCGAAGCTGATCGTGGACGACGCGTTCAAGCTGGGGGACGCTCCGGCGTTGATAACAGGACAATCGCAGCGTTGGATGGAGAGCGCCCGGCCGAACTTGCCGTCCACCCAGCCGACGCCCGGGGCGATCGTCGCGTCGTTGTGGTTGGGCGAGGCGTCGTGAAGCGTGCTGCCGCTGCCTTCCTGTGTCCACCACAGCCCCTCCGTGGCCGGGTCCAGCGGCGGATACAGCACCTGACTGGGATCGGCCGGCGGATTGGATGCCGCGGCGTTGCCGTAGTAGAGCTGGTACGACGTGCTGTCCAGCGTCGCCGCCGGGATCACCCGCGCGTTGCGGAAGAGGATGTCGATCGCCGTGCTGGAGAAGCTCAGCAGCAGGCGCGGAACCTCTCCCGAGTTGGCGTAGACGATCCGGACATCGTCACCCTTGGCAGCACTGCGCGAGGCGTCATACACCTGTTGTGCGGTGGGCGCGGTGGCACCGTCGAGATGGAGGCGAAGCACGTAGCCGACCGGGAGGCCGCCATTGGAGCTGTTCAGCACGCCAAGTAGGCGACGATCGGCGTAGGCGCTGTTCCACCAGTGTGCGGAGGCGCCGACGTGGACGGTGGTGCTAGCGTCGCCGTTCCCCCCGGCGAACGTGCCTACGTTCCCGGCGTTGTCGCGGGCGCGTGCCCGGAAGTAATAGGTGTCGCCGTCCTGCCCCTGGAAGCCGGCGAAGGTCAGCGCGGTGCAGCCGAACCAGTCAGCCCAGCCACCACCTGGGCCGTCGCGCACCTGCACGTCGGTACACTGAACGCCGGAGCGGTCGTCCGCGGCGGCCCAGCTCACCAGGAAGTTGGACTCCTGGCTCACCGCCGGCAGCGGCGAGACGGCAGCCACCGGCGGCGTCTGGTCGATGCCCACCTGCCAGGTAGCGGAGTCGTCGCTGCCCACGTCGTTGCTCGCCGTGACCTTCCAGTACAAAGCGGCATAGTCGCTGCCGAAGGTCGCCCTGTAATTGAGCGTGGTGACCGGCAGAGTGACGTCCACCAGTGGCGCAACCGTCGGGTCGGGGTTCGTGCCGACCCGCAGGCGATAGCCCGTCGCGTTGGTGGTAGCCTGCCACTGGAAGTTGATCGTGCGGCTATTCACGAAGCCGTTGGACGAAGGCGCGACCAACACCGGCGACGCCGGGCGGCGGTGATTCAGCGTGTAGACCGCCTGGGCAACTGTGGCTCACTGCCAGGTCTGCAGGGTGCCGTGCGCCTCGACCATCACCAGGTGCGGCCCGTCCGAGTAGGTGAGCGTTTGCCAGACCGGGTGGTCCGGTGGCCCGTTTCCGGTGTCGAAGCAGGGGACTCCCAGCTCCTTGATGATGTTCCAGGTCCCATTGGCGGAGCCGTCGTTGGCGGTATTGACGCGGACGCGCATCGTGATCCCCAAGCCGGCCAGGCCATCGGTACATGCGTGAATTGCCACCTGCTCCGCACCGGACGGCGATGCCGGATCGAAGGAGAAGTTGGTGAACGTGATGTTGGGCGAGGACACGGTGAAGTCCCGCAGGTCGCTCAGGGGACTCACCACTTCGCGGTTGTCGCGGACTTGCACGCCCCAGTTGAACGTGCCGTACGGCAGGTTCTGTGGCTGCCAGGAGAAGCCCGCAATCCAGCCACTCTGCTGCACGATGTCGGTGCTGCCCGGCCGGTAGACGTACGCTTGCGATGCCACAATCGGCACGTTATCCGGACTGCCGTTGGCCTGCCACCGCAGTACTGGCGCATTGCCAACCGTCACGGAAGAATTGTCCGGGTGAGTCAGCGTTGGTTTGTTGGGCGGGTTGCCGGCGGGGACGTAGGCACCACCGTGCATCGCTACGAAGCGCGGGCCGTCAGCCAACTGGTTAGAAATACTCGTACTAACTCCCAGACCCCTTGGCTGACCATACCCAGTCATCGCTGGCGACGACGAAGGACCCTGGCGTGGCGACGCCTTGGGGCAACAGGGCGCTCCCTCACCTTGCATTCTGGTCACGCCATCTACAGCCCACGCCGTCAGAGGGCCAGCGAACGTCGTCCCCAATGTCTGACCCAACCCAATTTCGTGGCTAAGGGTGTTCTGCGCGTCAGCGAGTTTGGATCCCACACCCCAGGAAGCCGCATCCAGACCAGCCTCAAAGAGCTTCGCGCCCGCCTCGACGCGTTTCGATTGGTCGCCGGTCTCCTCCGCTTGCTTCTCAAGGTCATACGCTGACGCCACCTTTACTCCCACATCAATCGAGGTAAAGGCGATGTCGGCAACCACTGCAAACGGCGCGCACGCACCTAAGGACACGGCAACGCAAGCAAGAAGTGCGCCTTGGCCGAGAATCATCGTCCCTTGATAGCCCGTGTCACTGTCCAGAGCGCCCACTCGCTGGACTGCAGCACCAATATCAGCCAAAGAAAGGTTTCCCGTTGGATCGACAAACCGCAGCGGGTCATTCATTGCGTACGCATACGGATTCAGCGACTGCGTATTCCGATAATCCGGCTCTGCCGGGTCGGCCGTGAGGAAGCGGCCGGTCGTCGGGTCGTAGTAGCGGGCGCGTAGGTAGATAAGGCTGGTGTCCTGGTCGTACTGCTCGCCGGCGAACCAGAAGGAGCCGGGGATGGTGATGGGGCTGCGCGGCGCGCCGAAGGCGTCGTAGAACATGGTCGCGGCGACGCTGCCGTCGGGCTTGGTGACGGCGGCCGTGCTGCCAAGCGCATCCTGATGGTAGTAGAGCTGGCCCTGGTCGCTGGTGTTGTCCCAGAGAACCTGGCCGTCCAGGCCGTAGAGCTGGCTGCGCTGGCTGTTGCCCTCCTTCACCACGCGGGCAAGTTGGGAGTGGTCGTCGTAGACGTAGCTGGTGGCAACGCCGGAGGCCGAGCGCGTGACGCGCTGGTCGGCGCCGTCGTAGGCCATCTGGATAGTTTGATCGGATGTCTTGGCATCGAGCAGGCGGTTCTGGGAGTCGTAGACGTAGGTCGTGGCGCCCTTGCTGAGCATGTTACCGTTGCCGTCCCAGGTGACAGCGTCGGTACCGATGCTCTGCAGCTTATTGTTCTGGTCGTAACCGTAGAAGGTGGTTGCGCCGTTCGTGGTCACGCTCGTCCGGTTGCCAGCGGGATCGTATTGGTAGCCGACGTTGGTACTGTCGGCATAGGTTGCCTGGGTGAGGCGGTTCACCTTGTCGTAATTGAAGCTGGATGTGCCCGTGAGGTCGGTCACCGCCTTGCGATTGCCGGCCGCGTCGTAGGTGTAGGCGAAGCTGGCCACCGGGGCGCCGTCGACGCCGGTCCACCGCACGCCCGTCAGGCGCGACCCGGGGTCGTAGGTATAGATCGCCCGCGTCCCGTTGGGCTGTGACGCCGCGCTCTTGCGACCGGCCGCGTCGTAGCTGTAGCCGCTGGTGAGCCCACTCCAGTCCGTTACCCCGACCAGATGATTGAGTGGGTCGTAGCTGTAGGTGACGGTGTTGCCGTCCGGATAGGTGAGCGTCTTCAAGTTGCCGGCCAGGTCGTAGGTGTAGGCGGTCGTGCCGCCTGGTGCGGCGTTCTGAGTTAGGCGACGGGCACCGTCGTACTGGTAGGTTGTCGTTCCCGTCTGGTCGGTCATGCTGTGCCGGTCGCCTGCGCCGTCGTAGTTGAAGCTCACCGGCCCCTCGGGATAGGTCGCCACCTTGAGCCGGTTCGCCTTGTCATAGGAATACTTCGTGACCGTGTTGTTACCATCGGTCTTCTGCAGCAGGTTGCTCACCCCGTCGTAGATATATGACGACGAGCCTGTTGTGGGGTCCGTCTCGCCATCTGGACGGTTGACCGCGTCGTAGTGGATATGCGTGGTGATGCCGTCCGGGTCGGTTATGGCAGTACCGTTGCCGACAGCGTCGTAACCGTAGATCGCTCGCCCGCCCATAGCGTCGGTGACCTGGGTCAGGCGGTTGAGGGCGTCGTACTGGTAGGCGGTTGTCTGACTGAGCGGGTCAGTCATCTGCGTCTGGTTGCCGGCGAAGTCATAAACATAAGATGTCGTATGTCCGTTAGGGTCGGTCACGCTGGTGAGGCGGTTGTCGGCGTCGTAACCATAGGTGGTGATGTGCGTGAGCGGGTCTGTGACCTTGGTCTTGTTACCGTTGCCGTCGTACTCCGTCTTCGTCACGGTACCCAGGGCATCGGTCACGCTGACCACCAGGTTGCGCCCGTCGTAGCCGTAGTGCGTCACGTTAGTCAACGGATCGGTGCTCGTTAGCCGGTTGCCGGCGCCGTCGTAGGTCGCCATGGTCACGCCGTTCGCCCCATCGGTGGTGCTCAGGACGTGGCCGAGCGCGTCATACTGATACGAGGTCACCCGCCCATCGGGATCGGTCACCGTGAGCGGCCTGCCGGCGCTGTCGTAGGTCGTCGCCGTGTGGTCCCCCTCGGCGTCCAGCACGTCCGTCTGGTTGCCGTTGGCGTCGTATTTGTTAGGTGGTGGTGTTGCTGTTGGCATCGACCGTGGTGAGGCGTTGGCCTCTGGCGTCGTAGGTGTAGTGCGTGACGTCCGGCACTGCGTCGGTGACGCTCGTCAAGTTGCCATTTCCGTCGTAGGCGTAGGTAGTCTTATTCTGGTCGGCGTCGTTACGGCTCGTCGGGTGGTTGGCAGCGTCGTAGGTTGTGACGGTTTGGCCCTGCTTGGCGTCGGTGACGAGCGTGACGTTCCCGTTGCTGTCGTAGACGTAGCTGGTGATGTTCCCATTGCGATCGGTCGTAGCAATCCGGTTGTTGCTGGCATCCCAGGTAGCCATGTCGCTCTTCCCGAAGGCGTCGGTAACGGCGGTGACCCGATTACGGGTGTCGAGGGAGTAGGATCGCGGGTTCGTCCGCGGATCGGTCACGGTGGTGCGCAGGTTCCCCGGATCGTAGGCGAAGGTGCTGACATTGGCGTCGGCGTCGGTCACGGACGCGACGCGCCCGTTGCCATCATAGGCGTAGCTCGTGCTGTGGTTGTCCGGATCGGTGACCTGGCTCAGCCGGTGGCTGCTGTCGTAGGCGTATTGGGTGACGCCCTGCATTGGATCGGTCACGCTGACCAGATCGCCCGCCTGGCTGTAGCCGTAGCGCACGGTGCGGCTCGCCGGATCGGTGATGGCGGTCACCCGCCCCGAGCCGTCGGTCTGGATCGTCCAGTTCCGACCGGCGGTGTCGACGATCCCGGATGGCGCGGTCCCGCTGTAGGTGATGTGGAGGGTGTTGCCGTTCAGGTCGGCAATTTGCTGCAGGAGGCCCGCGGCGCTGAAGCCGTATGTGATCTGGTCGGTGCGGATGAAGGTGAAGCTGCCGTCGGCATTCAGCGCGAGCTGGTCGTAGACGCCCGGCGGTGGCGCATACGAGCTGCCTGACAGCGTGTAGGTGTCGGCCCGTCCGTCCTCCCTGACCACCGTCGCGGTTCCCGACCCCGTGGTCACGTGCATGCCGTACGACCAGGCCCACCCATAGCCGAAGGGACCGGCAGTCCCAGCGGCTGCGCCGTTGTAGGTGCGCGCGACCACGGTGGCAAAGCCGATCGAAGGAACGGTCAGGTCTGTGTGCTGCTGGGCGACCGTCCCAGCGTGAAAGCCGTCCACGGCGTCGACGGGGAGAAGTCGTGCGTGCCGGCTGCGGGACTCGAGGAATCAAGCACGGCGTGAATGGCCTCGGCGACCTGCGACGCTGCATTCGTGATTCCCCTCCAGCCGCTTCGCAGCAAGCTAGAAGCGTGCAGCACCGGAAGCGAAGCGCTGGAGGAAGCCTGGACCGGTATGGGCGGCATGGCCGATACCAGGTAGCCCAGCAGGACCAAGCTCGCCCACAGCCGATACCGAGAACCCCGTCTGCCCATCACCCGTCTCCTGGCAATCCCTCTATGTGTATTGGTGCCAATGTGACTATTGCCGCCCTTGACGCTCGACCGAGAGATACTATACGCTTGCTAATGTTGTCCATCGCATGCCGTCGTGTTGTCATTTCACTGCGCCGCTACCGCTAGTTCCTTAGGGCAGCAGGTGCTGAGGCAGGTAATCCGACAATGGGGTGTGAAGCGCACGATGGCTGACGCAAACGGCAGTGTGTACTATCGCGGCTTGCGGGCTGAAGCGGTGCGACATTGCATCTGGGTCGGCCCGGTGAAGCTACCGGTGCGCCCGGCCTATTGCAAGCTGCTGGCGGCGCTGTTAGATCGGCCGAAGTGGGTCGTGACGTATGAGCAACTCTATGCAGCACTCGGCCATGAGTTCCCTCTGGAGGGCTCCAAACGCACCCTCCATGCTCATTTCTCCCGGCTGGGCGGCATCCTGATGGAAGTTGTCTATTAAGTCCAGTGGTTTCGTGAAGCAAGCGACCGGGCGGGCGAGACGCCCGCGCTCCGTGGAGGGCGGCGGCGTCCGCCAGGCATCCCGCCTCGGCAAACACTGGATCAAATAAACAACTTCCATAAGGAGCCGCTAGAGCAGTTGACCGGCGTGTCGTACAAGCCGGGGCAGACGCCGTTTCTCTGGCAGAACCTGCGCGACACTGGATACGCGATCAATACCGAGTGGGAGGGTTGGGCGCGGCTGGAGGCGCTGGAGCGTGCCGGCGCGGCAGGGCAGTTGATTGCGTCGAGTGGAGTGCTGGCTTCTTCTGAGGTAACGACGACGGTTGACTCGACAGCGGAAGAGCCGGACGGCCCCGCTGGCGCGGACGGCGCTGCAGGGCCAGATGGGCAGGTCGGCGTCGCTCCAGAGGCGCAGTCCAGCGTCGCGGCAGAGGGCGGCGAACGCCTCGATGAGCCGGCTGCCGATGTGTCCCGGGGCAGCGCAGAAGCAGAACCTGCCACGGAGGCAGGTCAGCCGGAGCACGCAGTGGCGCTCGGAGCGGCAGCCCGGCGTGCTCGGCCTTGGCGGCGAACGCTGCTGCTTGGCATTGGCGGGCTGATCGCCGTCGGGTTGATTGGCCTGGCGCTGGTGCTTTTCCGGCAGAGTGCGAGTTGGACGGTGCCCGATGGTGGGTACTCGGTCACAATTGCCCCGGCGGTGACAGCGGCTCCTACGGGGATGTTCATCCCTCTTGTCGGCATCACCAGCGGCCTGCCGCCTGCTACCCGCATGTGGGTCGTCGTCTCCTTTGGCGGCTATTCCTGGCCGCAGGAACGGGCGCTGCGCGCGGGAAACATCTGGTCAGGATACGCTCGGATCGGCAACAGTTCGGCCGACAGCGGCAAGCTGCTTGACGTTCTGGCGGTGCTGGTCGATCCGGCGACGGACGGCGATTTCAGCGCCTGGCTCGGCCGTGGCAGCCGCACCGGCCAGTACCCTCCCTATTCCGTGCTGCCCATGGCGGCGCGTGTCGCGGCGAAGACGACGGTCCGCGTGAAGTAGTCAATGGCGTTGCGCCTGTAGTAGGCGGCTGATCTGGCGCGCCATCGTCGCCTCCAGAGGTTGCGGACGAGTTACTCACTTTGAAGTTAGTATCTCCCGCGATACTAACTTCAAAGTGAGTATCTTCTGGGGGAGCAACTCCCCATCGTCCGCGCGCGAACTCGGCACGCTCGATCACCTCTGGACCTCCGATCGCGGCGCGCTGCCATCCAGCGCCACCAGCTCCTGCTGGAACTGGCCCTTGACCAGGCCGCCCGGCGCTGCTTGACCGGAGGCGGTGTAGCGCTGGGTGTTCAGGTACGGCGTATTCGTGCCCTGGTCATTGCCGGTAGCTGTGCTGTTGAACGTGAAGCTCACCGCGATCAAACCGTTGGGACCGGCGCGCACTACCTTGGTCCCATTGTTCTGTCCGGCGAGGTCGATGTGCTCGATGCGCGGTGTGCAAGGGTTGTCCACGTTGCTGAGGCTGCCCTGATAGCTGATGACGTCCACATTGGGCAGACTGCTGGCGACAGTAGTCGCTACGGAGTTCTGGCTACCCGCCGCCGAGGCCGGCATGGCCGCTAGACTCGCCGCCACGGAGAGGCCAAGCGCCAGGCTCAGGCGCGCCGCTCCGAGCAGATGGTCTGGCTTGATCGCGCGCACTGTTTTCTCCCTCCTCGCTTCCAAACGTAACGATCCAGCGGCGCGCTGCCCATACGGCGGCGGGCGCACCGCTCCAGGAGCCACTATAGGCCCGCGCTCCTTGCCATGCGCTTGCCCTTCTGTTGTTCGTGTGTTGCCCGGTGGCTGTGGGCGGTTGGTCGCGTGGTCATCAGCTTGATTGCCTGATACCTCGACTGGACAAGTCATTACAGAATGGTGTATGCTCCCTCAGTCGGAACGTCGCGGCAGCGGCTGCCTCCGTCATCGGCGACAACCCTACCGCCCCGTACGGCATCGCCTTGTTGCTTGTCGGAGGCGCCTTGTAATCTTTCTGCCATCTGGGGTGGCACGATCGCTGCGATGGTTTGTCTGTCGTTAAGGTGTGCCAGGTGAGCTTATCACCGGTGCGCCGGTCGGAAGTGGGAGGAGGACGTCCAGGTGACGACGGCAGGGAAGCAGCAGACGGCTGTGGACGCGTCGCGCGAGCTGCGGCGCGCGTTGCGCAGCCTCCGGCAGCCGGCGCAGTTGCAGGAGAATCCCCTTGCCCAGACCGCGGTGGTGCGCGCCCGGGCGGCTGAACGCTACGGCGACGATCCGCTCGCGGCGGGGCGGGCCTTGCGGGACCTGATCGTCGAGCTGGTGAATCAACTGGATCGTGATCTCGTCGCCTCCGGCGAAGATCCGGCAGACATTCGGACGCGTCGCCTCGCGCTGCGCGGCCTGGCGCGCGGCGACGGGATTGCCACTGTGACGCGCTCTCTGGGCATCGCGCGCACTTCCCACGCCGCGCGGATGCTGTACGGCGTGCATCACACGCTGGTCCGGCGCTTCCTCGAGCGGGTCGGGCATATGGCGCCTTCAACCCAGCGGACCGCGCCGGCGCAGCCCTGGCCCGCGGTCGTCGACGCGGTCCGCGGCGTCGCGCGCGCCGGCTGACCCGGGAAAGGCGGCTCTGCCGCTTATACTGATGCCTGGCCGCGCCGGCGCGTGGCATCGCTGGGTAGGGGATCATCGGAATGGTCTACGATGTCATCGTAGTGGGCGCCCGCGTCGCCGGCGCTAGCCTGGCGCTCCTGCTGGGAAGGCAGGGCCGGCGGGTGCTCCTGGTCGATCGCGACCGTTTCCCCAGCGACACCCTCTCCACCCACCTGCTGGCCGGGCCGGTGGTGGCCAGCCTCGCCAGGCTCGGGGTGCTGGAGGAGGTCGAGTCCTCGGGATTGCGTCGCCTGACCCGAACGCGGACCCACGTCGCCGATTGCCTTTTCGAAGGCCCCTCCGGCGGTCAGCCGCCCCACGCCTACGCGCTGGCCCCTCGGCGGGATCGCCTGGACAGCATCTTGATCCAGCATGCCATTCGCCACCCCACCGTCGAGTTCCGCGAGCGCACGGCCGTGGAAGGGCTGCTCCGGCAAGATGGCCGCGTCGTCGGCGTCACCGTGCAGACGCCCGCCGGGGGGCGTGAGGAGGTGCGCTCGAGCGTCGTCGCCGGCGCGGATGGGCGGCACTCGCGCGTGGCCGAGTGGGTCGGGGCGCGCGACCAGGAGCGCGCGCCGGCGTTGCGGCCGGGCTACTACGCCTACTTCCACGGGGTCGCGCCACTCGCCGAGCCAACGCTGGAACTGTTCCATGAGGGACGCCATACCGGCTTTGTCTTCCCCATGGAGCCAGACGTCGATTGCCTGGCCATGGAGATTCAGCCGGAGGATTTTGAGAGCTTCCGACAGGACCTGGCAGGGCAATTTGAAGGGCATCTGCGGCGCCTGCCGGGGATGGCCGACCGCATGGTCGGCGCCAGCCGGGTCGGCCCCATCTATGGCGCCCGTGGCATCGACAACTACCTGCGGGATGCCTACGGCGCCGGCTGGGTGCTCACCGGCGACGCCGCCTATTGCAAAGACCCCATCACCGGTACCGGCATCGGCGACGCCTTTGCCCAGGCGTTCCTACTGGCCGACGCCCTGGGGTCCGCCCTCGACGGAGCCGACTGGGAGGCGAAGTTGGGAGCCTATCAAAGCAAGCGCAACGCCATGCTGCTGCCATTCTTCCGGGCGACGCTCGCGGCGGCCGGGCAGGAGGAGATCTCGCCGGAGGCGCTGGCCTGGCTACGCGCGCTGCTGATCAATCCGTTCTGGGTTTCCACCCTCGCCGCCCACATGCCGACGGCTATCGCTAGCCCGGGTGTTTTCTCCGAGGGGACGCTGCGGGGAATGGCGATCGCTGCCCGTGGCTTCGGCGCGAGCCCAACAGTGGTGTATCCTGCAAATCCTAGGAGCGTCGAGTGATGCAGCGTCCTCCCGTTGTCATCCTGGGCGCAGCGAAGGACCCCCGGCACGGCAGACCAGCCGCCATGCGGCCCCGAGCAGCGCTGGCGGACGAGCCAGGGGTCCTTCGCTGCGCCCAGGATGACAACGGCAGTGGCCGCGCGGCATTGGGAACTGCCCCGAACTTGATGGATGCACCACCTAAAGAGTCCAGCTCCGACGTGCCGCGCGCATCGTGACGGATCGGTCGACGCATGGTGAGAGGATAATGGTCTGATGCTCCAGCATGAATTCGCTGAGGTCAACGGTGTTCGCCTGCACTATGTGACGAGTGGCCAGGGTCCATTGATCCTGTTCGTCCACGGCTTCCCCGAGTTCTGGTACGCCTGGAAGCGCCAGCTGGAGGAGTTCGGCACGGATCGTCAGGCGGTGGCGCTTGATATGCGCGGCTACAACCTGTCGTCCAAGCCGGAGCAGCTCGACCAGTACCGTGTGCCGCTGCTGGTTGAGGACCTGCGGGCGCTGGCCGATCAGCTGGGCCAGCGGCGCTTCACGCTGGTCGGCCACGACTGGGGCGGCGTCGTGGCGTGGGCCTTCGCGGCGGCCCATCCCGACCGACTGGACAAGCTCGTGATCGTCAACGCGCCGTACGGGGCCATCTTTGCCCGTGAGCTGCGTCAGAACCCGGCGCAGCAGCGGGCCAGCCGCTACATGCTCACCTTCCGGAGCGCGGATGCGGAGGAGCTGCTCTCGCGAGACAACTACGCCTATCTGCAGCAAATCGTCCTCAGCCGGCTGCTCCAGGACGGCCATCTCAGCGAAGACGACCGCCAGGTCTACCTCGCCGCCTGGTCGCAGCCCGGAGCCCTCACCGGCAGCCTGAATTATTACCGTGCGGCCGGGATCGGTCCCACGACCACGGGGCAGGCGATCGCTAATGACACCAGCCCGCCCGCCGTGGCGCCGGCCATCCACGTGCCGACCTTGGTCTTGTGGGGTGAGAAGGATGAGGCATTGCTCACCGGCAACCTGGACGGACTCGATCAGTTCGTCGACGACCTCACCATCCAGCGCATCCCCGACGGCACGCACTGGGTAATCCACGAGCAGCCGGAGGTGGTCAACGGGGCCATCCGCGCGTTCCTTCAGCGCGACTAAACTGACGGCAAGCCCACGGCTGCTGCCGGCTGGTGGGTGAGCGGCCCCCGGCCCCCAATTCTGGGGGGAGGACTGTTATCGCAACGCCGTTCTCCCTACGTGCCGCACCAATCCGGATGTGATGGCCCATCTGGATGCGTCGATTCCGTGGGTACGGTCCCCCAGAATTGAGGCTGTTGGCCATTCGGGAGACAGTGTTGGTGCGGCAGACGGGGCGTACGGCAATACGCCCCTACGGGCATCGGCGGCCCCTGGGAGGGGCGTATTGCTACACGCCCTGATCTCGCCGTGGGCGCGGCGCCCGCGAATGGCCAACAGCCCCAGCCTTGGGGGGCCGTCCCCGCACCAGCCGGCAGCAGCCAGAAGCGCCGCCTAGCGACAGGCGAGCCAATCAACCTCATCCCGCGTTCGCCTCCGTCGCCGGCAGATCGGCCGGGCTGGCGTACACGACCACCTTCCCGTCCTCGATTGTCACCGGGTAGGTGGTCACCCGTAATCGCGGATCGACCAGGCAGCGGCCGGTGGCGATCTCGTACTCGTAGAGGTGCCAGGGGCAGCGGATGATCTCGCCGTCGCGCACCAGCTCCAGCTCCGGCGCGTAGGTAGACGGCGGCGCCGCGGCGACGACGCGGCCGCTCACCCGACCGGTGCAGAGCGGCCCTTGCTTGTGCGGGCAGAGATTGCGCAGGGCGTAGTAGGCGCCGTGGACGTTGAACACGCCGATACCTGCCCGCCCGCGGAACGGCACGACGATCTTGCGCGCGCCGGGCGGAATCTCCTCGACGCTGCCGGCAACCACGCGCCGCGCCCGGTCAGGTTGGGATAGCGCCGTCACCTCGCTCGCTTGGCCCGTCATGGCGCCGCGCCTCAGCAGTCGCTACAGCCCGAGCAGCTCCCGAGCGTTCTCGCAGAAGATGCGGCGGTGCAAGTGCTCGGGCAGCTTGGGGAAGGTGGTGGCCGGATCGTCCCAGTCCCAGTGCGGCCAGTCGGAGGAATAGACCAGCGTCTCCTCGGCATGCAAGGCGTCGAGCAGGCAGAAAAACTGCTCGTTGTCCTCCGGCTCGAGCATGGGCTGCGTGCCGACGCGGATGTGTTGTCGGAAGTACTCGCTGGGCAGCCGCTTGAGCCAGGGCGTCTGGTCGCGCAGCGATTTCCAGTCAGCGTCCATGTGCCACATCAGCCCCACGGCCCAGAACTGGTCGCACTCGTCGAAGAGCACCTTCAGCCGCGGGTACTTCTCGAACACGCCTTCGGCGATGAAGGACACGGCGTGCGCCATCGCCATCTGCGGCCGCGCCATGCGGGTCTCGATGTAGTAGGTCGGATAGCCCACGCCGGTCGGGGGACCGGCCATGCCGGCGCCCTCGCTGCCGGGGTGGATGCCCACCACCAGGCCGTGGCGCTCGCAAGCCTCCCAGATCGGGTGGTAATGCCGGTTGCCATAGGGCATGCGGCTGCCGGTCGGCAGCATCACCGCCTTGACCTTCGGGTGCTCACCGATCCGGTCGATCTCGTCCACTGCCAGCTTGGTATCGGTGGTCGAGACGGCCATGGCCATCAAGAAGCGGTCGTCCTTGGCGACCCACTGCTCCAGGGTCCAGTCGTTGAAGCCGCGGCAGATGGCGGCGGCGAAGTCGGGATCGGGCAGGATCGATGCGCCGTAGACGCTGGAGCCGGTGAGCAAGGCGTGGTCGACGTTCCAGAGGTCCAGGTGCTGCTCGCGCAGCAGCTCGTACTCCTCGCCGCGCTGGCGGCCGTCGTGTTTGCTGGCGTCGCAGCCCTCGGCCAGGTCGGTGCGCGCCGCGTTCTTGGCCACGTTGAAGTAACCGGAACCGGGCAGGCGCATCCCCTGCTCCACGATCTGCTCTTTGTAGACGCGGGGCAAGTAGGGGAAAAGGTCTTCCGGCTTTTTGATGCTGTGGTGGACGTCGCAGTCGATGAGGGCCAACCCGGTGTGCGGCTTCCCAGTCCAGCCTGGGGCCTTGACCGGACGTGCGCCGAGCATGGTTACCATCGTGCAATACCTCCCGTGGCCACCATGGTGGCCTAAACGAACGACGGCGTCAACGTCGCTCCGTGGTGCTCACCGGTCGGGGCGCTCCCCCTGCTCCGGCTCTGCCAGGCGCTCAAGAATCCAAGCCCTTGCCACTGACGAGGGGCCAACGCCCACCTTGCGTCCCATTCGTGCCAGCTTCTCGATGGCCTTGGCGTCCAGACGAACCGCCAGGATATGGCCCAACGTCGAGTCGACCTGCGTCTGGTCGACCTTAGCCCAGTCGTCCGGATAATCCAGCGGGCTATGCGTCTCCCAGAACCGCGCCTCCTCATCATACTCCTCAATAGCGGTATCGCTCCCGCTCGTTCGGCCCGGCAAGGCTCTCTCCATAAGGGGCGACCTAACAAGTATGACAGAAAGTGGGCTTACGTGCATCGCGAGAGATGTGTGAGCGCCAGCGTCGGCACTCAATCGACGCGCTCCTCATCGGCCGGTCTGTTCAGTTGCCGAAGCCCGACAGACCTGGACGACTACGCTGCCGTTCCCGGCCGGACTCTCACAATGACTGGACCGAAGGACGGGGGCAGGTCACGATGGCTGATTAGAAAACCAGCGAGCGGTGCATGGCCATGCCGGCCGTAACGCCATCGGCGCTCGCCCACGTCACGTTGTGGGCGGAGCGCGTGACGTCACCCGCGGCGTAGACACCGGATACGGTCGTCATCTTTGCGCCATCGGTTCGGATGAAGCTGCCGAAGGGCCCCGCGTCCGTTGCACAGCCGAGTTGCTGCGCAATCTCGCTGTTTAGGCGCGTGCGCGGGCCGAGATAAAGGGCATCCACGCCCGACATTCTTCCATCGGCCAGGTCGATCGAAGACAGTCGCGCACCGTCGCCATGCAATGCCCTCACTGGCGCCGGCTCAATGGCGACCCCACGCTTCTGCAGCTGGGCAAGCGACGCATCATCGGGCTCGGAAGCGCCATCCAGGTAGACCGTAGTTGGCCCCCATTCGGCAACCAGCATGGCTTGGTGAATAGACATTGGCGAGACATTCAGCACGCCCAATCGCTGTCCGCTGAACTCGAACCCATGGCAGTATGGGCAATGGAGCACCGACCTGCCCCAGCGTTCGGCAAGCCCTGGAATGGCAGGCAATTCGTCCGAGATGCCGAAGGCGAGCACTAACTTGGCGCTATCAAGCACTTCACCCGTCGCCAGTTTGACCGAGAAGCCATCCCGCTCCCGCGCCGCGCTCATGGCTTCCCCCTCGATGAAGGTAGCCGTGGGATAGGCCGCAACTTGCGATCGCGCGGTGGCGAGCATCGTGCCCGGCTCGCTGCCATCCTGAGCGAAGAAGCCATGGGAATGTGCCGCGAAGCGGTTGCGAGGGGATCCCGTGTCGATGATGCAGACCGATCGCCGCGCCCGCGCGATATACATGGCTGCCGACAGTCCGGCGAAGCTGCCGCCGATGATGATGGCGTCATGACGCATGGACATGCTCCAGATCATGGGTTCCGCCACGGGCAACGAGGCGGTCGTGGAAGTCGGCGCTCAGCATGGCCAGCGTCACTTCGCCAAGGCGCGAAAGCAGCAGCGCCTCCGCATCGTGGAAGGCCTGGTTGAGGGCGGCATTCACGGCCTGTTCGACGAGGCAGCCGGGCGCCTCCGTCCGGTTACCAATGGCGAGGAGCGAGGGGCACACACAAATGTGAACCGCTCCGGATTTCTTGCCGCGCAGCACCCGCAGCACGGCCTCCGTCTTCCGACGGGACGACCAACGGCCGCGCTCCCCATGCGCTCGTTGCTCCTTGCTCACGGACACTCCCTCCTCGGGGCATCATGCCCCAATCAGGTGTCCAGCGAAATCCTGGAGCGGAGGACCGCTGGCTTGGAATGTCGCACCTGGGTCGGTGGCATACTGCGCCCCGTGATGACCCAACCTCTCGTCCCCGATGACCTCTGGGAAGCCCTCCACCGGCAGTGCTGAACTGGCTTGGGGAGGACCAAACCATCGACTGGTCGCGCGCGAGCATCGACAGCCTCAGTGTCCGGGCCAAAAGGGGGTGAGCAGACCGGCCCGAACCCGGCGGACCGGGGAAAGCGCGGGAGCAAGTATCACCTGGTCGTCGACCGGCACGGCATTCCACTCGCGGTCCAACTCTCGGCGGCAAACGCCCATGACTCGACGCTCCTGGAGCGCACCGTCGACGCGATCCCGCCGGTCTTCGGCCCGCGCGGGCGGCCGGGCCGACCACGGTTCCGGCCCAACAAGCTCCACGCGGACAAGGGCTACGACTATCCGGAGAAGCGGCGCGCTCTGCGCGCCCGTGGCATCACGCCCCGGATCGCCAGGCGGGGCGTCGAATCGTCGGAGCGCCTGGGGCGGTACCGCTGGGTCGTGGAGCGCTCGCTGGCTTGGCTGCTCGGATTCCGCCGCCTGGGCGTCCGCGACGAACGGCGAGCCGACATCCTGCAGGGCCTCCTTCGCCTCGCCTGCTCCCTGATCTGCGCCCGCTTCCTCAAGCCGCTCCCGGGGTTATGAAACACGCTGTTAGACCGTTTGACAAACCAGGCGCCTCGTTCTTCATCATTGCCACCCGACGAAGCCTCCTGCAGCAGGCCGCCTTTCCCAGCTCGGGCACTGGATGGGCGGGCTTACCGCGATGCCGACAGCCGGCTTCGTCAACTCAGCGCGACCATTCATGGCTGTCTTTTACCCACATCTTTTCCTCCAGAGGGATCGCGGCGGGGCGGGGCCTCCCGGACCAGTCGGCGGGAGCCCCTCCGCCTCTGGATGCCGTGCCCGCCGCCAAGCACCGCGACGACATGCGGGTAAAAGACAGCCATGAATGGCCGGGTGACTTACAGCGCATCGGCCACCGGCACTGCCCGCCGCTCTCGCGCCGAACGGTAGGCCGCCTCGACGATGGCGAGCGTCCGCAGGTTATCGCGGCCGGAGTTCTCCGGCTCCGTGCCCGCGGCGACGGCGCGCTGCAAGGCCGCCATCGGCCCGGCGAAGGCGTCGGGGATCCAGCGTCCCGAGAGCGGCACGTCCCGGCACGCCGGGGAGGCAGACGGTGCGCTCACGCTGAGTCGGTCGGGGCGGCCGGTGGGATAGTCGTAGGGCCAGGGCAGCCCCCGGTTGGTCAGGCTGCCGGTAAGGCCGTCGGGCCAGCCGAGCAACGCACTGGCGGCGGTCTCTCCGGCTACCCCCGCGCTGGTGTCGTGGTCGGTCACCGAGCAGATAGCGCAAGAAATCGAAGAAGTGGATCGTGTCGCACAACAACAGCAGGCGCTGGCTGCTTTGCAGCCAGCGCCACAGCTCCCAGCGGATGGTGCCGAGTCGCTCGATCGCCACGTGGCGGGGATGGCCCAGGGCGCCGCGCCGCAGCAAGGCATGCAGCCCGCGGACAGCAGGCTCCCACCGCCCGTTCTGGTTGACGGCGAGGCGGACGCCGGCCTCCCGAGCGGCGGTCACCAGGGCCGCCGCCTCCTCGATCGTGACGGCCAGCGGCTTCTGGCAGAGGAGATGCTTGCCGGCGGCGATGGCTCGGCGGGCGAGCTGTGGCTGCTCCGGCGCCGCTCGATGGCGCCGGGGTCATGGCGTCGGGATAGCCACCGCCGCACCCTGCCGTGCGGCCTCGACGGCGGCGAGGCAGGCGATGGCGCTCCGCCCTCCTTCCCTGGCGTCGCAGGGGACCGGCGGCCCACCCCGCAAGTGCTCGATCACGGCGTCCACCTCGGCGGCCGGGCCGCCTTCCGGGAGGGCGCCCGGCCACGCCTCCGCCAGATCGATCCACTCTGGAGCGTCGGCGAAGCGCACCCGAGCGCCGTCGACGGTGCCGAGCGAGCCGTGCATGGTCACGCCGTAGTTGGCTGCGAGCGGCGCGGCGTCTCCCCAGCAGGTGGCAACCTGACCAACCGCGCCACCGGCAAAGCGATAGGTCGCGGCGATGCACTCGTCGAAGGGGTTCCCGGGGAAGGCCAGCCCCTCGTTGCGGTAGGCTTGCACCGCGACAACGTCCCCGGCGAGCCAGCGCAGCACGTCTACCACGTGGACGCCCAGGGTGAGGATGGCGGGAGAGTAGCTGGTCGCGGCCTTCTGCTGGATGCCGGGGATGGAGCGCATCTGGTCGGTCAGGTAGTTTCCGGAGACGTAGAAGAGCGTGCCGAGCCGGCCACTGTCCACAAGCGTTTTCAGACGCCGGAAGTGGGGCCATGTACGGAGCACCTGGCCCACGGCTACCAGCTTGCCGGTGGCGTCGGTCCGCCGGATTACCGTGGTGATCTGGTCGATGGAAGTGCCGAGCGGCTTCTCCACGAACACCTGCTTGCCCGCGTCAAGCGCCGCCAGCGTCAGCTCGGCGTGCCGGCGATCGGGGGCGTGGATGGACACGAGGTCAACCTCGGGAAGGCGAAGCAGCTCCTCGGCGCGGGCAAAGCTGTTCGGTACGTTGTGGCGCGCCGCCATCTCCGATCGTCGCTGCTCGTCCGGTTCGGCGATGGCGACGACCGTGGCGTGGGGATGTCTGCCAAAGGCCTGGAGGAAGCCGGCCCCGTTCGATCCGACACCGATCATTCCAACGCCTACCTGGTCTGGCTTGCTCACGGCCTCTCCCGATCTTGCTGGACGGCGATGGTAGCGCCGCGCTCGGCCGCGTCGCGGGCGTGCAGGGCAATCCGCGTCGCTGCGATGGCGTCCGCCGCCGACAGCACGGTCGTGGCGCTGCCCCGGATGCGCGCTATCAAGTCTGCGCCTGAGGAGCTGGGGTGTTGGGTCACGGGCGGCACATGTTTCCGCTCCTTGCCCGGCTCCCAATACCAGAAACCGTCACGATCAAGCGCGGCGACCTCTGCCGTTCCCTCGCTCCCGATGGCGAAGAACCGGCAATCCCAGGGGGCGCCTGTCGGCACGAGCCAATCGGCCTCCAGGCTGGCCGTGCTGTCGGGGGCAAGTCGCAGCAGGGCCTGCCCGATGTCGTGAAAGCCGGGGCGGGTGAACCGCGCCTGGAGCTGCGCCGCCTGCACCGCGACAACCTCCGCTCCGGTGAGCCAGCGCACCAGGTCGATGTCGTGGATCATCAGGTCCAGGAAGATGCCGCCCTCGCGCGCTGGGTCCCACATCCAGGGTTCCGTCTGGACGATCGTGAACTCGTGCGGGCGCATCGCCACACAGCCGGCCAGTCTGCCAAGGCGGCCGCTGGCGACAAGCTGCTGGAGGGCGACGAACAGCGGATTGAACCGCTCCGTGAGCATCATCTGCAGCTCGGCACGGCTCTGCGCGAGCGCCTGCTCGATCCGGTCCAGGCCCTGATGATCGATGGCCAGCGGCTTGTCGACCAGGACGTGGACATCTCGTTGCAGGCAGGCCACGGTCACCGCTGCCTTCTGGTCGTGGGGAGGGCAGACGATGGCCAGGTCGGGCGACTCGCGATCGAGCATGCGCTGCCAGTCGGCGTAGACCGGCACGCCGTAGCGCGCTTCCGCCGCCTGCCGGCGTTGAGGCCCGTCCGATCCGTCCTCCGCAATGGCCACTAATCGAGCGTTGCCCGAGGAGAGCACTTCGGCGATACCGCCGTGGCCGTGGATACGCAGCCCTATCGCCGCCAATCGCAGCACCGAGCACTTCCTCCCAAGCTAGGCAGATGCCCGAGCCGGCGGGCGCAAGAGGACCGCGTGCCCGGCGACCGTGGCGGCGCCGAGTGCGTAGGCGTCGGCGCCGAGATGCGGCGCGACGATGCGACAGCTATCGGCCAGCTCTCCCAGTGCTCGACCACGGGCGCTCTCGCGGAGCGTCCCCCACATGGCAGGAGCGGCTGCTACCAGACTCCCGCCGACGATAGCGACCTGTGGCCCGAGCAGGTTGATCAAGCTGGCCAGGCCGACACCGAGCCACCGCGCAGTCTCCTTGATGGCCGCGACGGCCAGAGGGCTGACCGTCGCCGCGGCCAGCACGTCCTCCGGCGTGTCGAAGCGAATAGCACCGGCTTGCGCTGTATCGTCCTGCGCGCGTAGGCGGTAGGCGTGTCGGAGCACAGCGTTACCGTCGGCCACCGTTTCCCAGCAGCCGCGGTTGCCACAGGAGCAGCGCGGGCCGTTCGGGTCGACCGCCATGTGGCCGAATTCGCCGGCGAAGTGCGCCCCGCCGCGGTACAGCTCTCCGTCGACCAGGATGGCTCCGCCGATCCCGTTGACGGCCGCCTCGACGTAGAGGGCGTGGTCGTGGCCACGGGCGGCGCCGAAGACGTGCTCGGCGAACAGCGCGGCATTGGTCGATTTCTCGACGGCCACCTGGAGACCGTGACGCTGCTCCAGGAGCTGCCGGATGGGGACGTGCCGCCAGCCCAGCGGATCGGAGCGGACGAGGACGCCCGCGTCGACGTCCACGATACCCGGCAGGGATACGCCGATACCCAGGATATCGGCCGGCAACGGCCGTGCCTCGGCAAGGACCGTGGCAATAGCGTCGTGCAAGGTCTCCAACACTCGAGCTTGCGGCTCCGCCCGATTGACCGGCGCCTGCCGCCGGGTGAGCACTTCGGCCTTGAGGTTCGTCAGGACGACGCGGACCTCCGTGGAATCGAGCTGGGCGCCGACGACCAGCTTACCGGCGCGGGCGAACTCCAGCATGACCGATGGCCGGCCAGTCCGGCCTTGCGCGCGGTCGACCTCGACGAGGAAGCCCTCGTCAATTAGCTCTTGCACCAGATTGGAGATCGTTGCCTTGTGCAGCCCCGTCGCCCGTGCCAAGGCCGCCCGCGACAGTCGAGGATGGGCCTGCAACTCCCGGAGCAGCGCGGCACGATGAGCCAGTCGCGGCTGGGCGGCCTGAGCAATGGGACGGATCGCGCGCATTGCGCTCCTTTGTCGATTTCGCAACTATCGTAGCATGGTCTCCGGCGTCTAGAGTCGGCCCGTACATTCTTGTCCCCATTTCCCCGCTTGTCGGCTTAGGAATCACTGGTTATACTCGCGCTATTAGTTGTCGGAATGTCCAAAGTCAGCGTTGTAGTGCTCAGGGAGGTGCGACCATGGCAGTCTCTCGCTCGTCGGCCCCATCTCGACGTGCCGTGTTACAACAGGCGCTCCGGCTGGGAGCAGGGTTGACCGCGGTTGGTGTTCTGGCGGCGTGCGGCGGCGGGACCGCCGCGACGGCAGTGACGTCGTCGTCAGCTCCGGCCGCGACTTTGGCGAGTGTCCAATCATCGACGGCGTCTTCGGCGCCCGCTGCAACTTCAGCTTCGGTATCGGCAGCAGCGCCGACAGCTGTGCCGGCGGCTCCAACGGTGGCCCCGACGGTTGTGGCGGCCGCGACTCCCGCGGCCGCCCAGGCGCCAGCCCGACAACAGACCACGCTGTATTTCCAGAACTGGGACGATCTCACCCAGTACAAGGACTCCTACGGCGCCTGGTACAACTGGGCCTTCGACACCTTCCAGAAGCAGCATCCCGAGGCTAAAGTACAGTACGTGCTGACGCCGTTCGGGCAGATCGTGGAGAAGGTCATCGCCGGCGTGGCTGGCGGAACGCCGGTGGACGGGACCGTGTGCTCGATCCTGCATGGCCGCGACCTGTACGACAAGCACGCGCTAACCGCGCTGGACGCCAACATCGCGCGTGTCCCCGAGTTGTCGCCGAGCGGCTACTTCGACGCGGCCAACGCCTACCGATCCAGCGCCGGGAAGTATTACGCCCTCTCCATTTATGCCGACGTCAGCATGATCGGCCTGAATAGTCGCATGCTACGCGACGCCGGTCTGGACCCCAAAGCGGCGGACGTGAAGACCTGGGACGACCTGCTGCGCTATTCCGACCGGCTGACCAAGCTGGACAGCGCAGGCAAGATCGTGCAGTTGGGGTTTCCCTACAACCTACCGGGGCTGGAGGAGTGGGCGACCTGGACCTATGCCAACGGCGGCGACATCCAGGATGCCGACGTGACCAAGGCCCTGTTCGACACGACGCAAGTGTCGGACATGATGCGCTATCGGGCCACGCAATATCAGCGCTTCGGCGTGAACCGCTCCACCGATCTGAAGGGCGACCTCTTCAAGGCCGAGAAGCAGGCCATGGAGCACACCAGCACTGGCTTGCAAGTGGCGATTCGCGGCGGCACCTACGTACCCAAGGGCTTCGAGTACTGGTTTATCCCGACGCCGAAGGGGCCGGATGCCACAGGACCCGGCGCTGCTATGTGGGTGAACATGGTGGCCATTCCGGAGGGAGCGAAACATTCGGATCTGTCCTTCGACCTGTTGCGGGCGATCGCCGGTCCGGACGGGCTGTCCAAGATGTTCCAGTACGCCAAGCTCTACCCGGCGCTCAAGGCCTACTACCAGACGCCGGAGTTCACCAGTGCGGTTCAGCAGGATCCCGTGCTGGCCGTGCCGCCGCAAATCTTCCAGATCGGCAAGACCTATCCCTTCTTCCGGCGCTTCAACGACGTCAACAAGGCGCTGGCGCCCCTGGTCTCCGATGCCATCGCCGGTAAGCGCGACGTACAGCAGGCGCTCAAGGACGGCGTGCAGCAGGTCAACACCATTCTCGGCCAGTAGCGACGCGTCCAGCGCGATCAGGTCTTGACGGCTCTGCCGTGTCGGTGATAGAACATGCTTGTGTAGTAAGTAAATCGCTATACTCTACATTAAAGCGTGAGGCAGGGCTGTGGTGCTGAGTGTCGATCCACGGATTGTCCTGGTTGGGCTGGTGGTCGGGACCCTGGTCGGGCTGTCCGGCGTCGGTGGCGGCTCGCTCGTCACGCCGTTGCTCGTCCTGGCGCTGGGGATCAAGCCGGCTATCGCGGTAGGGACGGATCTTCTCTATAGCGTCCCGACCAAGCTGCTCGGAGCTATCGTCCATCACCGCCAGGGGACCGTCGATTGGCGGGTGGTGCGCTATCTGGTGCTCGGCGGCATCCCAGCCGCGGTGGCGGGGCTGGTTGCGCTGGCCTTCCTGCAGAGCAACGTCGGGATGGACGGCGTGAACGCCGTGTTGCGCCATGCGCTGGCGGTGATGCTGTTCCTCGCCTCGGTCGCGGTTCTGGTCCGTCCGCTCCTTGCTCGTTGGGTCAAGCAGGGCGATGGGGATGTGGACGGGACGTGGACGCCCGGCGGAGTAGCGCGGATCGTCGCGTTGGGCGCCGTCGTCGGTTTTCTGGTCAGCCTGACCTCCATCGGCAGCGGCTCCCTGACGGTGCCGCTGCTCTACTTCTTGCTGCCGCGGCTCGGTCTGCGCCGTTTGGTTGGCGCCGACGTCGCCTTCGCGGCGATTCTGATCCCGGTCGCCGCGGCCGGCCATTTCCAGCTCGGCCACGTCAACGTGGGGCTGGCGGCCAACCTCGTGATCGGGTCGCTGCCGGGCGTATTCATTGGCAGCCGCCTCTGCGCCCGCGTTCCCGAGGTCTGGTTCCGACCCGCCCTGGCCGGCACCCTCCTCTTCGTCGGCAGCAAGCTGTTCTAGCGAGCTATTGGCGGCAGCACGTTTCCATGCCCGGTCCGTGCGTTGGTGAGCTTGTCATCTCCCATGCGGCAAGTCCCTCGGTCGCGGCGTCGTTGCCCGTTAGTAGTGTAATCTTCCGCTTGGAGTCCGGGAGCGCGGCTTCAGAAGGGCGGAGGGATGATCGTGGCCAAGCCCTACACCGAAGAGCTGGTCTACGTCGAATCGGAAGATGGACTGCTGCTGGAAGGCGTGGTCATCCGGCCGGAGGGCATCGAGAGCATGCCCGTGCCGGTGGTCTGGATTCACGGCTTCACCGGCAAGTTCTACAGCATGAGCACGGTGACCATTGGTCGCGAGCTTGCCGCCCGCGGCTTCACCTTCGTCGCCGGCAATAACCGCGGTCACGACGTGGGATCTCGCATTCGCCTGCGCGATGGCCGGACGCTCCTGGCCGGCGGTTGGTGGGAGCGCTTCGACGAGTCGCCGAATGATGTCGGCGCGTGGGTGCGCTTCGCGGCGGAGCTGGAGGGAAACGACGGTCGACGGCCCCCCGGCATTGCCCTCTTGGGCCATAGCTTGGGCGCTCTGAAAGTGCCCTACTATCAGGCGCAACGGCAGGATGCGCGGGTGCTCGGCCTCATTTGTGCCTCTCCGCCGATGAAGCTTCGCCAGCCCGAACCGGAACGAGTGGCGCTGGCCGAGCGGATGGTTGCGGAGGGGCGTGGGGAGGATCTGCTGCCACGCGATCCCTCTCGCGGTGGCGATCCCGTCAGCGCCCAGACCTTCGCGGCGCGCTCCCGCAATCGACGCGATGTCTACGGCGTGATCTCGACTGATCCGCTGATCGCACAGTTGCGCTGCCCGCTCTTTGCCTTCTTTGGCAGCGAGGAGCCGGAGATCGGCGCTGCGCCCGACCTCGATCTCATCCGTCGGAATGCGACAGCGGCTCCCCGTGTGCAGACGCGCATGTTTGAAGGCGCCAACCATTCCTACACAGGACACGAGGCAGAGGTGGCGGCCGCGCTCGCAGCGTGGGTGGCGACGCTGGGGTGAGGCGGTGGAAGCATAGCGGGCGCACGCCGTGCCCCCCTACGGTAGGGTACGACAGTAGATGAAAGGTACCTGCCACATTGTGATACGAGGGAATCAAGGTGGCCCGTTCGGACGATAGACCGCAGCGTCGGTCCATTCGGTTGGTCGGATTCGATTATTGTGAGCCGGCGGTCTATTTCGTGCCATTATGCACGTATCAGCGGATCTGCCTCTTTGGCCAAATTGCCGAGGGCGAGATTCACCTCAATGATGCGGGTCGCATCGTTCAACAAGAGTGGCTTCGCTCAGCCGAGCTGCGCAAAGAGGTGGTGTTGGATCGTTTCGTGACCTTGCCAAATCACGTCCACGGTCTCATTATCCTTACGCATGCGGCTCTTCTTGGTGCGAATGAGCTGGGTACGCCTGCCTCGAACATGCCGGTCGGGACCTCTGTCGGGCGGCCATTGACGAGGTCGCCGAAATCCCTCGGCTCATTCGTGGCGGGTTTTAAGTCGGCCGCTACGCGACGTGTGAATGATGCCATCGGTCAAGCAGGAACTCCCATTTGGCAACGGAACTATTGGGAACACATCGTTCGCGATGATGAGGCCCTTGCACGAATCCGCACCTACATTGACACGAATCCAATGCGCTGGCATCTGGACCGAGAGAATCCGGATTATCGCACCTGACACGACCGGCGCGATGCGCCGTAGGGGCGCACGGCGTGCGCCCGCGGCACGGCCGGCGAATCTACGCTTCCAACACCTCGATCAGCTGCCGCAGCGCCGCCTCGGCGAAGGCGGTCATGTTGGCCCAGCGGTCGGCGCTGCCGGTCTCGATGGTGATGCTGCGCTCGGTGGGGCCGGCGATGCCGATGCAGCAATGGCCGGCGGCGTCGCCGTAGCGGTTGCCGGTCGGTCCGGCGGCGCCGGTCTCGCCAAGGCCCCAGGTGGTCCCAAGCCGAGCGCGTGCCGCGCGGGCCAGCACCAGGGCGTGGGTCTCCGTGGAGGCTCGCGCAAGGGCCAGGTCGGCGTCGGTGACACCGACGAGCGACTGCTTGGCCAGCGTGGTGTAGACGGCAGCGCCGCCCACGAAGTAGCTGGAAGCGCCGGGCAGCGCCAGGAGCGCGGCGGAGATCAAGCCACCGGCGGACGATTCTGCTACGGCGATGGTCTCGCCGCGGGCGCGCAGCAACTCCCCGGCACGAGCGGCGACGCGGACGAAGAGCGGGATAGGTGTAGCGGCGCTGCCGCTAGCACTAGCGGACATAACGTCTGGCCAGCATGTCCGCGGGGGCGTCGTCGAGCAACTGCCGCTGGCGCTCCTGAAGCTGCAGCAGCAGGCCGGGATCGTCGAGGGTGGGCAAACAGATCACCTCGCCCAGGCGCAGTCCCTTCAGTGAGGCGTCCACCACGGCGTCGGGGGGCAGCCAGCTCGATTCGGGGAAGCCGGACGTATCGACTCCCGCTTGCTGAAAGAACTCCGTGTGCGTGGCGTCGGGGCACAGCACCTGGACCCGGATGCCGGTCCCCTGAACCTCCTGGTGGAGGGCCTCGGTGAACGTCTTGATGTAGGCCTTGGTGGCGCAGTAGGTGGCAATCCTGGGTCGCGCCTGGAAGGCGTTGGTGGAGGACACATTGATGATGGCGCCCTCGCCGCGGGCAAGCATGCCCGGCAGCGCTGCCCGGCAGAGTCGCGTCAAAGCGACCACGTGCAGCCGGATCATCTCCTCCGCCCGGTCCGGGTCCAGCTCGGAGACGAGGGAGAAGCTGCCCGCTCCGGCGTTGTTCACCAGCAGCGACAGGGCATTGTCCGCGGCTATACGCTCCTCGACCAGGCGCAACTGGCCGGCGCGGGAAAGGTCGGTCGCTAGGATGTCGACTTCCGTCCCATAGCTGGTGTGGAGGCGCCGGGCGATCGCTTCCAGGCGCTCCCGACGGCGGGCGACCACGACGAGGTCGAAGCCGTCGTGGGCCAGTCGCTCCGCGAAGGCCGCGCCGATCCCCGAGGACGCTCCCGTGACGAGCGCGCGACGCTCTGAGCCGCGGGATTCCGTCGTGGGCATGGCCGGTGCGCTCCCCTCCTGTGGTTGCAGTGCCATAAGGCTAGCCGGTTCCGGCGATGTATGCAAACGGCCGACGGCAGCGGGACGCTCACCGCGGCGAGGATGCCGGGATGGTCAGCGTCTCGAAGCTCACCCTGGCTTGGGCGGACCGCCTGCGCCATAATCTGTGCTGGGGTCGCGGGCGGCCGTCGATGGCGCGGTGGGGTGTGAAGTGTGAAGCAAGAAGGGGGCGGAGCCATGGATCGAGCAGCGGCACACCAGTCCGGCGAGGGCAACCCGGCGGGCTTGCGCTACAACTTCGAGTACGATCGGCGTCTGCGCGCCGGCTTTGTCGGCTGCGGGGGGCACGCCTTCCGCAACGTCTACCCTACTCTGCGCTACGCGCCAGTAGACCTGGTGGCCGTGTGTGACCTCAATCTCGATCGCGCCAAGACGTATGCGCGCGAGTTCGGCGCACATCGCGCCTACGGTAGCCACCTCGAGATGCTGGAGCGGGAGCGCCTGGAGGCGGTCTTCGTCGTCACCAACTACGACGAGGAGTCCCGTCCGCGCTACCCGCGCATCGCCTGCGACGCCATGCTGGCCGGCGCGAACGCCTGGATCGAGAAGCCGCCGGCCAGCAGCGTGGCCGAGGTGCAGCAGATGATCGACACGGAGCGGCAGACCGGCAAGTTCGTGCAGGTCGGCTTCAAGAAGATGTTCTTTCCGGCGGTCGCTAAGGCGGCGGAGATCGCGCGGCGACCGGAGTTTGGTCCGATCAGCACCATCTCCTGCCGCTATCCCCAGTCCTTGCCGCCGCCGGAGCAGCGCGTTGACCGCAAGGCCATGGTCGGCTTTCTGGATCACCTCTTCCACCCGGCGTCGATCATCCACCTGCTGGCCGGGCCGGTTGCCGAGCTGAGCTACACGCGCGAGCCGCGCTCCGGCGCTAGCGTGACGACCTTGAAGTTCCGCGATGGTGGTATCGGCATCCTTCACCTCGTCGCCGGGCAGTCGGGCTCCAGCCCTTTGGAGCGCCTGGAGGTGGTCGGCACCGGCGCCAACGTCGTGGTCGAAAATGGGGTCAAGCTGACCTACTATCGACGCGGCCGGCGCGGACCGGGCGGCTACGGCCGCCAGCCCAACTTCATCGGCGCCGACGAGGATGCCCCGCTCTACTGGGAGCCGGAGTTCTCGCTCGGCCAGCTCTACAACAAAGGGCTGTTCATGCTGGGCTATGCCCCCGAGGTCCTGGCCTTCTGCGAGAGCGTGCTCTCCAACACCCCGCCGGCCAGGGCCAATCTCACCGACACATTGGCGCTGCTGCGCTGGTACGAGGCCTACCAGCAGCCGGAAGGGCAATGGATCACGCTCGCGCGGTAGGAGGCGCTCACGCCTGTTCGCCTGTGCTGAGGATCTGGCGGTACACCGCTTCCGTCTGTGGCGAGGGGTCGACGCCGAGCTCGTCCGCCAGCAGCTTGCGACAGCGCTCGTAGGTGCGCAGCGCATAGGCGCGGTTGCCGGCGGCGGCGTGGACGCGCATCAGCCGTTGATAGCCCGTCTCTCGGTACGGCTCGAGAGTCAGCGTTTCCTCAGCGGCTTCGACCGCCAGTGTGGTTTCGCCGTTCCAGGTGAAGATCTCCGCGCAACAATCCAGCGCCCGGATGAGCAGGCCGCGCAGCTCGGCTCGCTGGAGGTCCAGCCAGGTCCCGCTCTCGTTCGGCAACAGCGGTCGTCGGGCAATCGCGGTAGCGACGCCGGCCCAACCGTAGGCCTGCATCGGGTCGCCGCGGCGGAGGGCGCCCTCCGCCTCATCGACGGCGCGAGCGGCAGCCTCGAGATCGACCCAGGTGTCGGCGGGCAGGTGAAGCTGGCAGGAACCGGAGGCCGTCGAGATCACCCTGGAGCGATCCAGGCCCAGTCGAGCCAACACCGTTCGCAGATTGCTGAGGATGGCGCTGAGGGCAATGTCCCAGGAGTTCGGCAGTCCCTCCGGCCACAGCGCGTCCGCCAGCGCGTCACGGGGGATGGCATGTCCGTGGTTCGCCGCCAGCAAGGCGAAGGCCAGCCGTCCCTGCTTGCCGGGCAGGTCTCGCTCGTCGATCAGCCTATCGCCGAGCTCGATCCCGATGCGGCCCGCCAGATAGATACGCAAGAGTGCCGTGCTCAGATTCTCCCAAACTTTCCCCAAAACACCTAGCGTACACTGCGTCTGCTGGAGGCTCCGAGGTTGGGAGGCTCCGTGAAAGGAAAGGCGGGCATGAACAAACTCGTCACCTGCCAGTGTGGTCAGACCATTCGGGGGAAGGACGACGACGAGCTGGTCGCCAACGTGCAACAGCACGCCAAAGACGTCCACGGTGGCATGCAGATCAGCCGAGACCAGGTGCTGGCCATGGCCCAGCCCGACCTTGAGGGCAAGTAGCGGGCCATAGGCGCATGCGTGACGTTGCGCCTCACGACCAGTGTCTCGATCCCGGCGGGAAGGCGCCATGGCCGCCCCTTGTCGGCCATGGCGCCTTGGCCGGCGGAACGGCTTCGCCGGCGACTGAGATCATGTACGAATTGCTCCCCGTCACGCTGCATCGCGGCCAGGTGATGCTCCTTCAACGAGGCCCGACCGCTGACACCACCGTCTGGTACGCGCGACATCGCCCCGGCGCTCACCCGACGAGCGATGTGCTGGCGGAGGTGGAGGCGTTCTTTGGCGCAGCGCTGGACACCAGCAGGGCGGTCATCCACTCGACGTCCTGGCGTTACGTTGCCGCGGCGGGCCAGGCAGCGAGGCTCATCCTGACTTACCTCGTCGTGGTTCCGGAGGGCGACTGGCTCCGGCGTTGGATCGCCGCCGGCCGCATCTCTGCCCGTCCCGTGGTCGGGTCTCGACAGGCACGTGGCAGCAATCTCCGGCCGCCGGAGATCATCCGGTTCGAGCAGGTGCTCGCCCACGCGCTCGACCATCTGGCGATGCTGGTCCAGACGGACGTCGCCGTTCGCAGCGCGCTGTCGGCGCCATGGCGCGCCCTCCTCCGTCTGCGGCAACCCCAGCCTGCCGGCTACCCACGCGCCTGGACATCGTAGGGTCGGTCCTTCCCCCACCCGCCTTACTCGCACGCCCGTGCAAGCTGGTCTTTTTGCACCCGGAGCATGCCGTTTGGACATCTGCCTCTGCTATGAGGCGGTACATTCGGCGCGGCAATGTGCTTCCTCAACGTTCCGTACAATGGGCTCGCCTAGCAAAGGAGTACACGTTGGCATCAATGCAGCCCGCTGCGCTCGAAGGCGCCGTCATCCGTGGAAGCG
>CALBSQ010000212.1 GCA_937967325.1 uncultured Chloroflexota bacterium
TCGGCTTCGTGTCGATGGGCTATGGCCAGACCTGGTGGCTGCAGCCGGAGACGCTCGCTGCGCCGCCGCCAACGCCGGCGCAGGTGGCCTTCGCGGAAGCAGTGGCTCGGGGCGACCTGGCGGCGCTGGACGCGCTGGGCGGACAGCTTCTGCCCGACACGCCTGATGCGCCGCTGGCGAACGGGATGTCGCCGCTGCAGCTCGCCGTCAAGATGGGGCAGCCAAAAGCCGCGACGTGGCTGGTCGCACATGGCGCCACGCTCGATATCCTCTCTGCCTGGGATTTGGGTTGGAAGGATCGTGTGCCCCGCCTCCTGGCCGAATCGCCCGACCTGGGTAACCGTCGCTCCGGCGACTGGCAGGCCACACCCCTTCATGAAGCCGCCGTCCGCGGCGACGTGGAGCTGGCCCGCTTGCTGCTGGCCGCTAATCCGGCCCTGGACGCTCAGGATGCGACCTTCCACTCCACCCCGCTGGGCTGGGCGCGGCACTTCGGGCGGACTGAGATCGCCGAACTGATCGAACAGCATCAGGAGGAGCGTCGGGCGCTCGGCGGTTGAAACCGTGGGGAACACGGAGAGACGTCGAGCCGAGCCCGTCGGAGGTGGATACGAATGGTGGAGCGCCGCTCCTGTAGCGTGCATCTCGCGACTGAGGCCCGACACCGATGCGACCGCTGCGGCAGGCCATTTTGCATGGCCTGCCCGCGGCAGGCGCGGCACTCGCTGCTCTGCCCGCACTGCAGCGAGGAGGTGGGGCGCGCGCGGGTCCTCCAATCGCTCCCCGCGCGACTGCGCCGGGCGTGGCCTGCTCCGGTTACTGGGCTGATAGTCGCTGTGTCATTATTCGGCGCGGTCAACCTTGTCCAGCGGCAACTGGGCGGCGCCGGGACCACGGGCAGCGTCATGTGCGCCGGGATAGGAATGGCCATGAGCCAGCCGGGGCTTTCCGGCGGTGCGCCGCCGGCCGCCACGGCCACGCCAACACCCGTGGCGCCGCCGATACGGCCAGGCGTGCTGCAGCAGGTCGGCGCGACCATCGGTCCCGGTCATTTGACAGTCGAGGTCCGCGGAGCGGGTTTTCAGCGCGGTGAGCTGGTGTGCCTGCGCGGCGACCTCGGCGGGTAGGACAGAGACCATCAGCCACGCCACGACGATGTCGGCCCCATCTCGACCTCGGCCGGATCGGACGGAGGCTTCGTCGCGTCGGTGGACTTCGGGGCAGCCCCGGGCGCCTATATCGGCGCTTACGAGGTAAGTATTACCGCGATGGGCGTCGCGGAGATGCGCGCCAAGCTACCGCCAACGACCTGGAGGGGCGACGTGGACCGTACCGGGCCGCATGGCTTCGCGGCGACCGAGGTGCCGTCTGCGGAGCAACCGGCCGCTGCCGCGGCGCGCTCCGGTGATGCATCACCGTCACCAACGGCAGAGCGATGACGCGCTGCTGACGGAGGTGGTGGCGCCCGCCATCGCCGGGTCCATGCCGACGTGGCCGGCGTTCGGCACGAGCACCAGCCGCGCCGGGGTGCCGGCGGCCTGCAGGCGCTGGGCCAGCTCCTTCGATTGGCCGACCGGTACGAGCGGGTCCTTGGTCCCATGCACGATGAAGTACGGCGGCTGGCGTGGCCCGATGTAGGTGACCGCGCTGGCAGCGCGCCCGGCGCACTTGGCCTCGTCGATCTGGGCGGGGAACTGATACAGCGAGCCCAGGCCGTAGTCGATGGAGGCGAGGACGAAGCCCCGCCCGATGAGCGATCGCTGCATCTGGTCGAAGGCGGCGCCGTCGCTGGCCCGGCCGCCATAGAGCCAGGCGCTGCCGTGGATGTAGAGCACGGCCGGCGTCGAGCGGCCGGACCTGGCGTCGACCGTGCCTGTCAGCTTCGAGCGGTCGCCCGGGCGTCCGGTCCTTGATGGGTTGGCTCGGGATATCGACCACTGCCGGGAAGCTGGGGCGGCTCCGCGCGATTCGGCTCGCGGTTGAGCGTGTGCAGCTCGAAGGCGGTGATCGGCGCGTCGTCGGCCACGTTGTAGGCGCGGCCGTCCACCCCATTGGCGCGCAGCGCCCGCAGCAGGCCCTGACCGACGTCGGCGTGGTGGACCAAGTGCAGCCGCTGGTGGGCCGGCCAGCCCCGCGCCCAGCGCAGGCCGAGGCCGTGGTCGCGGTGGAGCTGGAGCAGCGCATCCTCGGCCGCCAGCTTGCTCCGTGGATAGGCGGCCTCCGCCGGTGGTCGCCGCTCGTCGTCCGCGCGCGTTGGCCGGCCGCGGCCCGGGCCGTAGACGAGGTTGATGCTGACGAAGACGAACCGTGCCACACTTGCTTGCAGCGCCGCGCGGGCCAGCTCCACGGTGGCAGTCTGGTTGATCGCGACCGCCTCTTCCGCCGCGACGCCGCGGAAGGATGCGCCCAGGTGGACGACCGCATCCGCGCCGTCCACAGCGCGTCGCAGGTCGCCGGGGTTCCGCAGGTCGCCCGTGGTCACCTCGGCGCCGCGTTGCCGAAGCGCCTCGGCCCGGCCGGCGTCGCGGACGAGAATGCGCACATCCTCTCCCTGGTCCAGCAGCCGCGGGACGAAGCGGCTGCCGACGCGACCGGTGGCTCCGGTGACGAGTACATGCATAACGAGAACGCCCCTTCCTGTGCCGGCTATCATACGCCGGGCAATGATAGTCCTCCTCATTTCGAGTGACCAGGGTGAGGCCGTGCTCCAGCGCCGTGGCCGTTGCTGGAGGCTCGGCACTGTCAGATCGCCTCTCCGCCGGCCGCCCGTCCAGCGACGCGTCCGCGTTCGATTAGTGAACCGGTGGACGAGAGCGGTATTCCCATGGAGTTTACCGCTTGCATTCCGGACGCTTTGGGCCGTGTCTCATCCCGCTGGCGGGACAGCGCGATGCCTCGCCGCGGTCGTGGGCACGGGACCCCGCGTTAGCGGTGGGCAGCTCTGCCCGGCGCGGGGTCGGCTGGCCGCAGGACGGCGCGGCCGTGACGACCGGACCGCCAACGGGCCGTGCATAGCCGATGAGCACCAGGAGCACCCCGGCCGCAATAACCGTGATTCGCCCGGTCACGCCGCTCCCACCTCTCCCTGTTGCTCCAACACCCGATTGGAGTGCCAATCCCCCATCGGCCCCGCATCGCGCCATCGGCCGGCTCAGCGCCATGCGGCGAGCACGAGGAGCAAGCCGCCGCCAAGCGCAATGCCGGTGTTCAGGCGTCGCACGACCGTGCGCAGCGTCGCGAGCAAGCGAGGGGTCTGCGCGGGGTCGCCGGGACTTAGGATCTGAACCAGCGGCGGGCCTTCTCGGGCCAAGCCATAGGCGGCGCCGGAGAGGGCGCCCCACAATGGTCCCGCCGTCAGTTGAGCGCCCAGTACCATCAGGAAGGCGGAGTGCGGGATGGTCGTCACCACGCCGCTGCCGAGCGTCGCCCCCCACAGGGTGTAGAGGCGCCCGACCGGCATCCACCGCGACCAGGAGCGCGGTACCTCCTTTGCCGACCGAGCCTCGGCGGGACGGCCCGCAGCCCCAGAGCGACGGCAACGACTGCCGCCGCCCCGGTGAACTACGGTCGCCATGCGGGCAAGACCAGCCACGGGCCGATCAGGCCGAGGAACCCCGTTGGCCGCGCCGCCGGTCGCGGCGTCGGCGACATGGAGGATCCCAGCCCGAACCGCTGTCCATTTCCTTCCTCGACCGAGGAAGTCCAGGCCCATGGCCATGCTGACCGGTCAAGGCGAGCGCGCCAAGAAACGTCCTTGCCGCAAGCGCCGAAGCAGCCACAATGCACCTGCATATGGCGCGCCAGAACCCATGCATCCACACGGTAAAGATTGTAAAGAGCCCTGTCGTCGCGCCCATAACGATCCGGAGCGACCGCGAGATGGCCAACAGCAGCGCCCAGACGCGGCATAGGCGCCGATCGGAGGGGTAGAGCTAGGTCGATCCGACGCCTACGGATCTATGGGTATGCATCCTTGCGATCGGCGACGGTGATGAGCCGGATCTCCTGAGCGTTGTCGTCTACTTCATACACGATGCGACAGTCTCCCACGCGTACCCGGTAGGAGTTTGCAGAGCCTTTGAGCTTCTTCACGCCAAGTGGCCGCGGAACATCGCGAAGGGAGGTGATGCGCTCGTCTACTCGATCAAAGACGGTTGAGGACAGCGCATCAAGCTACTTCTGGACACGCTTCGGAACGCGGAGGCGGTACGGCACTAGCCGCGACGCTCACGGCGCTGACGCGCGTAGTCCTCATAGTCAATAACGTCACCGGCGGCAATCTGGGCATGCGCTTCTTCGATTGCGGCGCGCAGTTCCGGGGATTGCTCCCAATCCTGATCCTCCAGCTCTTCGAGCACGAGTCTGGGGATATGGCGTTGTTCTTCTTCCGGCTGCTGTTGGGCCCGCTCGGCAACGGGCGCGAAGGCATCCCATCCATCCTTACCGGTGCAGTGGATGAAGGTGCGTGGCAAGGCGAGGGCGGCCGGATTGCGCCAGCGCGCCGGGTCCAGGTACGTCTTGGCCGGATGCGGGACCATGTTGCGGAGCATCCAGCGCATATCGGCCTTGGTGATGGCGCCTCGTTCGAGGAGGTGGGCGAAGTCCGCTTCGGTGGCCGGCGCTTCTGCCGCCGGAAGCTCCTCGGCGTTCGCCGGCCGCAGTTGCCAGCCCCGCCGCCGCCACTGCTCCCCGCGCTCGACGCTCCGGCCGGGGTAGAGGTCGCCGTGAGGTGGCGGCATCAGGTCGACCAGGGCCTGCCCGTCGCCCGGCACGTTGGCGTCCAGGTACACCAGGTGGGCGAGCCGTTCCGGAACGCGGTCGGCCACTCCCGTGATGACGTTCCCCCCATAGCTGTGCCCGACCAGGACTACCTCGGAGAGTTCCTCGAAGGTGAGCACGCCCACGATATCCAGGATATGGGTGTCGAGCCCGGCGCCGGCGTGGTTGAGGTGGACCCGTTCCCCACAGCCGGTGAGGGTGGGGGTGTAGACATCGTGCCCAGCGGATCGCAGCAACGGGCCCACTTTCTTCCAGATCCAGCCGCCGCCGCTGGCGCCGTGTACCAGGACAAGCGTTGCCATCGGACCACGCTCCCATCTTTCACGCCGGGGAGTTGATTCTATCGTCCAGATCGCGCGGCGGCGTCGCTACCCGATGGAGTGTGTGTTCCGTTGTGGTATGGTGGAACACATGGACAACGAACCTGTCTCCGAGCATCTCACGCTGCGGGTTTCCGCACGGCTCGTCAACGAGCTGTCGGCAGCGGCGAGGCGACGCGGCCTCGCTCCCACGGCGCTGGCACGCACCTATCTCGAGGAGGGGCTGCGCATGGATCGCTACCCCGGCCTGGTCTTCCGCGATCGCGCCGGGGGGCGTCGGGTGGGCTTCGCCGGGCGCCGGATCGACGTCTGGCAGGTGATTGAGACCCTGCGCGCATCCGATGGCAATCTGGAGGAGACGGCGGACTACTTGCAGCTCCGCCCGGACCAGGTGCGCACGGCCATTGCCTATGCTGCCGACTTCCCGGTGGAGATCGACGACATGATCCGCGCCAATCGGGAGGAAGCAGAGCGGGCGCAGGCGGCGGACGCGCGCCAACGGGCCGTGCTCGGCCGGTGAAGCTGCTGCTGGACGAGATGCTCGACCGTGAGCTGGCCGTCCAGCTGCGACGACGAGGCCACGATGTCGTGGCCGTTCAGGAGCGGCCCGACCTGTGGGGCACGCCCGACGAGGTGCTGCTGTGCGAGGTGGCGTACCGGGAGGGACGGGTGCTGGTCACCGATAGCCTGAGGGACTTCCTTCCCCTGCACACCGCGATTCTTGACAGCGGCGGCCATCACGCCGGAATGCTGCTGGCGCCGGCTGGAAAATATCTGAGGGCTAAGCGAGCGCTGGGACATTGGGTCACCGCGCTGGATACCTACCTGTCGACGTTACCGGAAGGGTCCGGCCTGGCTGACACCTACGCCTGGCTCTGACGGCAACATTGGACCTGACTTAATGCCCCGCCAAGCCCCTTCCTCCGCCTTCCGCTCGTGTCTCCTGCCACTCAGGCGATGTCCACTGGCCGTGGCTCGCCCTCCGCCGCTGCTGGACGGCCGCGTCCAGGTCAAACTCCAGCTCCCGCGAGGGCAGCCCCTGTCCGGCGGCCTCCGCCTCTCGCAGCCGCTCGCCCGCCTCCCGGCCGATCCAATCTGGCAGCGCCCAGCCGCTATGGTGCTGTATGGCGCGTGCGCCCAGTTCGGTCCAGCCGTCCGGCGTGTCCGCCGCGGTCGTTAGCTCCTCCTCTTCTGGCTCGAACGGCGCATCGAGGCGGGCAGGCGTAGCCAGCAGCCGGAGCTGGCCGCGGTTCCGCGGGATGCGGAAGAGGTGGCCACGCGGGGCGGGACTGTAGTTGGCTTGCCGCGAGTCGCCGGGCGGCAGCACGACGACGTCGCCGAGCCAACGCTCCTCGAACTGGTCGGCGGTGGCGTCCACCATGGTCCCATCGGCGCGCTGGTTCCAGCAGTGGATCCAGCAGATGCCGCCGTCCAGCAGGCGCAGGTGGCCCCAGCGATAGGCCCAGCCCAGCTCCGCCGCGATGGCCTCGGAGACCTTGCCGCAGCGGCCGTCCGGCCGGCCGCTGGCCAGCCGCACGCGGCGGCGGATCGCTCGCGCCTGCTCGATCTTGTCCGTTTCGCCACGTGTCGGATGCGGCACTCAGCTTGCTCGATTCTCCTGGATGGCCAGGTTGACGCGCTGGTTGGCCTCCTGCAACGCCTCGGCCGGCGTCTTCTTCCCTTGCAGCACCAGGTCTCGGGCGTCGCCCAGCTCCTTGGTCATGATGTTTATCTGCTTGACCGCCGGACGGCTGTGCGAGAACGGCAGCATGTCGACGAACTGCTTGACGCGCGGGTCGACCGTCTTCCAGAAGGGGTCGGCGGCCACCGACTTGATGGTCGGCATGCTGAGTCCGGTCTGCGCCTCGAGCAACTGCGCCTTGGCGTCGGTGAGGTAGCGCATCAGCTCGAAGGAGGCGTCGGGGTTCTTGGCGCCGGACGGCAGCACCACGCAGAAGCCGCCCGACCAGGTGCTGGTGTGGTCCATCCCCTGGGGAGGCGGCGGCGCCCAGGCGGCCCATTCCAGGCCCTGCGTCTTCATGTAGGTCTTGATGGAGGCGCTGGCCTGGTAGTAGGTGCTGAGCACCTGCTCGGTGAACAGGTTGCCCTGCGCGCTATGTATCTTGACGAAGTCCTGCACCGGCTGGTAGCCAATCTTCTGGGCCTGGCCCAACAGCCACTCCAGCGACGCCAGGATCTTGGGGTCGTCCAGCGTGGCGCGATTGTTCTTGGCGTCGTAGAAGTCGCCGCCGAACAGCCAGCCCCAGCCGTACATGCCCCAGTTGTCGTACCAGGGGATGAAGCCGAGCTGCTGGTAGGTGTCGCCCGACTTCTTGTTGAGCTGACTGGCGACCTGCACGTATTCGTCTAGCGTCTTCGGCGCGGTCGTCGGCAGGCCCGCTTGCTGGAGGTGGGTCACGTTGACGAAGATCATCCGGCTGTCGGTCTCCGCCGGCAGGCCGTACAGCTTCCCCTGGATCGAGACCTCCTGCCAGGCCCAGGGCTGCTGGTCGGCGCCGGTGAGGCCGGCGGCGCTGGCGCGCCCGGAGATGTCCTGCATCAGCCCCTGCGCCGCTCCTGCCGCCACGGTATAGCGATCCTGTTCGGAGACGTTGGGTGGCGTTCCCGCCGCGACAACGGCCGGCAGCTTCTGGTTGACCCCGGCGTATGTCCCCGTGACGAGCTGGACAGGCGTCTTGGGGTTGGCCGTTATGAAGTCCTTGATGCGTTGTGTCCACGCCTGGTAATGCTGATCGGTGTTGTCGCCCATCATCCAGAAGGTGAGCTCGCCCGGCGCCGCTGCCGGCTGGGCCGCCTGGCTCGACGATGGCGAGGCAGGAGCCGTGCTTCCCGTTGCCGAGGCGGCCACGCTGCTCGTGGCCGCGGACGCCCGGCTCGGCGAAGACGCGGCGGACGAAGACGCGGCGGTGGGTAGGGTGTTCGTCGTCGCGGCACTCGAAGCCCCGCAAGCGGAGAGCAGCGCCGCCGCGGCGCCCACGCCTGCTGCGCCACAGGCGCGCAGCAGCGCTCGCCGGCTGTGCATGTGACTGTCCATCGTCCCTGGCTCCCTCCCGCGCTTCGCTGCTGCGCTGCTTCCAACGGCACACGCAGCGCACGTGCCGGAGAATGTCATTCGGAGTCGAAAAATCATCCGTTGCCGGGATCATAGCATTACTACATGTTGCCGCCGGATCGCGCGCCGCTATTCTGGGCTACGCTAGATGGCCTGGCCGTGGCGCTGTCAGCAGCGGACCACTGCAGGGTATGACGCTCTACCGCGGCGTCGCCCGCAGCTTCTCCGCCAGCCGCTCCGCCAGCGCGCGGAAGGCGGTGGACTGGGGTGACGCCGGATGCGTCACCAGGAGGGGCCGACCGCGATCTCCGGCCTGGCTGACGGCCGGATCGACCGGTATAGCGCCGAGCTTTTCCACGCCCATCGCCCAGATGCTGCGCGCTTGCGGCACCCGCGGGAAGATGTCGATGGGCTGGGAGCAGTGCGGGCAGAGTAAGCCGCTCATGTTCTCCACGCCGCCCAACACCGGCACGCCGAAGCGACGGTACATCTGTACCGCTTTCTTGGCGTCGAGATGGGCGACGTCCTGGGGCGTGACCACCAGCAGCGCGCCGAAGAAGGGGATCTCCTGCGCCAGTACTTGCTGGATGTCGGCAGTGCCGGGCGGAAGGTCCACCACCAAATAGTCCAGCGCGCCCCAGTCAACCTCGTGCAGGAGTTGCCGCGCCAGGAGACGCACCAGCTCGGCTTCCCAGACCAGCGGCTGGTCCTCGCCGATGATGAAACCGACCGACATGATCTTCAGCCCGAAGCGCTCGACGGCTGCCATGCGCTGCTGGCCCAGGTCGGGATTGCGCGCCAGCGTCCAATCGTTCCCCCAGCGCTGACGGACCAGGCCGACCATCAGCGGGATGTTCGGGCCGTAGACGTCGGCGTCGAGTAGCCCGACCGCCGCCCCGGTGTCGGCCAGGGCGAGCGCCAGGTTGAGGCTCAGCGTCGACTTGCCGACGCCGCCTTTGCCGCTGCCAACGGCCACGATGAAGCGCGTCGGCGCGCCAGCCTTGCTGTTGGCTCGACGGCGGTCCTCGGGATCGGACTGTTCCACTGCTCTCCCCACTGCCCAGATCCCAAATTCTAGCACCGCGCTACCGCCCGGCGTCCTCGCTCTGCCAGAGTCGCTGCATCTCGTCAGACGTCGCCAGCAGCTCCTCCAACGTCCCTTGCGCCTCCACGCGGCCGTCTTTGAGCACGATGATATGGTCGGCTCGCCGCAGCGCGGCGCGGCGGTGAGAGATGGCCAGGACGGTGCTGTCGCGACGCGCAAAGACGCGCTGCCACATGAGGCGCTCCGTCTCCACATCCAGCGCGCTGGAGAGGTCATCGAAGATCAGAAGCTCGGCGCTGCGCACGAACATGCGCGCCGCGGCGGCTCGCTGGATCTGGCCGCCGGAGAGCCGGACGCCCTTGGGACCGACCGGCGTGTCCAGTCCCTTGTCCATGTCCGCCAGGTCGGGCTCGAATACGGCCAGCCGGAGCGCCGCGCTCAGCTCCTCCGGCCGTTCCGGCATGCCGAGCAGCAGGTTGTCGCGCAGGGTCTCGCTGAAGAGGCGCGGCGCCTGCGGGGTATACGCGCTGCGTGGCGGCACGAAGAAGTCGCCCGGCTGCTCCACGACGCGGCCATTCCAGCGCACCTCGCCGGCCGACTTGGGCAGCAGACCGAGAACGGTACGCACCAGCGTGGTTTTCCCCGATCCAATGCGGCCCGTGACGACCGTAAAGGAGCCACGCTCCAGGCGCAGGCTAATCTCCTCGATGCCACGACCCGACTCCGGATGGCGATAGCTGAGGCCTCGGATGTCCAGGCGCAGCAGCCGGTCGGCTTCGGTCTTGCTCACCGCCGGCACGTCGGGCAAGGGGCCTTCCGTGTAGACCGGCCCGTGTTGCACGAGCGTGCTCGGTGGCGCCCCGCGCATGAGCGCGAGCATCCGCCCGAACGACACGCCATCCTGCTTGTAGCGGGTGAGCAGATGGCCGAACACCATGGTGAACTCCGTCACCCAGCCGAGATAGAAGGTGAACAGGGAAAAGTCGCCGATGGAGAACTGCCCGGAGCGCATGGACTGGCCGGCGATCAGCAGGATCAGCCCCGTGCCCAGGTGCATCATGTTCGACCAGAGCGATTGCATCCACTGGTCCAACAGGCGGTCGCGGATGGTTGTTGCCAGGCGCCGATCGTTGAGCTTCCGGAAGTGGCGAACGGTGCGCGCCTCGGCGTTGGCGACCTGCACCGCCTGCACAGCGCCGAAGATCTCCCCCAGAAAGCCGGTGACGTCGCCGGTCGCCTCCCGACTGGCCTTGCGGTAGCGCTCGATGCGCTTGCTGGCGAACGTCACCACGCCGACGATGAGGACGAGGGGGAGGAAGACGCCGACCGTGATGGTCGCGTTGATCTTCAGCATGATGACCGCCGCGATCACCGCGAATATGGACATAGCGATCATGTCGTTGAAGATGATCATCGTGCTGGTGATCTCGTCGGCGTCGTCGCGGAACCGGCTGATAGCTTCACCGGGCGATGAGGGCAAGGCGTCCGCGCCTGGCAACTGCAGGATGCGCGCCAGCAGATTTTTCTGCAGCAGCGCCGCTGCCGTCAGCATGAAGGGCGCGTTGGTCACCTGGCAGCCCATGAGGAACGCGGCGGAGCCCAGCGACGCCGCGATCAAGAGCGCAATCAGGGACGGCAGACCCAAGTCAGCTTGCGCGGAGCCGGTCAGCCGGTTGAAGAACTCGCGAGCGATCAGGCCCGGCGCCATATCCGCCAGCACCAACGCGGTGATGCAGAAGGTGTTCGCCCCCCACAGCCGCGGGCGGAAGCGCACCAGTTGGGCCAGGAACCGGGCAGTTTGGCGGACGGTCGTGGGGGCGCTGGCGGGTTGTTGAGTGGGCTTTACTGTCACGCCTTATCTCCTGTGGGGAGAGGTCTCATGCCAGCGCCTCCGCCAGTTCCGTTGTGTCGGCATGGAGGAGGTGCGCAAAGCGCGAGCGGGCGTTGCCGGCCAGGAGCCGCGTGACCCGTACTCCTGGATGCGGCCGTGCTCCAGGATCATGACCTCGTCGGCGCGCTCGATAGTGCGGAGGCGGTGGGCGATGATGATGGCGGTGCGGCCCCGCAGCAGCTTGTCTATCGCGCGCTCGATCAGCCGCTCCGTCACCGGGTCCAGTCGGGAGGAGGCTTCGTCGAGGATCACGACGCCCGGGTCGCGCAGGAAGACGCGGGTGAGGGCCAGCAGTTGCGCCTGGCCGGCGGACAGCCCGCCGCCGTTGGCGGCGAGCATGGTGTCCAGGCCGTCGGGCAGGGAGCGGCGCCAGTCGCCCAGTCCGAGATCCTCTAAGGCCGCGATGATGCGGGTGTCGTCGACGTGCTCATCGAAGAAGGTGAGGTTGTCGCGCACGCTGGCGCGGAAGAGTTGCACGTCTTGTGTCACCATGCCGACGTGATCCCGCACTTCCGCCCGGCGCAGCGACCGCACATCGCTGCCGCCCAGGCGAATCGTCCCGGCGGCGGGGTCGTAGAGGCGGAAGAGCAGGCGGGCGATGGTGGTCTTGCCGCTGCCGGTGCGCCCGAGCAGGCCCAGCACCGCGCCTGGCGGCAGTCGGAAGGTCAGGTCACGCACGACCATCTCGTCGTCGCCGTAACCGAAGGCCACACGGTCAAACTCCACAGCCAGCGCACCCCTCGCCTTGAGCGCGTCGACGCCGTCGGCGAGGGCGCTGTGCGTCCCGAACAGCTCCTCGATGCGGGCCAGGCCGGCGCTCGCTTTCTGGAAGTCGTCGAGCTGGTAGGAGATGACATTGAGCGGCTGGAAGAGGAGTTGCGTGTAGTAGTAGATGAGGAAGGCCGAGCCGGTGCTGAGCGTGCCGCGCCGGTACAGGTAGGCGGTGACGATAAAGGCGACCCCGACCCCCAGCGCCCAGAGCACCATGGGCACGCACCAGCCGATGGCGCCAAACAAACGAGCCAGGCGGGCGGTGCGCAGGCGCTCCCGCGTCCGCTCGTAGAGCCGGCGTAGCACGTAGGCGGCGGCCCCGCTGGAGCGGATGTCTTCGGCGCCGCCCAGGCGCTCCTCCAGGAAGCCGAACAGCTCAGCGCTGGCCTGGCGCGCCGCCTTCCAATACGGGGTTGCCAGGGAACGCAGGCGCGCCATCACCGCCAGCATGACCACGGCAAATACGGTCAACGGTAGCCCCGCGCGCCAGCTCTCCAGCCAGAGCGCGGTCAGCACCCCGGCCAGCAGCAGCAAGCTCCCGACGATTTGTAGCACGAATTGGGAGAAGAAGTTGGCGAGGGCGGTGACGTCGCCGTCGATACGCTCGATGAACTCGCCGGGCGTCTTCGTCTTATGGAAAGCGAGATCCAGCCGCAGGCAGTGCAGGGCCAGGTCGGCGCGCAAGGCGTTGGTCGCCGTCCAGGCTACTCGTTCGCTGAAGTAGGCAGCGGTGATGGAGCAGGCTTGCTGCAGGATGGCGATGCCGATGAACAGTCCAGCGGCGCGTGCCAGCAGTCCCGAGGCGCCTCCGGTGGTCGCGGTATCGAGGAAGGCGCGGAGTACCTGGGGGTTGGCGAGCTGGAGGCCGATGCTCGCCAGCAGCAGCGCGGACAGCACGGCCACCCGCGCCGTCTGCGGCTTGAGATAGGTCAGGAGCAGTCCCCGTGACTGTCGAGCTGCGCTGCGCATGGTGGCGATTCTCCCCCTCGTCACGGACCGTTGGGTCCGTCTCAACAATGGTCCTGGTCGACCGGGGGCTCGCAGTCTGCCGGCTTAGGCGCCGCGGACACAAAAAGAACCTCCCGGTCATCCGGGAGGTTGCGCGGCAAAACGGCGCTTAATTGCCTACAGGCGCCGGCTCACCCCTCCCGGGCACAGCGATCCCCCGCGAACGGGAGGCGCTAGCGGAAGGAGCACGAACAGCATGCGCGGTGTTTCCTTAGCACGTATTGCGACGATGGAACTCTACCACGAGTTTGGCGCGCCGGCTAGGGTCTTTACGTTGCTTCGGCAGCGACAACGCAACGAAAAGACCCTACGGGATGGCGGGCAGCTGCGGTCCACGGCCGCGGCGGCCCGCCCGGGCTAGCTCGACGGGTGGTCGTAGCCGTCGAACGGGGTTCCCAGGTAAGGGAACGACGACAAATACGGGGTGCCGAGGTCGGATGGGGTCAAGCCATCGCTGACCGCGTCCACCGCGGCGTCGACGGTGTAGCCGGGGTGGACCAAGGGGTAGGTTTTGCCGGCGACCGCCCGTAGCTCTATGGTCACGACATCGTCGGCGACGCGGCGGCCATTGGGGAACCCGGCGAGGTCGCCGCCGAGGATGCCCAGGATGTTGGGGTTACTGGCCGGCGGAATCGCCACGTTGAGCCGCAGCAGGTCGGCGTAGGTCGAGCCGGTGGAGTTCTGGAAGTTGGGGATGATACCGCTCGGTATGCCGGTGAGCAGGATGGCGACAAGGTCGGCACGGGCCGTCCCCGCGTTGTCAAGTGCCTGCAGATTCGGGAAGTGCGTCACACCGCCCGTTTGATACAGGAAAGGGATCAGCTTGGCCAGCTCGGGGTGCTGGACGTACTTGAGGAACAGGTTGTCCTGGGTTGGCGGGATCGCGTTCCAGAAGTCCTTCTTCGCCATCGGCACGATGACTTCGTTGAACAACGGGTTGCCCAGGCGCGACACCTGCACCCAGGGTCCCGCGTCCAGACTGCTGTCCGAATCTCCCTGGCGAATATGCACCTTGCGCCGGTATGCTGCCGCGTAGACGCCAAGCACGGCATTGGAATCCGTCACGCTGGCCGGCAGCTTGCCATTGTTGGTCAACTGGGAAATTGGTACCTGGATGGCGATGCTGTGGACGTTGACGAACTTGGTCGCGTTTACCCCGGCCATGGTTGCGAGCGGGATGAGGTGCAACATATTGAGTGGTCGGAGTCCGCCCAGGTCGAAGATCGAGCCGAGGTCCACGTAGAAGCCTTCGGCCCGCTGGCCGGCGAACACCTGGATGCCGTTGCCGATGCTGTGGATGGCCTGGTTGGCCAGCGCGACGTAGTTGGGCGTGGAGCGCGGACCGATGTTGCAGGGCGGGCATGCCAGGTCGCGCCCCAATACATGGCCGGGGGAGTCGGCCCCGCCGTTCGTCCGAGCGACGGAGTAGAACTGCTTGCGGTTCCAGCTCGTGCTGCCGATCGAGGTAATCGGCCCGGTGTTATATAAGAAGGTATTGGGATTCCCTATCCTGGTTTCGAAGCGGAAGACGTAGCTAATCTCCGGTTCGGCATCCTGATCGTTGTCGATGTGGATGGCGTAGACCACCTCATCGCCGAACTCGTAGAAGTTCGGGCCGCCGGCCGGCGCCTCGAGCGGGACAAAGTTGGCGATGAAGGTGACGGTGTTGTTCGGGCTGACGAAGGCGTAGAGGTCGGTATTGTCCGCGACCGGATCCTTAGATATCTCGGGTGCTTCGCGATGGGACGACATGCTAGTACCTCATTCTACTGTTACGACGACGTGCTGGGAGCTGCGCATTAGGCCAGCGCCCTGACCAAATGCGCGACGAGCTCCGCGTCCTTGACAATGATCTCTTTGGTGCCGACGAGGAGCGCAACCTCGCCGTGCGCGGCGTTGCGGATGACGGCGACCAGCGGCTCGGAAAGCGTCACGGCCGGCAGCTCCGCCTCCGCCGCTATCTGGGGCGCCGCGGCCGGGGCCGGCTCGACGGCCGCCAGCCTGGTCGCCGCGGGCAGCAGACCAACCGCCGCCGCGCCGGCCGACGTCTGCCACAGGAAGCTGCGCCGGTTCACTCTTGCCATGCTGCTCTCCTTCCGGTAAGCGACCCGCCGGAGTTATTCTTCATCGGGCTATCTGCAGAGTTCGTTGCTTCGCTGCCTCCTTCCGACTTGCATCAAGGCATTCCTGGTAAACCCGACCAATGGCAGGCCGGCCGAACGACGAGCGTGACAGTCGCCTGCCTCCACCCCCATTACTACGTAGCCGGTCAACTCCCGGATCAAACCTGGCGTTGGCTCGCTCCCCGCCATCTCAGGGTCATGAAAACGTCGAGATATCGATTACGCCGCGAGACACGCCGACACGAGCACCTTGATGCCGCGCACGACGCGCCCTGGCTGATTCGTCCTACATCGTACGCCGGATTGGCCCAGCGATTCCAGCGTGTGCTCAACACCGCATCAGGCTGCCGGTACTATAGCATAGGCGACTGGTCGCAGCCTGGCGGTCCTATCCCGCGACGTAGGCGCGCCAGCCGGCGCCTTCAAAGTAGGCGACGCGGTTGGGATCGAAGTCAAAGGACGCCGTGTTTCCGTGCTGATCTCGTTGGCAAGCTCGGTTGAATGACCTGAGGCATCGTCCTATGCCGTGGCACGACTCGAGCTCCAGTGAGGAGCTTGTAGTACGTACCCCAAAGGGCGCCCGTATAGAGGTACCACAGGACGTCCTCCAGAGGGATGTGCAGGATCAGCACGCCGGAGAGTCGGTTGAGATACCAGGTTGCCTCAATGAAGCCTGGGAGCGCCGCTTCCATCAGCCAGTAGAAGGGTAATGACGCAACGGTCCCCAGTAGGGCGCTGCCGATCGCCAGGCGCGCCAGGTCGGGACGGAGGCGCAGCAAGCAGGCCAGCGCCAGCAGCGCGCCTGCGCTTGAAGCAAGAAAGGAGTGCATCCCCGCGACGGCAACCAACAGCGGAGGGAGCAAGCCGTTGATCGCGTAGGGAAGAAGCCTGAGTGTCAGGGACGACGTCTGCTTGATCGGCTCGAGTTGACGCCGGAAGACGACGGCGTAGACGACTGCCAGGACGCCGCCGTTCCCGATGGCGTACAACAGGTCCTCCAGCCCGATGCGTGTGGCGGTGATGGTGGGTGGATGCCACCAGTCGCGGGTCCACAGGAAGTATTCGTGGGGCAGGCCGTAGGCCACGGACAGGGCACTCATCACCAGCATCTCGCGCCGCAGGTCGGAGCGCCGCCAGAACAGGATTACCCAGAGCAGCGCGTAGAACAGGGCGCCGATCAGGTAGCCATAGGCGTAGTGCGGTGCACGATTGGCAGCGAGCATGGCACGCGCCTTCCCTTCTGCTACTTCATCACAGCGACAGCCCGCTCTGTGCCAGCGCCTGCAGCGTGATCGCCAGTCCCAACACGAGCACCACGGCGGCGCTCAGGGCCGGCAGCAACCGCCCGGCGCCAACCTCCAGGCGGAATCGAGCAAACAGACCACGCGCGTAGACGAGGAGCAATCCGATGCCCGTGAGCACCCCGGCGAGTCCGGCACTGAAAGCCAGGACCAACACGATACCGAATGCCACCCGGTGCAGCGAGATGGCGGCCAGCAGCACGACCAGCGCCGATGGGCAGGGGAGCAGCCCGCCCGAAATGCCGAGCGCCAGCAATCCCCTCCAGGTGATCCTGCTCCGTGCAGGAACGACGTGCGTGTGCCGTCCAGTACCGTGATCGTGCTCGATGACTTCCATGTCATGACTGTGGCCGTGCTCGTGGTGGTGGACATCGCCTTGAACCGGGAGCGCGGGCGTCCCGCCCGCCCCGGCCACAGCGTCACGATCGCCGTCGCCTAACGGGGATGTGTTTCCGTGGAGTGATCGCCCACCGGGGCGGGCGGGACGCCCGCGCTCCTCTATGGGGATCTGCTCGTCGTGCCAATTTGCCGATTGCGCGGCCAGCGGCGGCCTCAGTGCCGCTCGCAGCCGTACGAACAGGAGCCAGGCTCCAATGGCCACGACGAGGAGGCCGGAGATGGCGCTGAGCCAGGGGTAGAGCCGCTCCGGCACGATGTAGCGGGAGGCGAACAGCGTGATGGCGCCCAGGGCAAACACGCCCGCCGTGTGGGTGACGGTGACCGTCAATCCCAGGAAGGCGGCGTCGCCTGCCGATCCGCGCGCGCCGACGAGGTAAGCCCCGACCACCGTCTTGCCGTGGCCCGGCGAGAGCGCGTGTACGCCGCCGAGCGCGACAGCGACCAGGAGCGCCAAGGCGATGAACGGGAGCGACAGCGTTTGCCGGGAGATGAGACCGGTGAAGGCGTCGGTCGCGGCTTGCAGTAAGCCGCTGCTCTTGCCGCGCGGCTGGAGCAGGCTGGACAGCCCGGTCTGTGCAGCGCCGTTGGAGCCGGCTGATGCCGCGCCGGCCGCGAAGGAGAACTGTGCGCCGCGCACGTCGAGGGGACTGGACAGCATGTCCTGCGGATAGGAGCGAAGCTCGTCGCTCTGGTCCACCGCGGTGACGGAGGATTGCTGGAGGGCGACGCCATCAGCGGCCCGAACGATGATTTCTTTCCAGCCGAGGCGGTCGCTGTAGTTGGCGTCTTGGAAGCTGACGTCCGTCACCGCTTGTGTCGCTTGCCCAGGGAGCGCGGCGCGGTACCACGCAGTCACGCGCAATAGCGACAATCCGCCCTGTCCGGGCGGGAAGGACAACGCAGTAGATCCGGGTTCGAGGTCGATGGTGACCGGCTGTCGTCCGACGGCCAGGTGCAGGTTGGAGCGCAACTGTTCCGCGCGGCTTGTCAGAAAGGCGGCTTGTTCCTGGGCCGTCGGTTTGTCCCCATTGGCATGCAGCAACGACAGCTCCTGGTAGGTGGGGATCTCCGCCTCGTCGAGAACGTAGCGAATGCGTACCAGGCCGGGCTGGACCTCCAGCCGGCTGTAACGGTTGATCGTGAAGTTGCCTAACGGGTGGGCGAAGGCCGTCTGCGGCAGCGCCAGGGCGAGCAGACAGAGCAAGGGGACGGCAAGGAGCGTTAGCCGGGGCATGGTCTCACTTCCCTCCGGCGGCGGCAATGGCCGGGGCGGTCGCTTGCAGCGCACGGAGCTGCTGTTGGGTTACGCCGTCGTAGAGCACGGAAAAGTGGGGATTGAGGTCGATAGTCTGCTGGAAATAGGCGGTCGCCTTCGCAGTAGCGCCGCTACAGGCGGCGATCATGCCGGCGTGGAACAGCGTGAGCGGCGTGTTGGTGCCGAGCCGCAGCGCCTGCTGCTCAGTCTGGGCCGCGCCATGGCAATCGCCCGCCTGGTACTGCGCCCAGGCGAGCGCGTCGGCGGACATGACACTGGGTCGCGTTTGCATATTCTTCTGGGCGAGGGTCAGCGTATCCGGCAGATGCCGGTGGTGGTCGGCATTGAACAGCGAGAGCTCCATGTCCACGTTGACGCCGTTGGCCTGGAAGAGCCGCTCGATGGCGTCCACCAGCCCGTATTCTCGGGCGGCATCAACCGGGTGGCCGGCGGCAGTGTAGACATCGCCGAGATTGATGATGTACTGCGGCCAGGGCATGACGTTGAGGGCCGTCGTGTAGTGGGCGATGGCACTCGCATAGTCGCCGCGCGCGGCGGCGACCATCGCCAGTCCCGCTTCGCCGTGGACGTAGCGCGGGAAGATGGCCAGGGCGCGCTCGAACTCGCGCTGAGCGCCGTCGAGGTCACCCTGATTGAAGGAGAGCGTCCCCAGCTGCCAGGAAGTCCAGGCGACGTTTTCGGGGGATGGGCCGCCTGCCGTGGCGGCGGCTTGCATGGCCGCGATGGCGCCGGGCAGGTCGCCGTGCAGCTCGCGAATGTAGGAAACCCGCGAGTAGGAGCTGAGGTCCGGCCGGAGGTTCACCATTTCCTGCGTAGCCTTGGCCGCGGCGTCGTCCTGCCCAAGCTGCACGTCGGCATCGGAGATGATCCCAAGCACGTCGGCGCTGTAAGGATCGAGGGCGCGTGCTTGCTGGCCCAGTCGGAGGGCGTCCTCAAATTGGTGGCGCTCCAACGCCAGCGAGCCTTGCGCGGCGATGGCGACGACGTCATTGGCGCGGAGCTTGCGCGCCTGTTGCAGCACGCCATCCGCCTTGGTGTAGTAGGTCGGATCGCCAACTTCGCGCGCTTTCTGCAAGTAGGCGTCGCCCAGCAGCACATAGGCGTGCTCGTCGCTCGGCTTGGCCCGCAACTGCGCCTGCATCCGGCTGATGACGCCGTCCGTATTGGACCAGGGCGGGGGCACGACGGCCGCGTAGTCGCGTTGCAGCTCGGCAGTCTGCCCCAACCAAGGGGGCTGCAGATGGCGAGCCACGGACGCGAGGGGACCGACGCCAGCCGCGTGGAGCGCGCCGCTGGTGACGACGAGCGCGGCCACGACGGCAAGCAAGAGGCGCACTGACGAACGGGCGATCATTGGTATCTCCTGGGAACTCCCGCCGGGGCGAGGGGGAGCAAGGGCGATGAGGCGAGGGGGCGATGAGGAGCAGCGGCGACGGCCGGCGGAGGGGCGTGACACGCCGCATCCGCCGAGACCGCCAAGCCCCCGAACGTCCGGTCCGTGGTCAATTCGCCCCCTCGCCTCATCGCCCTTGCTCCCCCTCGCCCCGGCGGGGTCCTACGACTGCGCCAGTGTAAAGTTGATGGCCAGGCCGTTGATGTAGTTGAAGACTTTGATCAGCACGACGCCGCCGCTGGCGCTTGGCGTTACCGTCAGCTTCACCGTGCCGGAGCCGGTGGAATCGGTCGAGTTGCCCAGCTTGCTGCCGTTCTGGTAGACCTCCAGGCCGATGCCCGCGCCGGTGGCGCTGCTGGCCGGGCCGTAGCTGAGGGTGAGCGAGACGGCGGAGCCGCTGGGGTTGCTGATCTGGTAGGCGGCGTAGGCGCCGCCGGAGTTGCCGGTGAGCGCGCTGCTGGTCGACTTGCCGAGCTCGGCGATGCCGGACGGCGACGCGCCGGTCGTTGGGCTGCTCCCCGGTGCGGTCGACTCCCCCGCCGAGTAGGCGAAACCCTGGTAGGGGAGCGCGACGTAGGGGAAGGCCGGCAGGGGTGGGCTGGTCGGCCCATCCACGCCGTCGCCGAGCTTGCCGGCCAACGGGTCCGGGGTGTAGTCGGAATGGAAGAGCGGATAGGCGGCGCCGGCCAGCGCTTGCAAGGAGATATCCACCGTATCGTCGTTGAGTCGGCGACCGTTGGGGTAGCCCTGGGCATCGCCCCCCAGCACACCCATGCGGTTGGGCGTAGCGCTGACCGGTATGGCGACGTTCAGGCGCAGCATCTCCGCCGGCTTGACGTTGGCGGGCATGGTGAGGCCCTTGACGCCGGTGAGGAAGACGGCGACGAGGTCGTCGCGCGGCGTCGGCGGCACCTTGATGCCGTAGAGGGCGTTCAGCAGCCGCGCCGGCTCGGGATCGGTGACGTAGCTCAAGAACTGGGCGTCGTCGCTCGGCTGCGCCGCGTTGAAGAGGTCCTTCTTACCCGTCGGGATGACCGTCTCGTTGACCAGTGGCGAACCCAGGCGGACGACCTGGACCCAGTCGCCTTGGGAGGTCGGCGCTTTGCCGGGATTCAACACCCGCATTGAGCGGCGGCTGGCGGTGGACCAGACGCCGATCACGGCGTTGGGATCCTTGGGGTCGGTCGGCTGGCTCCCGCTCGCGGTGAGCTGGGTGATGGGGACCTGGATCACGATGGAGTGGACGTTGAAGCCGTTGAGGAAGTTGGCGCCCCCACCGGCGTTGCCGGGCAGCTTGCGGATGGTCAACAGATCGAAGATCGACCCCAGGTCGACGAAGAATGGGTCGGCCCGCGGTCCGGCGAACACTGTCGCCCCGCTCGAGAGCGGGCTGACGGCCGCCGCCGCCAGCGCGGCGTAGTTGGGCGTGGACTTAGGGCCGATGTTGTTCGGAGGCAAGGGCAGGTTCGTGCCCAGCGTCGTGCTCTTGCCGTTCCCATCCACCATCGCCACATTCATGGTCTGCCGCAGGTTCCAGTTCGGGTCCGTCAGCGAGGCGATGGGGCCGGTGTTGTAGAGGAAAGTGTTGGGGTTGGTGACGGCGCTCTTGAAGGTGAACTGGTAGGTAATCTCCGGCAGGGCGTCGCCGTTATTGTCCACCTTGATCTCGTAGAGGACGTCGTCGCCGAAGTTGTAGAAGTAGGGCGCGCCGGCCGGCTGTTCCAGTGGGATGAAGTTGGCGACGAGGGTGACGGTATCGGGCTTATCGGGGCTGACGAAGGCGTAGACGTCGGTGCAGTCGGCCACCGGGTCCGCCCTGATCAGCGGCGCCGAGCGGTGGTTGGAGGCGCTGGCTGCTGGAACGGCCAGCTCGGGAAAGAGGGCGATGCCCGAGGCGATCGCCCCGGCGCCCGCCGCTCCCGCGGTGAGCGCGGCGAGGAATTTCCGGCGCGTTGGCCGGTGCGAACCGAGCATGCCGGGGAGGGAAAGCCGAACGGGTCTGGTCACGGGAACAATCCTTTCCTGAGTCGGCCCGTATCCCACGCGACGGGCCGAAGTAGACGAGGCGTCGCCAACGCTGGGCGATCTACGGCCTTCGATGCACAGGCGCGCCTCCTCCCGTCAGCGTACCAAGCAAGCACCACTCCGGCATCAGCACAATTGCGAAGAGTCGGCCGGCGTCATGCGTAGATTCGGCACGCCGATGCGTAGAAAACGAGCCTAGACCTCCGGTAGCAGCCCCATGGCTCGTAACAATCCAGCAATGTCCCAGCTGTGCAGCCCGCGCGCCTTCCAGGCGTCAACGAGATCCGCCACCAGGCGATTGGCCGCCGCAGGCATTGGAAGCCCCAGAATATGCGAGAACGAATCTCTTGACCGCCAGCTACTATTCTGCGGCCTGAGACTGGTCACCTACCAGCCCAAAACCTGCTCATCCGCTGCTCAATGCGCCGGGCCTTCGATCTCCTGCCGCCAGAGCAGCGCCGTAAATCGGACGACACCGGTACTCAGGTGACGGCGGAAAGTGCTAAATGGCCAGTCCAGGATCTCGGCGGCCCGTTCTTGACTAGGGGCGGGATGGAGGTAGGTGTGGTAGAGGGCGCGATAGCATTTGGCGTCGCGCGGGGAGGTACGCAGCGTTTCCGCCGCCTCCTTCATCAGCGCCTGCAGCGCCGAAACTCGCGCTGCCGCGCCGGCATTGCTGCCTGCCCGTTCCATGACCATCCTCGAGCGCAGCAGCGGATTCTCGCGCAGCGCGTCGCTCCGGCCAACTGAGCGCAGGGCGGCACGGACCGCGGACGCGAACTCCGACTCGTCCAAGACTTCGGAGCGCGCCGGCGTCTTCGATACGGCTGGCTGCGACGTTGCCGCAAGCTCGCGCTCGGCCATCACGTCCAACCATGCCATGGGCGGCACTCGCCGCCAGTCGTGGCCGAAGACGCCATAGCGCCGGCCATCCACCTCGAAGTCGGCTTCCGGCAGCCGGTTGACGTCGGCGTAGGTGAGCGCTGGCGTCCAGAAGTCCGGCTCTGCGCAGGGGAAGAAGGCGTAGGCGAGTCCGGGCGCGGTCAGATAGTGCTGCGCGGCGGCGCCGAAGACCAGCGTCTGTACGGCGGACACCCCTTGGTAGGTATCGCGCGCCATCCAGAAACGGAAGAGCGTTGCCCCTTCACCGGAGCGCAAGGGGGCGTGCCGCTGCAGGTACTGCCAGGCGACTCGCGCGGCCGGGTCGATCTGGAAGTCTTCCGCGCCGGCATCGTGCAGCGCGACCAGCGCGACGAAGCCCGCCGGCAGGCCGTCGGCGCCTCGATAGACCTGAACCCCGCCCGGCTGCCGAGAGAACCAGTGGGCGGCCAGTTGTGCCGATTGCTGGCCCTCGTGCTGGGCCACCATGGCGACGAGTAGCGGGACATCGCCGGGGACGAGCCTGTCGGCCGCCGCGCTGCCGGTCTCTTGCCACTCGAAAAACGGGCGTACCACGGGGTTGTCGCGGTGCAAATAGAAGTAATCGAAGAGGACCCGCTGCTGCTCCTGTCCGCGGGTCTGCTGCAAGCGGGCCGCGTAGTACGCGCGGGCGCGCCGGTGGAGCGCGCCATACCAATCGGGGTTGCGCCAGCGCAGATCGGTGACCAGCGCATCCCGTGCCAGGTCGTGCGGGAAGATGCCGAGCCGGCCTATCTGCATGAAGGACAGGCCGCAGAGCCAATCGAACAGCTCGTGCGCGTCGGGAACCGCGACGATCTCCGCCAGCAGCGTCTCCGTGGTTACTCGAACCAGGGCGCATGCTTCTAAGGCGGCACGATGGGCCGGCCCCGGCGCCTTCTGGATGAGCTGTTCCAGCAAGGCCTTGATGACGTCCGGCGTGCCGGCCGGCTGGAACTGGGTATCCGGCCGCTGGGCGAAGAGCTCCGCGACCAGCGAGAGGGCCAATGGATGGCCGCGGGTGAACTCGAGCACCGCCCGGTGCTGCTCGGCGGGCACTTCCCGCCTTGCCAGATAGATCCGCCCGTCCTCTGAGCTGAGGTTGTCGAGTGGCAACCGGCGGATGAGGTGTTGCCAACCGGCGTCGGCCAGCCAGGCTGGAGACGGACCGTTGCGACCGGAGAGGATCACCAGCGCTTGCTCCGGTAGTTGAGGCAGGAACACGTCGCGCAGCCAGGCGTCGAGCGGCGCCAGCGTCTCATAGGTGTCGATGACCACGACGTGCCGCCCCGCCCGCGCTTCCATCGCCTCTAACGGGGAAGCGGGCGGAGTCAGGCCCATGGCGAGCCGCAAGGCGTTGAGAAACGAGTCGGGCGACGGCTCGACGTTGCGCGCGTCGATCCAGTACATGGACGTTTCCGCTCTCGCACAGCGGTCGGCAAACTCGCCGAGCAAGGTAGTCTTGCCGACGCCGCCGTTGCCGTAGAGAAACACGACATGGAAGGGTAGCTCGCCGCCGCGAAGCGCCGAGCTCAGGACAGACAGCTCCGCCTCACGCCCCACGAAGCGGCGGTGACGCGCTGCCTTCAGCAGGTCTGCCAGGCGCGATGACATCTGTCAATCCGCGTGTAACAGCGACCAGGCCACAACTGTGACGAGAAGCATACAGGAATGGGCGACCAATTACAAGATTGGCGCTAGCGCACGGTCCCGAGGCTCTCCCAGACGTCGAGCTTAGCACGCACGCGCTCGATCACTTCGTCGGTGAACTCCGTGGTCAGGGCGTGCCCGCCCAGATCGGCGGTGCGCGTGCCCTCGCGGATTGCTTCGAAGACGGCTTCGTAGATGGCCCGTGAGGCGCGTTGCGCGGCTTCGTCGGGGAGGTAGGTCAGCAACGACGCGCCGGCGAGGATCATGGCCATCGGGTTGGCGACGTTCTTGCCTTGCAGGCTGGGCGCGGTGCCGTGGGGCGCTTCCGCGACCACCACCTTTGGCTGCAGCTCCTCGTCGAAGCTGAGGATCAGGGATTCTGAGCCGGCGATAGAGCCGAACATCTGAAGGACGAGGTCGCTCAAGCAATCCCCATCGCGATTCAGCGCCGGGATAGTCAGGCCTTCGCCGCCGCTGTTGAGCAGCAGGGCATAGGTGGCGTCGATCAGTTGGGGTTCGTAGCGCACCTCCGGGTGGCGAGCGTGCGCGGCGTCCAGCTCCTCCTTGAGCATACCCTCGTAGACGGGACTGACGGTGAACTTGGGCCCACCGAACACCTTGCTGCGTGTCCGCTTGGCATACTGGAAGGAGAACTCGGCCACCATGGCGCAGGTGCGCCGGCCGATCTTCTCGGTGCGGTAGGCCATCTCATCGGCGCCGCTGCCCTCGCGCCACTCCTTGGCGTTGTAGGCGTCGTCCACCGCCATCCGAACCACGGCGATCGGCGCGTGGACGCCGGCCAGGGGCGTGACACCGGGGATGCGGCGACCGGTGCGCAAGATGACCTTGCCGTCGATCTCGGCGCGGAGGATGGCGTTGGGACTGCCCACGTCGCCCCGGCCCTCCGGCGTGATCGTCGCCGCCTTGAGGCCGAACCGCGCTTCACGCAAGGCCGCCGCAGCCTCATGCACCACGGCGTTACGAGTCTGGCGGCGGTTCTCCAGTCCGAGGTCGAAGCGCTGGAACTCCAGGGGCAGGCCAAGTACAGCGCCGTCGAGCACCCGCAACGCTTCGCCGAGCAGCTCCTGCCCGGTCTGGTCACCTTCCAGGACGATGATCGTTGTCGCGCTCATTCGTTTCCTCGATAGTGTACGCCGCCGCTGGTTGCCTGCTCGTTTACGGGCAGGCGATACGGCAGGATCGGCCGACGCGGCATTCGCTCATCGTGTTTCTGTTGCCAACCCTACCCGAAAAACGGGAACATCTCCGCGATCTTCTCCCGCGTCACCGGCGAGCCGTATTCGCAGGCCTCGAAAGCTTCGGCGAACTGGATGGTGTTGCCGCGCTGCTCGCCGTACAGCTCCACGAGCTTGGCGCGGTAGCGGTTGGCGATCTCGCGGCCGCCGGAGCGGCGGCCCTCTAGCCAGCGTCGGCGCTCGGCGTCGCCTTCGGGCACCTGGTCCTCGTAGCGGCCGTTGTAGGGGAGCCACTCGTACATCTGGGAGACGTGGCAGTGGGCCATGTCCATCTTCAGCGAGACGACGTCGTCGATGCCGACGACCACGTCGGGGGTGAAGGGATAGGGCTTCTGGAAATGGTCGCTCAGATAGCAGATGCTCGGGTTGATGCGCAGGTGCGGCGTGTGCGCGGCTATATTGGGCACCGTCACCATATAGGCGGCGTCCTGGACCAGGATGGAGGTGTAGCGGTGGTCGGGGTGGTAGTCGTTGGGACGCGGGGACATGATGAGATCGGGCTGGAACTCGCGGATGAGCTGGATAACGCGCCGCCGATTCGGTAAGGTAGGCTCTAGCTCGCCGTCGTGGATGTCCAGCACCTGGTACTCGATGCCGATGACGCGGCCGGCTGCTTCGGCTTCGGCCTTGCGCCGGCGCGCCAGCTCCACGCCGCCGATCTCGTGGTGGCCGGCGTCGCCGTTGGTCACCGAGACGAATTTCACCACGTTCCCTTGCCGCGTCCACAGCGCCGCGACGCCGCCCGCCTTGACGTCGCAGTCGTCGGGATGGGCGCCGAAGACGATGATGCGCAGTTGTCGATTGGCCAAGGTTGTCCTCCTTCGTTCGTCAGCCGCCAGGGCCAGCCCCCGCGGGATAGTACGTCCCTCACGATCAGCGGTAGTATCGTCCGTTGTAGCGGACCAGCGCAATCGAGAGTAATCGGAGGCAGCGATGGTGCTTGACGTGCAGGAACGGCTCGCCGGCGCAGACGCGGCGCGGTTGCAGGAAGTGGTGCGAGTGGCGCTCGGGGAGCCGGGCGCGGTACTCGGCCGGTGGGAGGTGGCTCCCCTGCGCGGAGGGGGCGGCGTGCGCGCGGGGGACAGCGCGCTATACACTCTCTCCGGCATGGCGCGCGTCGGCGCGGCGGAGCGCCCCTGGAGCGCGGTACTCAGGGTGCTCGCGCCCGTGGCCGGCCAGGACGATCCGACGCGCATCCACTACTGGAAACGCGAGCCGCTGCTCTACAGTTCGGGCCTGCTGGACGATCTGCCCGCTGGCCTGCGCGCGCCGCGCTGCTTCGGGTGTGACGAGCGGACGGACGGGACCGTCTGGCTCTGGCTGGAGCACGTCCGGGAGGACGGGGAACGCGCCTGGCCGCTCGAGCGCTGGGCGCTCGCGGCGCGTTATCTGGGCCAGTTCAATGGCGCCTACCTGGACGGGCGGCCGCTGCCGCGGGCGCCCTGGCTGGGCGGGCGGCGGCTGCGCGCCTGGTTGGAACGCCACGGCCCGCTCGTCGCACAAATCGCGGCCGCACCCGACAATCCCGACGTGCGTCGCTGGTGGCCGCGGCCCATGGTGGACGCCATCCTTGGCCTCTGGGAGGAGCGCGACGCCTTCTGCGCCGCGCTGGAGCGGCTGCCCCAGACGTTCTGCCACGGGGATGCCATCCGGCGGAACCTCCTCAGCCGTCGCCGAGCGGACGGGTCCGAGGAGACTATGGGCATCGACTGGGAGTTCGCCGGCCACTACGCGGCCGGCGAGGAGGTCGGACAAACCCTATCGGTGGCCGGCGCGTTCTTCGACGCGGAGCCGGCCGGCCTCCCGGCGCTGGACGAGGCGCTGTTCGCGGGCTACCTGGCCGGGCTGCGCGACGCGGGTTGGCGCGGCGATCCGCAGCCGGTGCGGTTTGCCTACGCCGTGCACGCGGCCCTGCGTAACGCCTTCAACGCCGTGGGCGCGAGCGCACCTGACGAGGTGCGACGTGCGGCAGCCCAACAGAACTATGGCCGCACCTGGGAGGAGCTCGCCGAACGTCGCGCCGCGCTGCGACCCTTCCTGCTCGATCGCGCCGATGAGGCGCGCCGCCTGATGGAAGCCCTGTGACACATGCGCGTGACCAAGCTGTCCGGCGGAATGCCCAAAAACGACCGTTCACAGCAGCGCCGGCTGGATCGCGCGCTGCCGCCGGCCCCGGTGTGGTGTGGCGGGCGGGGCCGTGTACGGACTTGGGTCGAGCAGCCGCGCGGCTAATGCGGTCAGGCGGGCCTCGCTGCCGGCGTCGCGGACGGCGAAGGAGACGGCGCGGCTGTGGCCTACCAGCACGACCAGCCGCTGGGCACGCGTGACGGCGGTATAGAAGAGTCGCCGCGACAGCAGGATGAACTGGCCGGTCACCACCGGGAGGACTACCGCCGGGAACTCGCTGCCCTGGGCGCGATGCACGGAGAGCGCGTAGGCCAACTGGAGCTCGGACAGGAAGCTCGGCGGATAGACGACCTCCCGACCGTCGTCGAGCAGGACGCGGGCGACGTAGCTGACGGGATCGAGCTCGACGATGCTCCCCATGTCGCCGTTGAACACGCCGAGCTCGTAGTTGTTGCGGGACTGCACCACCCGGTCGCCGTCGCGCAACAGCCGGGCGCCGGCGCTGATCTCCGGCTTGTCGGGACGCGGTGGGTTGAGCGCTTCTTGCAGCGCCGGGTTGAGTGAGGTGAGCCCGACCGGGCCGCGGTACATCGGGGCAAGCACCTGGATGGCAGTGCCGGAGAGCCCGAAGCGCTCGGGGATCCGGCGGGCGACGAGCTCGACGACACGCTCCCGGCAGTGCTCGACATCGTCGGCGTTGACGAGGTAGAAGTCGTTGGTCCCCAGGCCCGGCTCCCATACCGGCATCTCGCCGGCGTTAATGCGCTGCGCGTTGGCGGCGATGCCCGAACCCTCGCCTTGCCGGAAGATGCGCTCCAACCGCGTCACCGGGATGCGACCCGAGCTGATGAGGTCAGCCAGCACCTGTCCCGGTCCGACGCTCGGCAACTGGTCGGCGTCGCCGACCAGCAGCAGATGCGCGCCGGGGGGCACGGCCCGAACCAGCGCGCGCGCCAGCGCCACGTCGAGCATCGAGGCCTCGTCTACTACGATCAGGTCGGCGTTGAGCCGGGCCAACCGTCCGCGGGAGGTGGGCCGGGGAGACGGGGACGTTGACTCCTCCTCCAGACCCGCAAGCGCCACGGTCTCCGCTTCGAGATCGGCCTCCGGCTCGCCTCCAGCGCCGCGGTAGCCCAGCCGCAGCAGCCGGTGTAGGGTGCGGGCCTCCAGCCGGGTCGCGGCGGACAGCCGTTGGGCCGCCCGACCGGTGGGGGCGGCCAGCGCCAGGCGGGCGCCGCGGTCGAGCGCCAGGGCGACCAGGGTGCGCAGCGCCGTGGTCTTGCCCGTCCCCGGCCCTCCCGTGAGTATGGATACCGGCGACGTCAGCGCCATCTTGATCGCCGCCCGTTGCTGGACACTCAGCAAGGTCGTGCTGGGAAGCTCGGCGAAGCAGCGATCCCATTCCCCGTCGTCGAGTGACTGCCAGGAGGCCAGTCGATCCACCGGCGCTTCCATGAGCCGCTGCAAGCCGTGGGCGAGCGCCCGCTCGACCGCGTCGAGCGCGACCAGGGCGATAACGGGCTCGCCATCGATCACGCCGGTAGCTACCTTCCCCTCGCCGGCCAGCGTCTGCAGGGCCAGCTCGAGTTTCTCCTCGGGCACCGGTGCTGGCGTTGGCGACGCGGTGCCGGCCGGCGGCTTGCTCAAGAGCGCCGTTGCCTCCTCGACGAGACGTGTGCTGAGCATCCAGGTGCTGCCGTCGGACGCAGTCGTCTGCAGACACTGCAACACGCTGGCTTGTAGCCGCGAAGGAGCATCGTGGGGGATGCCGATCGTCAGCGCGATGCGGTCCGCCGTGTGGAAGCCGATGCCGGTCACGTCGATGGCAAGTCGGTACGGATCGCTGCGCACCACCAACGGCGCCTGCGTTCCATATCGCTCGTAGATGCGCAGCGCGCGGCGGTGGGAGATGCCGAAGTCGAACAGGGTGAGCATCACCTGGCGCAGCGCCTGGTGCTCCCGCCAGCTCGAGCTGATCTGCTCGGCGCGCACGGGACCGATACCCGTCACGGCTCGCAGCGCCTCCTCACCGGCATCCAGGGCGGCGATGGTCTCGACACCGAAATAATCGACCAGCCGGCGAGCCGTGACGGGACCGATGCCCGGCGCCAGCGGCGATGTGAGATAGCGCCGGAGCCCATCGACCGAGGCCGGGATGACCAGGGTCACGTCGCCGGCGTGGAACTGTCTACCGTAGCGCTGGTGGTATTGCCAGGAGCCGGTGCAGGAGATGCCCTCGTCCACGCGGATTTCGGGGAAGCGCCCTACGACGGTTACTGGCGGGCCGTTCGACTCGGCCCGCACCGAGAGGACCGAGTACGGTCCGGTTGGGTCGTGGAACAGCACGCGCTCGACCGTGCCGTCGATGCGCGCAGGCTCGGGCAACGTGGCGACAGCGTTACGGGGAGGGTCGGTTGCTGCCGTCATCGATCGTACGTTCATGGGCGCCGCATCCATGATACGGGGTCGAGTCAACCTCTCCCCCTACCCCTCCCCTCCCTTCGTAGGGGAGGGGTAGGGGGAGAGGTTACCCGTCAACCGCGATGGGAATAGTGGCGCATCGGGATGCAATACGGTGAGCGTTATACTCTAGCGCCGGGCCCTCGGCACGGGTGTGGGCTTTGCGCGGCCTTCCGGGCTGCTGGTGCGAGGGGCGGGAACAAGCACATCGAAGCACGAAGGAGAACGGTCATGCTCCTATCCGACCGCCGTATCCTGGAGGAGATGGAGCGCGGCAACGTGGTCATTTCGCCGTTTGACGAGCGCCAGCTCGGTACCAACTCCTACGATTGCCGGCTCGGCGACTGGTATTTTCAGCCGGATGCCAACGTCGAGGTGGTCGACTTCACCGACGAGCAGCAGGCGCGACTGTTCTGGGGGGAACCGCGTCACGCGGTGGACGGGCGCGTACCGGTCCGCCCAGGCACGACCATCCTCGCGCACACCATCGAAGTAGTAGGGGGGCGCAACGGCATCACCACCAGCATGCATGCCCGCAGCAGCATCGGCCGCGCCAGCCTGTCGGTGTGCAAGTGCGCGGGCGTGGGCGACGTCGGCTACGTCTCGCGCTGGACCATGGAGATCTCCAACCACTCGCGCAGCACCATCTTGCTCCCAGTGGGACTGCGCATCTGCCAGATCAAGTTCGAGCAGGTCGGGGAGACCCTGCGGGAGTATCACGGCAAGTACGGCCAGGATCGCGCCTGGTCGCCCATGGACATGCTGCCCAAGCTGTATGCCGACTGGGATCTCGCCGAGCTGTATCGGTATCGCTCTGTTGCTGGCGAGCTGGTGGCAGCGAGCGACCCCGTGCCGGCGCGCTGAGCGGTGGGCGTCTGATGGCCGCGCTCCGCACGGTCTCCCGCACCGTGACGCTCACCGCGAACGCGGCGCGCAGCCGCGCCGAGAGCAACGTGTTTGTCAACGAGCCGACCTCCGGCTCTCTGGCGCGCGCCAAAGGCTCGCTGTACATCGTCACCGAGACGGAAGGCGACACGGCAGTCGAGCGCGGCTTCTGCCGGCTGGTGGCCGACTGCATACGCAGCGAGTACTACCGTGATCCGGCGCAGGGCCTGGCCGAGGCGCTCAGCCGGGGCGTGGAGCGCGGCAATTTCAAGATGCTCAAGGACGAGCGCCTGCCGCCGCCGGAGCAACGCCCCGCGATGGCCGTGACCTGCCTGGCCATCCGCGACGGGGAGCTGGCGATCGTGCAGACGCTGCCGGTGCAGGCCTACATCGGCAACCACGACGGCGTCGCGCTGGTGCCCGACCCGCCGGTGTGGGAAACTGACGGTGCGGAGCTGACGCGCGCCTTCTATATGGGCTATGCCTCGCAGGTGCGCTACCACCTCTACAGTCACAAGCTGGGAAACGGCGATCTGGTCGCCGTCTGCTCGTCGTCGCTGGCGCAGTCGCTCGGTATGGAGCGGCTGGAGCGCTGGCTGACGGGCGGGCAGTTGCCGGCGCTGGCGCAGGGGATCAGGGCCAACTACCTGCGCGCCGAACAGGAGCCGGCCTATGCCCTGCTCATCCAGACCAGGCCGGACGTGCGCGAAACCGCGGCGCCATCGACCGGCGAGGGTCAGGGCCGGGTTCGCCCCGGTTCGGCAGCCACGACGTCGGGCCCGGTCACGGGCTGGATTGCCAGGCTCACCGGCCGCACCGAGCAGGCGGCGGAGACCGGGAGGGGGCGACCGGAAACCGCGACGAGGCCGGACGGCAGGACCGACGCGGGCACACCGCCCCGCACCGGTCCGCGCGCGGGAACAGCCGCGCAGCGGGTCGGGCTGAGGAGCCGGCAGCAGCGCTTGATGTTGGCGGCGTTGATGGCGGTGATCGTCATCATCATCCTGGTGCTGCTGGCCGTCAAGGGGGTGCAGCGCTTCCAAGGGGGGCGCGAGCACAGCGCCTACCTGCAGACCTCGGCGCAGGTGGACAATCTTCTGGCCTCGGCGGCGCAGCAGAGCGATCCGACGGCGGCAGCGGCCACGCTCAGCCAGGCCAAGAATGTCCTTTCAGCAAGCTCAGCGCGACTTGATTCGGCAGATCGTCTGGCGCTGTCCGGGCGCATCCAGCAGCGCGAGGATCAGCTCGTCAAGGCCAGTCGCCTGACCCAGGTCAAGCTGCTGGTAAATCTGTCGGGCGACCGCCAAGCCCAGCTCTCCCAGATCGCGCTCGAGGGCGATAACCTCTACATGCTCGATACCGGTGGGCATCGCGTGCTGAAGGCGACGACCGGCGGCGGCAGGCTGGTCGCGGCCATCAGCGCCAGCTCCGTAGTGGGACAGGACCTCATTCAGCCGCTGGTGGCCATCGCCGCGATCCCCGGCGGCGTCCTGGCAGTTGATAGCCGGAACACGGTCTGGTCGTTCAATGCTGGTACCAACCAGGTGCGGCGAGTCAGCGTGCCAGGCTCCGACACGTGGGGCGAGGTCCGTGCCATCACCACCTACAACAACGAGCTGTACGTGCTGGACAGCCGCCTCGGCCACGTCTGGCGCTACTCTCCGCAAGGCGACGGGTACAGCACTCCCGTCGATTACTTCCCCGCTGCCCCGGCTGCCGGGGCGGCTCGCCCGACTCCCTTGCCCACCGTACGGCCGGGGACGCCAACGCCGGCGCCAACCGCGACGCCGGCGCCGCCGCCGGACTTGGCTCATAGTGTTGGCATCGTAGTCGACGGCAGCCTCTACATGCTGCAATCGAGCGGCGATGTCCTCAAGTACACCAACGGCCTGCCGCAGGCCTTCCCCGAGACCGGCCTCGTTGGCTCGCTGACGTCGCCATCGGAGGTGACGACCAGCCCCCAGGACAGCAGTCTCTACGTCGTCGATCCGGCCGGCAAACGCATCGTCCGCTTCACCAAGGATGGCGTGTTCCAGCGTCAGTATCTCCTACCAACGGACGCTCCCGCCGCGCTCACCGGCATCCAGGGTGCAGCCGTGGATATCGGGCGCCATCAGGTGTACCTGTTGTCGGACAAGGCGGTTGCTATGGCGACGCTGCCGAATCAGTGAGGTGAGCGCTGTCGTCGACGCCCACGTCCACATCTTCCCCCCCGAGGTGGCCGAGCGGCGTGCTTACTTTGTGGAGTGCGATGCCTGGTTCGCCGCGCTCTATGCGTCGCCGCGCGCGCGCATTGCCACGGCAGAGGATCTCATCCGCGTCATGGACGGCGCCGGCATTGCCGCGAGCTTCGCCCTCTCCTTCGGCTGGCGCGACGCCGTTATCGGCAAGATGCACAACGACTATCTCCTCGACGCGGCGCGGCGTTTCCCCGGTCGCATCCTTCCCTTTGCGCATGTGCCGCCCGATACCGCCGACCCCGATCTGGATGGTTTTGCCGGGATCGGGGAGTGGATGCCGGAGGGGCAGGGGTTCGAGCTCGACGAGCATAGCCGCCTATCCGGCCAGCTCGCCGCGGCCCGGGCGCGGGGGTTGCCGGTGCTGACCCACGTCAGCGAGCCGGTGGGACACAGCTACCCCGGCAAAAGCAACGTGTCGCCGGCGAGCGTGTGGCGGCTAGCCCGCGCCTTTCCCGGCAACCGCTTCATCGCCGCGCACTGGGGCGGCGGCTTGCTCTTCCACGAGCTGATGCCAGAGGTGCGGCGCGACCTTGTCAACGTCTGGTACGACACCGCGGCGGGCCGGCTGCTGTACGACGATGCGATCTTCGCGACGGCACTCACGGTGGTGAGTCCGGCCAAGCTGCTCTGGGGGTCGGACTATCCCGTGGTGTCGCCGCGGCGGTACTTACGGGCCGTGCGCGGGCTGGGGCTTGGGGAGGACATACTGGAGGGGTTGTTGGGGGGGAACAGTCTGGCGGCGGCGCCGGGGACCCTCACCCCCTGACTCCCTCTCCGGCGCGGAGAGGGGGAGCGCGGACGGCGGCGTTGAGCTCACAATCGCTCGTCGCGCTCAGCTTACAGGGCGTCGCTGAGCCCGCTGGATATAGGGCCTTCCGAATAGCCATACAGTCTCTCAGGCCATTCTAGACCGCTATTTCAAGACATAGGAGTTAACTTTTGAGCCTATACGAACTCTTGTCCCTAATCATACAAGGACTTGGGTTCGTGGTCCTTGCCGCTACACTATGTTTCCTGGCTTTCCAAACAATTCGTCTACGAGAATCAACTAGAAACGCGGCATATCAGAGTCTATTTCAGAGCTATAATCAGCTCAACTATCTGCTCGTGCAAGATCCCGTGCTGGGAAGAGCATTCCGTGTCTCTCGACCTGGAGTCCCGACATTGAGCGATGATGAACTCGCTTTCTACAACTTCATGAGTATGATAACAGGGCTCATGGAACAGGTATATATGAGACGAGAAAACAAATGGGTTGATCACGAGATATGGGAGTCTTGGGATAGATGGATAAGTCAGGTGTGGGTTTATCACCCAATGTTTGACACATTCTGGGAGAACGAGGGCCGGTACTCTCCGGAAAAGTTCGTTGGTTATATTAACGACTTGCGCGAGAAAAGAAATCAGACATTGAGTGAGTCGGTTAGCAGCTCTGAACAACAGAATGTGCGGAGTAGCGGAGAGACCGCAGAATAAGGCAGATAAATTTGCGTAGTTTCCTATTACTGCAGCGTCACTTGCCTACGGCGCTCGGCAGCTTTGAGCTACCAGACCAACGTCATGCCACGTCGCGCACGAGCGCCCCCAGGCGGCTACCGGCGTAAGCGCGTCGAGCGTACAATGAGTGCGGGATCGCGAACCGCGATCTGGATGTGCGAGCGGGTGAGGAGATGCGAGTCGGGATAGATCGGCTCCCCTTCCTGGAATACGGCTCGCACCGAGCGTATGGTAATTCCCTGCGCTTGGAGTTGATCAACCGCGTGATTGATGACTGCTCGATCTAACCGGTGAGCACCACCGGCGCGACGCTGCCGTGGTGATGGCTGGTTCGCTCGCTGGCTCAACGTGCGGAGCGACAGATAGGCGTCGTTGAGTGGGGCGGCCCAGACGGTGTCGAGGAGATCCATACAATCTTCCAGGCGGATCAGGGAATGGATCACGGCCGCGTCGTCGCCATAGCGCATCCGCGCCCATCCCCAGGCCCGAGCCGGGGCATCTTGCCAGAAATAGATGCCGTCACCTAGCCAGTCCCAGCTGTTGCGGCTGAGCCGGAACCGGTCGCGAAGAATCTCGACGGCGGACGTCCTGTTGGTCCCATGATAGCCGTGGACGCGAGCAACTCGAGGCATCTGGTTCAGGGGCCGAACGATCCCGCGCCGGCCTCGCGCCGCTAGGCGGTCCGGTGCTGGTGCGATGCCGGCACTTGATCACCTCTCCCGCGAACTGGTTCCAACGGCTTCATCCTTGCGCCGAGTCGACGCGGCAGCGTTTGCCTGAGGCCGCCGAACAACGCCGTGTCGAACGCGGCGAGGCCCTGGATGAGCTCCTGCACGCCGGAGAGACGGTCGAACTCGACGCCGCCGAACACCACCGCCGGGATACTTGGGCCGGTTGCGGGCAGCGTGCGAAACCGCACGCCAGCGTCGTCCAGGAGCCGGCGTGCCTCCAAGCTGGGCGGCGAATCGTCGGCGAATAGCGTGACCTCGGGATCGAGCGGCTGGCGGCTCGCCTCGGCCCGCTCAATGAGCACGTCATCTCGTTCGGACCGGCTCTGTTGAGCGGTGCTGCATCTTGACGAGCCGTCGTTCGCGCGCATCCCATTATCTCCCCGTCGGGAGTATACGACGTTGGCCGCTGGGGATGGTCAAGGATTCACCACGACGCTTGCCCCCTGCGAGACCCCGCTCACGCCCGGATCGTACATCAGCGACGCCACTGCCGGCGGCGCCTGGAAGGTACCCGGCGTTGATGCCTGCGCGTAGTAGCTGAGCTGGTGATCACCGGGCGCGAGGGCGGTGATGAAGAAGTCGGCTTCCGCGTCGCGCAGGTCGAGGTGGTCGTAGGGGGCGCCTGGCTGGTTCGGTCGCGGCTGGGCCTGGGTAGTGGCCAGCGCCGGGTTTAGCGGCTGGAAGCCGGACGGCAGGTGGTCGGTGATCTGTACGTAGCTGAGGGCCGCGGCGGCGTGGACGGTGAGCTGCACCTTCACGACGCTGCCGGCCGCGAGGGGGCCGCTGACCGGACTGCCGTCGGGGAGCAGGTAGGCGCGGCTGACGCGCAGGTCGGCGCCCGTCGCTGCCTTGGGGGCGGCGGCGCGGTAGCTCAGCGCGGCGGACCAGAATAGCGTGGAGTTGCCGTCTGAGGTGATGTGCAGCGTGTTCTGGGGCCGTACCTGGGCTGCCGGGACGTGGATGACAGCCGGTGAGGCGCTGGGCATTCCGGGCGTCACCTGGACATCCTTCAGCGGTTGGCCGTTCCAGGAGGCCTGATAGTGCTGATTGGCCTGGAAGTCGCCGTGGGCCAGCAGGTAGCGATTGAGCGCCATGAGGGCGACGGCGGAGTCGTGGGTGGTGTCCCAGCTCGTGCCGAGGCGGGAGGCTAACAGGTAGCGGGCGGCCTTGACGGCGATCGGGTTGCTGGGGTCGAGGCGGGTGTAGGCGTCCAGCGCGGCGGCGGTGCTGTAGACGACCGAGCCGCGCAGCGGGGGCAGGTTGTCCAGCTGCTCGTGCCAGGAGGCGGTGGTGTCGGTCTGCTGGGCCTCCTGACCGAGCTGCGCCAGCAGCTGGTTGGCCTGGTCGATCGCCCCGGTCAACTGCAGCGCCTGGGCGAGGAAGCCGCGGCCATAGGAGGCCATCTCGCCGGCGCGAGCGAGGAGCGTCTGCGCTCGCGCCGTGTCGGGCTGGCCGGCGATGGCGAGCACGTCGAGCATGTAGGCCTGGGTGGACAGGCCGGCGGCCGGCGAGTCGAGCTGCTTGTGGAGTGACGCCAGGCCGCGCTGCAGGCTGCTCTCGACGACGGGATAGCCAAGCTGCCTGGCCTGGACGAGCGTGTAGACGATATAGCCGGTCATGTAGGGGTCGGTCTGGTCGAAGGACCACCAGTTCCAGCCGCCGTCGGGGTGTTGGAGCGCGTACAGGCGCTGCAAGCCGGCAGCGACGCGCTGGTCGAGGTCGGGCGGCAACTGTTTGCCGGCATCGGTCAGGCCCGCCTCGGCGTAGACCTCCTTCGCCAGGATGGCCGGCAGGAAGGAGCTGGCGGTCTGCTCGGCGCAGTCGTAGGGGTAGCCGTACAGGGAGAGGCTGCCGGCAGTGATGCCGGAGGCCAGGGTGGGAGTGATGGCTACGTCCAGCGTTGCTGATCCGCTGAGCGCATCCGCGGGGACGTTGAGCGGCACGTCCGTGTTGCTGCCGGTCAGTTGGCCGGAACGGTTGACGCTGCGCGGCGTGCCGCCGGGCAGGATGGCGAGGGTGGTCTTGATAGCATCCGATAGGTTGCCGCCGCTGGCCTGCACGGTGGTGGCCGCGCTGGCTCCGCTTCCTACCTTGGCCCGCCAGGAGAGCACCGCGCTGCCGCGAGCGGGCGCCTTGGCCTGCTGCTGGGCTGGATCGTTGAGGGTGACGCCGTCGGCGGTCAGCGTCACGGTGGCTGGGACCGCCGCGTCGGTGGCGTTGTCGACGATGGCCGTGAGCGTTACCTGGTCGCCCGCCGTGAGGAAGCGGGGGAAGGCCGGCTGCACGTGGAAGGGCTTGGTCGCTACAATGTCGGCGGTGACGTAGCCGACCTGGGTGTCGGGGGTCGTCCCGATCGCGGTGATTCGCCATGTGGTGAGGCTATCCGGCATGGTCATCTGCACGCTGGCCTGCCCGCCAGCGTTGGTGTGGACGTTGGCGCTCCAGAACGCGGTGTCGGGGAAGTCGGTGCGCAGGCTGCCGCCACTGGCGCCGCCACCGCCTCCGCCGCCCCGGCCGCCGCCCCCGTTGCGTCCGGCGACCGCTTCCAGCGACGCGCCGGTGAGCACCGGCACCGGCTGCGGACCGTAGAAGCCGGCTTTGATGGTCTCCTGGGAGTAGTCGACGAGGGCATAAATCGCCTCGTCCACGACGCCGATGGAGAAGTCCCCCTGGGCCGGCTTGCCGGCGGTATCGGTTGCTGTGAGCGTGATGGTCGCCCGCTCGCCGGGCTGGTACTGCTGCTTGTCGGCCTTCACTGCGACGCTGAGGTAGCGCTGCGTCGCGGGCACGCGCACCGGCGCCGCGCCGATGAGGATATGGCCTCTCCCCTGCGCGCCCACCGAGACTTGCACGTTTGGCACGTCGTCGGCAGTTACGGGCAGGGTGAACGAGCCGGTGCTGCCGCTGAACTGCAGCAACTGGTGGCTGTAGATCTTGCCGCGCTCGACGGTGACTAAGGCCGTCACGTCGGGCACTGGCGAGAGCACCTGCACCTTGATGATATCGCCGATGGCGTAGACGGTGCGGTCGGTTGCCACGGACAGGCGGTCGCCTGCGGTGGCATAGGGGGCGGCTGGGCCGCTGGCAGCCCAAAGGTAGGTGTCGCGGCTCACGACGTTGCCGTGACTATCGCCGACGGAACAACTGACGCGATAGCCGGCGGTGCGGGGCAAGACGATGGGGGATGCCACGTTGCCGTCCGCGCCGCTCATGGCGGTGAGGCTGTAGGCGGGCACCTCGACGAGGTGGTAGACCGGCCAGGCGCCTTTCTGGTTGCCCTCCTGGGTGACGTCGTAGGTCTGCTCGATGACGTTGCATCGGATTGGGACGCCGGCTTGCGGCTGTCCCTGCAAGTTCTGCACGGTGAAGGCGGTGTCCACGGGGCTGCCGGTCTGAGTGGCATAGCTCTTGGGCTGGGCGTAGAGCACCAGGGCGCCACGATGGACCACCGTCGAGGCGACGTTGCTGACCGGGTTGTTGGCCGGGTCGGTGACGGTTGCCTCGAACATGTACCGTTGCGACTGGGTGAGCTTGCCGAGGTCGGCGGTCAGCGTGAAGGTGTTCGTTCCGTTGGCGTCGAGCGTGCCGTCGAGCGTCTGCACGGGGTCGCCATAGAAGCCGCCGCGGAATGTGCCGCGCTCGGCCGCTTCGGGGTCGCCTTGCTGGTTGCCGCCCGGCGCGTACGGCTCGAACCATTGCGCCCGATTGACCTGCAGCTTGACCTTGGCGCCATTCACGGGTTGGTCGACGTAGTAGCGCGCGGACACGGAGACGGGGATCCTGTCGCCGCTCACGAAGGGGCCTGCCGGCACGCTCAGGGTGACGGCGTACTCGGGCTTGCGGTACTCCTGCACCTGGAAGCTGGCCCCGCGATAGCTATTCCCGACGTCTGATCGGGCGTTGCCGACGGACACGCCGACGCTGTAGTACCCGGTCGGTAAGCTCGACGCGAGCGGCACGCCGGCGGCGAAGTTGCCGGCCGCGTCCAGGTGGACCGGCTGATCGACCAGCGGCGAGCCGTTGAGCGGGCTGGTGATGGTGAGCTGAACGGGAACGTCGCCGGGCAACCGATAGTGAACATCGTTTTCGGCGCGCACCAGGCCGCGCAGGTGGACGGTGTCCCCCGGTCGGTAGATGGGGCGGTCGGTATAGGCGTACGTGCGAAAGGTAGTGGGGACAGCAGTGTAGCCGCCGGCGTAAAAATCGAAGCTGGTACCGGAGATGGTGAACGCGGCGTCAGATCCGGAGAGGACGAGCAGATTGGGCAGGAAGGGTGTCCCGTCCGGCCGGCTTTGCGGCTGGACGGCCCCCTCGAACACGCCGTCGGCGCCGGCGCTGCCCTGGAGCAGCTGCTTGCCGTCATCCTGCGAGTAGACCTGTACCGGCGCACCGGCGACGGGCTTGCCGTCGGCCAGGGTGGTGATCCAGGCCAGCACGCCAGTGGAGCTCTGTTTGACCAGCAACCCGCGATCGCTCACCACCAGGAAGCGGCCCGGTAGCGTTGTTGCTCCCGCCGACGCGGTCACGTAATAGGCACCCAGCGCATCAGTTTGGGCGATGGTGAGGAGCTTCGCCCCTTGCGAGTTGGGATCTGGGATGGTGGCATCGACGCTGGTGATGCGAGTGAAACTGCTCGTGTCGACGTTGGGCTGATTGCCGGTCGGCCTCGCGGCGTAGGCGGCGACGAACGCCGCGGCGGTCGGGACTCGGTAGACCGTAAGGTGGACGCTGGGCACGCCGTAGGAGGTGAAGGCGAGCTGATGCGGGTCGGCAATACCGGCAAAGACGACCTGGCCGCCCATGGGAGTTAATCCAGGGTTTGGAGTGGACGCCTGGGGCTGCGTGGTGAAGCGCCAGGTCTTGGCGGCCGGGAGCGGCTCCCCGGAGGTGTCGTGGATACCCGTACCGAGCGTCACCGTGAAGGTGGAGTTGAGGCTCAGCGGGCGGGTCGGTACGAAGGTCATCGTTCGCCCTTGCTGCTGGAACGTCCCTTCGACTTTAGGACTGATGCTGACGTTCGCGGCAAGCGTCGCCTGGTCCACCGGCCGGCTGAAGACGACGTTGATCACCGCGTTCGGGGGCACGAACGTACTGCTGTCGGCGGGAGACAGCTCGACGGCGTCGAACTTCGGCTCCGTCACGAAGCGGTACTGGTAGGGACCGGAGAGCGGCGCGCCGCCGGCCGTCTTGGCAGAGGCGTTCAGGGTGAAGGTCACGAGCGTGGCGTCCGGCCATGCTTGGGTCGGCGTGTAGACGAGGTTGTTGCCCTGCCAGGAAGTCTGCGCGGGGACGGGGGGATGCACCTCGATGGCCTGCTGGACCGACTGCTGGTCCATTGGCTGGGAGAAGGCGACCTTCAGCGGGGCCGTTGGCGGCACGTCGCCGGCAGCGTCGCCGATGCTGGCCGTCACCAGGGGTGGCGTGGCGCTAGCCGTTGGGCTGGGAGCCGGCGTTGCCGTGGCAGTGCTGCTTGCCGACAGGATGGTTGAGGCGGTCGTCGATACGAATGCTGTTGGCGAGGCAGTGGCCTGAGCCGATGAGGGAGTTACGGTGGGCGCCTGCGCGCTTGGCCCGCGCGCGCAGCCGGCCAGCAAGGTGGCCATCAGCAGAAGACACAACAGTGGCCTTGCCCGGCCGGGCCTCATCCCCATCGGTTGACTCCTCACACTGGTCAGCCCGGCGTCGCGCGCCATGACTATGACGCATTCATCAGGGTCCCGGTTCCACGCTTCCCGGCGGCGGCCGCGGCCTCGACATCGGGGTGGACAGTGGTTCGGCACGACGCGCTCGGGGCTGATGCGGTACTGGCGATGGGAGCGAGGGTGGGCGCCCCGCCACCACTCACTCCCAATAGCTGCACCTACCCGGTCTTCAGCAAATGCCCAGGTAGCTCCAAGGTACGATTAGGTTCCTCAGCTAGGATGCTGGACCCGAGAGCGTTGATGAATGGCGTCCTCGTGCGACGGGGCGATGGGAGTAGCAGCGATGAGTCGCGATGAATCGACGCCGCCGGACGAGCGCGGCGGCTGGCGGTTGCCGCCGCTGCCGGCGACGGGAAAGGCGGCACGTCGGCCGGCGCTCGGCCAGAGCGTTCGCGCGGCGCTTGCGATGCTGCCGACCTACCGGCTGCGCTCGGTGTTGACAATGTTCTGCATCGTGGTCGCCATCTGCGGTGTGCTCCTGATCGACTCGTTTGGTGAGATTGCCAACGCCTTTACGGCAGAGGCGCTGGCTCAGTTCTCGACGACTCTGGTCACGATCGCTTCCTCCCTGCCAATCACGGCGGGCGACGCCTCCGGGCCAACGAAGCCGGTTGTCACTGAGGAGGACGTTGCTGCCGTGCGCCAGCTTGACCACGTCGTTGCGGCCAGTCCGGTCAGCCAAGGAGTGGAATCGGTGGTCGCCGCCGACAAGACCGGCAAGTCGAGCGTCTTGGGCGTCTATCCGGAGATGCAGCGCATTCTGAATCTCACGCTCACCAGCGGCGCCTTCTTTGCGGCTGGGGACGAGCACTCTGGAGCACCGGTGGCGATCATCGGGCAGACGCTGGCCGGCCAGCTCTTCCCCGGCGCCGATCCCGTCGGCCAGCACCTGCGGCTGGGCAGCGTCGATTTCCGCGTGGTTGGTGTGCTGGAGTGGATGGAGAACAATGGCGGCCTCAACCTGCACGACACGATTTATGTACCGTTCAGCACGGCCCAGCAGCGCTTGTTCGGTGCAAGCCCGACCGTTCGCTCGATGCGACTTCAGGTCGATCAGGTCGCGAGTTTGCCCGTCGTCGTTGCCGCTGCCACCAAAGCCGTAGAGCAGCAGCATCACATCGCGGCCGGCGCCCAGGATGACTTCCAGGTTTACGAATACAACCATTTGATCGAGCAGAACCAGCAGATCGGCCGCACTATTGAGACGAGCATGGCGGCCATTGCGTCCGTCGCCTTGGCGATCGGCGGCGCCGGGATTATCAACGTGATGCTGGCCTCGGTGCGGCAGCGGACGCGAGAGATTGGCGTGCGCGTGGCAGTCGGCGCGCGGCGCGAAGATGTGCTGCTGCAATTCCTGACCGAAGCGACGGCCCTGTCCCTGGCCGGTGGCGTCGTTGGTGTAATTGCCGGCTTCGTGGTAACCCTGATCGTCACCCATACCGTCCTGGCATCGCAGATCCCCCAGGGCTCCTCGATGTCGCTGAGCTGGCTGCCCTCGCCGCCGGCCGTGGCCGCGGCGCTCGCGATCGCCGTGCTCACCGGTATCGTCTTCGGCTTCCTGCCCGCTCGCCGTGCCGCGCGGCTGGACCCCATCCAGGCATTACGACAGGGGTAGCGCAAGAGGCGGCGAGCCGGTGATGGGCCGGGCCCCGCCGGACCGCCCGACGCCGCGGCGTCGGGCGGTCCGGCGGGCGAGATTAGGTCCGCCAGCGGTAACAACGTTGTGCGTCGTAGGCCGCTTGGTAAGCATCCGCCCTGATGCGCCTCATCTGGGGTAGTGCCTGCTCGCGTGCTGCAAGCGGGCTGCGACGCACTACTCTGTGGCGCATCCCCCCTCGGAAAAAGACTGACAACTCTAGGCCAATTGTGCTATAATCCGTCCATGCGGACGGAAAATGCACCGGGCGGGCAGAAGCACCTCTCCTTCATCGAGGCTGCCAGGCGAGCGCAGCTCATCGAGTGTGCGATCGAGACCATCGCCACCCTGGGCTATGCGCAGGCGTCGCTGGCGCAAATTGCCAAGCGGGCGAACATTAGCAAGAGCGTGATCACCTATCACTTCGACAGCAAGGAGGAGCTCATTGAGCAGGTGGTGGAGGGCATCCGCAGGGCCGCCGCGTCCTTTATGGGGCCGCGGATCGCCGCCGAGCCCACCGCCGGGGCGAGGTTGCGGGCCTATCTCCGCAGCAATATCGCCTACATTGCCGCCCATCGTTTGCAGATGATGGCGATCATCGACATCGTGCTCAACGTGCGCACGGAAGACGGCCAGCTGCGTTACCATCCGGGCAAAGAGGAAGCCGACCTGGAGGCATTGGAAGCCATTTTGCGTCAGGGCCAGGACGAGGGCGAGTTCAGAGCCTTCGATCTGCGGGTCATGGCGGTCACCATCCGCGGGGCCATCGACGGGACGGCGCGCTGCTTGCTGGCCAATCCCACCCTCGATCCGGATTCCTATGCGCAGGAACTGGTGACGCTGTTCGACCGGGCCACTCGTCGGGAATGAGGCGTGCTCCTACGCGTGAACAGGAAAGGGCCCCGATGTCATCGCTCTCGGAACAGACAACGCCGGAGGGCGTTGCTCTCAGCGCGACCGCCGTCCAGCCATCGCTTCAGGCGATCAACGAAGCCCGCCCGAGTGCAGTCAGCGGGCTCGCGGCGCCCCCACCCAGGCCGGAACGGCGCTACGATGTCGATTGGTTGCGGGCCGGGGCCGTCTTCGCCGTCATCGCGCTGCATAGCGCCCTCATCTTCTCGGGCGGTACGGTAAACGTCCAGCACACCCAGCACACCCTGACGGTGGATACCATTGCTATCTACCTCTCGGTCTGGATCATTCCGCTGCTCTTCCTCCTCGCGGGCGCCGCGACCAAGTTCGCCCTCAAGCGGCACACGCCCAAAGACTACCGGTCCGAGCGGGTCAAGCGCTTGTTGGTTCCGATCGTCGCCTGGCTCGCCGTTCCCACGATCGTCGCCCACCTCTTTGGCTGGGACTTCCTGTACCAACTGCCCGGGAACCCGCGCCTCTCCTTCACGGTCGTCGGCACCGGCCATTTGTGGTTTATCGTCTATCTGCTCGCCTTCTCCCTCGTCGCCCTCCCGCTCTTCGTCTTCCTGCGCACGCCACCGGGGGTGCGGGCGATCGCCCGGCTTGCCTCCCTCTGCGGGCAACCCGGCGCCATCTTCCTGCTGGCGATCCCCGTGTTAGGCATCTCCCCCGCGGACAATAACAACAACCTCCTCCGATGCTTCTACCTGTTCTATTTCATCTACGGCTTCATCATTTTCTCCGATCCGCGCTTCGGACGAGCGATCGACGCGCAGGCATGGTACGCGCTGGCGGCCGGCGTCGTCCTGATCGTGATGATCGTCTTCATGGCGGAAACCAACATGCAGATCAATGGCAGCGTAGAGCGAATCGTCGCGGTAATCGACCGCTGGTGCTGGGTGATCGCGTTGCTCGGCCTGGGGCATCGCTTCCTGAACCGGACCAACCGCGTGCTGCGCTATCTGACCGAGGCGACCTATCCGATCTACATTCTCCATTTCCTGATCCTGTCGCTGATCGGCTACGCCATCGCAGGGCGGGACTGGCCCGTTGAGCTCAAATACGTCGTCATCCTCGGCCTGACGATTGTGGCGACGTTGCTGGCGTACGACCTCTTGGTGAAGCGGACGAACGTCACGCGGTTTCTCTTCGGCATGAAACCAAAGCGGGCTTCGACGCAAAGCAATGCTGGTGAATGACTATAAAATGGTATAGCCATCATAGAACAAAAACAGGAGTTGTATGGCAATGCCGGAGCCGATCATTCGCACCGAACACCTTTCCCGCTCCTTTGGTACGGTCAAAGCGATCGATGATCTCTCCTTGGAGGTGCCTGCGGGCATCGTCTTTGGGTTTCTCGGACCAAATGGGGCTGGCAAAACCACGACCATCCATCTGCTGCTTGGCCTGCTGGAGCCAACCCAGGGTCGGGCCTGGGTGCTGGGCTTTGATACCCGCACCCAGGCGGACGACATTCGCGCCCGCAGTGGGGCGCTGCTGGAGTTTGCGGGACTCTACGAACGCATGAGCGCCGAAGATAATCTCGACTTGTACGGGCGCATCTACCGGATGCCTGCGCCCGCACGCCGGGCCCGCACCAAAGAGCTGCTCACCCACTTGGATCTCTGGGATCGCCGCCGCGATCTGGTGGGTGCCTGGAGCCGGGGCATGAAGCAGAAACTCGCGGTCGCCCGCGCGCTCTTTCACCACCCGCCACTCGTCTTCCTGGATGAGCCGACTGCCGGGTTTGATCCGGTGGCGGCGGCAGCCTTGCGCGATGACCTGGCCAACCTGGTCGCACGCGAAGGAGTCACGGTCTTCCTCAACACCCACAACCTGACCGAGGCCGAAACGCTCTGTGCGCAGGTCGGCGTGATTCGCCAGGGCAAACTCGTCACGGTTGGCGCCCCCGATGCGCTGCGCGCCAGGACGGGAGGCCCGCAGGCAGAGATCGTGGGGCGTGGCTTCACCGAGCCGATGCTGGCCACGCTCCGAGAGCGGCCGCAGGTCGCCCATGCCGAATTGCACAACAGCCATCTCCTCATAGCGCTGCGCGGCGAGGGCGAGATGGGCCCGCTCGTGAGTCTGCTGGTCCATGCGGGCGCAGAGGTGGAGGAAGTGCGCCGGGGCAAGGCCAGCCTGGAGGAGGTGTTCCTGACCTTGATGGAGGAAGAACAGCGATGAGCGACATCCGGACTATGATCTGGAAAGAAACTAAGGACTCCGTCTTGCAGGGCGGATGGTCAGCCTCGATCCGCCCCTTGATCTTGCTCGGCATTCTGGGAATCTTTTCACCGTGGCGCATTGGACCGAAATGGCTGGCCCTCACCCCCCTCGCCGTGGCGATCGTCCTGGTTATCCCTCTCCTCGTCATTCTCAGCTTCGTTGGCGACGCCATCGCCGGAGAGCGGGAGCGCCATACGCTGGAAACGCTCCTGGCCGGCCGCGTCAGCGATCGAGCGATCCTGCTCAGCAAGATCATCGTCACGACGGGCTATGCCTGGGGCACGGCGCTGCTTGGCCTGCTCCTCGGCCTGATCGTGGCCAACCTGACCAAAGGGCAGGGGAGTTGGGAGTTCTACACGCAGGTCGACCTTCTCCTGGAAACGCTCGCGTTGAGCCTGCTCGCCAACCTGCTGGGCGTGAGCGGAGGCGTGCTGATCTCGCTGCGGTCAGCCACGGTGCGGCAGGCGCAACAATATCTCATCGTGGCCACGTTGGTGCTGGTAGTAGGGGTCGTGCTGGCCCTCAAAGCGGTGCCAGCAGAGGCGATCGCCTCGTTGAGCGCTTCCCAGTTCTGGCTCATCGCCATGGCCGTGCTTGCCGTCCTGGATGCGATCTTGCTGGGAGCCTCGCTGGTGAGCTTCCGCCGCTCCCACTTAATCCTGAGCTAAGCAGAGTCTTTTGGCACGGGAGGCCTCCCTGGCCGGCGGAAGTCGGAACCATTCGAAGTGTCCGCTGGTCGGAAGGTAATGGGAGACCGTCTGCCGGGGCGGGAACTCGCGGGGGAGCAGGCGCCGCTGACAGCCGGAGCGGACGACGGAGCACGCGCCATCCACGATGAGGCGCGGCGGCCACTTGGGCTGCCGGCCCCGTGGCTGCGGCGGCGGCTCGAGGATCGCCCACTCGGCGTCAGTCAGGTCGGTAGCATACAGACGGGGCGGAGGGGCCATGGCAGCACTCCGGATGGTGTTTCACCTGGATGCTCCGCCCCCTCGCCCCTTTCTCAGACAGCTTCTCGTGCTTAGGGGCAGTGGCTGCCGAACTCCTTGTACTGCCGGACCGGCGCGCGATGCATCTCGCCGACGAGCTGGACCAGCTTGTCCACGATGGCGTGGAAAAGCCGCTCGCCCTTGGCGGCGCTGGCGACCAGCGGGTTGCCCATCACGCCAGTCACCTTGGCGGTATCGCGGCGGCGCTCGGCATATTGGGCGAAGTGCCGCAGGTTGGGGCTGTAGGGGTTGGGGAAGACGTCGGCAACCATGCGGCTCTGGTCGATCAGGTGCGGGCGCAGGTGGAGCTGGAGGGACGTTTCCCACTCGCCGCCGTGGCCGACGCTGCCCTCGTCGGCTTCCGACCAGGCCAGCATCTCATCGCGCACCGACTGCCAGTAGCTGAAGGTGATGGGGAAGATGCTCTCCTCGGCGAGCTGCGTGGTGACCACCCAGTTCGGCGCCGTGTTGCCGCCGTGGCCGTTGATCACCACGAGGCGCGGGAAGCCGTTGGCGTGGATGCTGCGCAGCACGTCCCCCAGCAGGTTCTGATAGGTTTCCAAGCGCAGGCTGATGGTGCCGGCGAAACCCATGTTGTAGTGCGTGAAGCCGCTCCAAAGCGGAGGGGCCACGATCACCGGAAAGTCCGCAATCCGCTTCGCCGTCTCCACTGCCATGTGGAACGGTCCGGCGATATCGACGTCCATTGGGCAGTGGGGACCGTGCTGCTCCACGGAGCCGGTGGGCACGATCACGACCGGGTCGTGGCGCAGCGCCTCCTCGAACTCATGCCGCCACAGCTCCTGCCATAGGATTTTCTTGTTGCTCCCGTTGTAGGATGCCTGGAACATCGTTTCTCTCCTTCACTCAAGGCTGGGCCTGGCCGCCGAGCACCGTGCGCAGGCGCGTGATCAACGGGTTCAGGTCCTCGTCGCGCAGCGCCGTGGGATTGACGACGAGTCCTCCCTGGCGGGCGCGGCCCTCGCTCACCGCGACGCGCGGCTCCCCGTCGAGCAGGCGCTGGATGGCGTCGAAGGTCGATAGTCCCAAGGCCTGCTCGTCCAGCTCGACATGTGCTCGCGGCACCGCCTGGGCTGGTGGGCAGAAGCAGGTGGCGCGCACGTGGGGGATGCCGGCCAGGCCCTCCGCGACGTCGTTCGCAAGTCGCTCCCAGCGGGCGTGGTCGGCGCCGTGGTCGCGTTGAACGTAGCGGCGCAGAGCGGTCACCAGGCCGGCGATCTCCTCCTTGCCCACTTTGAAGCCACGGCCGATGCCCTGATGCGGCGGACCGGGCAGGACGCCGCTCTCCAGGTAGCGGACGCGATAGCTCCAGGATTCGGGGTGGACGTCCATATCCTGCTGCTGCAGCAGCACCGACTGGATGAGGTCCTTGCGTCCGCAGAGGATCCCGCTGGCCTGCGGTCCCAGGAGGGCTTTGCCACCGCTGTAGCTAACGAGGTCTGCTCCGTCGGCGATGAACTCGCGCAAGTGCTCGGCGGGTGGGAGCGCCGCGGCGGCGTCGACGATCACCGGCAGGCTGTGTCCATGGGCGATCCGGCAGAGCTCGGCCAGCGGCACCGTTCCGGGCGCATCCATGACCGCCCAATACAGCGCTGCCGTGCGCTCGCTGATGGCGGCCTCGACCTGCCAGGGGTGCGTGCCGCCGGCGCCGGGATAGCCCAGGTAGCCGGCTTCGACGAAGCGAGCGCCGGCGGCACGCACCGCGTGGTCGTAGGCGTTGCGGTGGGCGCGCTGGGCGACGACCTCGTCAGGCATGCCGGTCGTGTCGGGCAGGCGGTCCATGCGGGCGACGTCCAGGCCGGCCAGGCATGCGGCAGTCCCCAGTGTAAGGCCGGCGGCGGCGCCGGACGTCACAATCCCGGCCTCCGCGCCGGTTGCCTCGGCGATGACCTTTCCTGCCGCTTCCTGCAGCTCCTCCATGCGCACGCAGGCGGAGGCCGCCTCCGCCATCGCGTCGAGGACCTCGCGCGGCAGCGGCGCACCGCCAAAACGCGTCTGAAAACCCGCGGCATTGATGATTGGCCGCACACCGAGCGACTCATAGACCGAGCTCACGAACCACTCCTCGTTACCGTTACATCAGCCGGACGTATAGTAGCGATCAGCCGAGAGGATGGGAAACGTGCGACGTCAACTCTTTGCCGGTCTGGTCCTCCTCGTGGCGCTGCTGTTCGGGCCAGGCGTGACCCGGGCGACGCCGGCATGCCGGTTTCAGCTCGGATTTGCTACCCTGGCCGCCCTTATCCCTACCGAAGTAGGCGCGTGTTTGGATGGCGAGGCGCACAACCCTGCCAACGGCGATGCCCTGCGACATACGACAAAGGGTCTCCTGGTGTGGCGTAAGGCCGATAACTTCACCGCCTTTACTAGCGGTTACCGGTCGTCGATCAACGGCCCCTACGGCCTACAAGAGCGCCTGAACACGCAGCGCTTTTCGTGGGAGTCCGATGCCGGCACGGCTGGCCTGCAGGTCCTCTACATTCGCTCCATCGCTATCGACGCGCCGGTAGCCGGTGCGATGGTCAGCAGCCCGGTCGAGGTCCGTGGCCGCGTGGCGGTAACCCCCTTCGAGGCCACGCTCGGCTACCGTATCTACGATCACAACGGCCGGCTGGTCGGCCGGGGTCCGCTCATGGTGAACGGAGAGATGGGGAAGCCGGGGACGTTCCGCGCGGCGCTGCCGTTCGCTGACGGCGCGGGCGGGCTCGGTACGATCGAGATACTCGATCTGAGTCCGAAGGACGGTAGCGTGCTCGCCGGAGTTTCTGTGGGGGTTCGTCTGGGCTAGTAAGACATTCGCATCGCGAATGGCCTCCTAGCGACGCGCCGCCGATTCCAGTGTTTGGAGTCCCCGCTGGAGGGTCGCGTCTTTGCTGCCGGCTATCTGGGCGCTGGTCGAGGGGAAGTCCAGGGTGCCCGGACGCAGAATGATGTCGCCGTCGGTTTTGGGGACGTCCACGGTGGGCGTGACGCCGTGTTTCCAGAGCGACTGACCATCCGGGGTGAGCCACTCTTGCGTTCCTAGCAGCAGCGCCGAGCCGTCGAGCAAGCGGTACGTGGAGAGGACTGTGCCGGTACCGAGGGTGGTGCTGCCGATCACGGCGCCGCGGTGATTATCCTGCATGGCCGCCGCGAATATCTCGGCCGCGCTTGCCGTGCCGTGATTGACCAGGACCACCAGCGGATCGGTGGTATCGACCGCGCCGGCTTGGACTGGATGCGATTGCTCGTTTCCGTGGGCGTCTCGCTCCACCAGCACTTTGCCGGAGGAGAGGAAGAGGCTCGACACGGAGACGGCTTCGTCCAGTAGGCCGCCGGGGTCATCGCGCAGGTCCACGACAAACTGGGTGGCCCCCTGCTGCTTCGCCGCGGTCACGGCGTCGCGGACGCCCACTGTCGTACCCTGACTGAACTCGCTGATCGCGACATCGGCAATGTGCGTGCCCGGCAGGAACTGCCAGCGCACCGACACCAGGTGGATGTCCTCGCGGACCAGGGACAGGATTTGCGCCGCGTCTTGTCCGGAATGGCGCACGCCCAGTGTCAGGGAGGAGCCACGCGGGCCGCGGATGCTGTTGGCCGCCTGGTCTGGCGTCGCATTGGTGGCGGGCATGCCGTTGATGCTGACGATGGTATCCCCGAGCTGGACACCGACTCGCGCGGCCGGCGAGTCGGGATAGACCTCCTGGACGATGAGCTGACCGTTTCTACTGTCGAGCACGATGCCGATGCCCACGAACTTTCCCTGCAAGTGGTTCTCCTGACTGCGGTAGTCGGCGCTGGTGAGGAATCGGGTGTGGCCGGGGTCGTCCAGCGTTGCCAGCATGCCGCGAATGGCGCCGTAGGTCATCTGCTCTGCGTTGATTTTCGACCGGTCCACGTAGTTGTCGGTCACGATGTTCCACACCTGCCAGAGCACCTGCAAGCTCGTTCCGGCGCCTGGCCCGGCGCTGCCGCCGCCGACGACCGGACGAATTACCGGCGCGGCCCAGATACCGGCAGCGAAGGAGAGGAGGGCGACAAAGGTGATGCCCAGGCTGGTGAGGAGGATACGCCAGGACCGCTGCACGGCGGATGTCCTTTCCGAGGAACTCCCATGATCATGATAGAGTACGGATGCTGCCGAATGGCGGCAGGATCGAGCGGCTGATCTGGTGGAGGAACGTGCCCCTGCGCGTCAGTGTGGCGATCGCCAACTGGAATGGCCGCCGTTATCTCGGTCCCTGCCTCTCAGCCTTACAACAGCAGGCGCGTCTCCCGGACGAGGTCGTCGTCGTCGATAGTGCGTCGACCGACGGCTCCGCCGAGCTAGTGGCAAGCCAGTTTCCAGATGTCGAGTGGGTACAGCTCGGCTGCCGTCCGGGCATCGCCGCCGCGTTCAATGCCTGCGTCCGGCACAGCCGCGGCGATGCTGTCGCGCTCCTCAATAATGATACCGAGGCCGCGCCCGGTTGGCTGGAGGCGCTGACGAATGTCCTAACCCAGCAGCCGACCGCCGGCTCCTGCGCCAGCAAGGCGCTCTTTTGGCGTGATCGGTCGACCATCAACTCGGCCGGAGACTTCTACCGCGTGGACGGCGAGCCGGGCAACCGCGGGGTCTGGGAGGCAGACCACGGCCAGCTTGACGTTGCCGAATGGGTGTTCGGCGCCACCGCGGCGGCTGCGCTCTATCGGCGGGCCGCGCTGGACGAGGTGGGGCCCTTTGACGAACACCTCGGCTCTTACTGTGAGGACGTCGATTGGTCGTTTCGCGCTCAACTCTTAGGCTGGCGCTGCCGCTACGTGCCGGACGCGCTGGTCTACCATCACGGCAGCGCCACCGGCGGCGGACCGTTCGCCTCCTACGCGTGCGGGCGGAACTTTCCACTCGTCTGGGTGAAGAACATGCCGCCGCGCCTGTTCCGTCGCTATCTCGGACTGATGCTGCGGCGGCAGGCCCGGTTCGCCCTGGAGACACTGCCGCACTGGCGGGAACCGGCCGCGCGGGCGCGATTGCGGGGGCAAGGCGCCGCGTTCCTGGCCCTGCCGGACTTCCTCGCCGAGCGCCGCCATGTCCAGCGGTCGCGCCGTGTCTCCGACGCCGCCATTGAGGCCGTGTTGATGGGGGGCAGGGGGGCAGGGGGGCAGG
>CALBSQ010000213.1 GCA_937967325.1 uncultured Chloroflexota bacterium
CCTCGCAGCCGTACTCCTCCAAGAGCCCCGCCGGCGCCAAGGCCGGCTCGGAATCGATGGCAAAGTGGACGCCGTCGTGGCTGCGCGCCACCCGCAGGTGCGAGATCTGCGACAGGAAGGGCCGGTTGAGGTAGCTTATGGCGCGCGGGTCGTGCAGATCGATACCCGGCAGGTCGCGATGGATATAACAACTGACGATGCCCGGCGGCGTTCCATTCGGATCATAGAGGGGCACGCCAACGACCGATTCCCCCCCGATGTTGTCTCCACAGGGCAGGAGCACCGGCTCCGGTCCCGTCAGATCAAGCATGCACGATCCCGGCGCAGGGTCGGCGCCCGGGCGTGGCCGCTCGGCAACACGAAGGAGCAGGATGATCTCGTCGCCGTGACGGATGGCAGCTGGGTTGAAGGCGCAGACTACCTCCATATCCGGACGCGTGGGCGGCACGTGCGCGGGAACGATGAGTGGGTTTTCGGGAAGTCGATGGGCCGTGGGCGTCGGGCCCTCGAATTGCACGGGCGCAGTGGACTCAGCCGTTGTTGGCATCGGGATCACGTTGGGGATCTCCACATCTGTGGTGATGGACGAGCGTTCCGGTCTGGCCGCTCCTCCCCCGGAGGCGAAGTCGCCACGCCTAACGACCTCATGCTAACCTGCCGACGAGCATGTTACAAGCGCCGCTTCCTGTAATCTTCCTGTTACCGCTGATTGTTTGCCGTTGCTGCGTCACGCTCGGACCGTTCCTCGACACCGGCCTCTGCAAAGGTTGCCATGTCGCGAGGGATCCGGCAGGCTGCCTCTATGAGGGGGAAGGCGAGCACTGCGCCCGTGCCCTCGCCTAGACGCAAGTCCAAGTTGAGCAGGGGCATCAGCTCAAGCCGCTCCAGGATAGCGCGGTGGCCGATTTCCACCGAAGAGTGCGCGGCAATCAGGTAGCTACGTACCTGCGGACACAGTTCCGCCGCCAGTAAGGCCGCCGCACCGGAGATGAAGCCATCGACCACGACGGGTAGGCGATGTGCCGCGGCGCCGAGGATCACGCCGATGAGGCCGCCGATTTCGAAGCCGCCGACGGTGGCCAGCACGTGCAATGGATCGGCAGTATTCGGGCGATTGACTGCCAGCGCCTGCTCGACGGCCGCGACCTTTCGTCGCCAGCCGGCGTCGTCGACGCCGGTGCCGCGGCCGGTGACGTCGGCAACCGGCTTGCCCGTGACGGCTGCCACTATGGCCGAGGAGGCGGAGGTATTGCCGATGCCCATGTCGCCGGTGGCAACCAGATCAAGGCCCCGCTCGATCTCGGCCTCGATCACGTCGATGCCCGTGACTATGGCCAGCTCTGCCTGGTCAGGCGCCATTGCCGGGCCGACAGCCATGTTCTGTGTACCGCGCGCGACCGGCCGGGAAATGATCGCCGCGTTCTTTGGCAAGTCTGTGGCGACTCCCATGTCGACGACCACGACACGCGCCCCGGCCTGCTGGGCCAGCACATTGATCGCCGCGCCGCCGCGCACAAAGTTGAGCACCATCTGCGCCGTCACCGAGGCGGGATAGGCCGACACGCCTTCGACGGTGATCCCGTGATCAGCGGCCATCACGACCACGGCCTTTCGTTCGACGGATGGCAGCGGATTGCCGGCGATGCCGGCGAGCTGAACGTGTAAGGCCTCCAGCCGGCCGAGGCTCCCCTGCGGCTTGGTCAGCACGTCTTGGCGTAATCTCGCGGCCGTCATCGCCTCGTGATCGAGAGGGGCGATGCGGCTTGTGGTTTCGCTAATCACGCTCATCGGTCTAGGGTCTCCCTTTGCTCCGTCACGGTTGTCTTGCCGGACGATGGAGTCGCCGGCGCTGGCTCTCATTGTTTTCTTAGCGTCCGCTCAGTGGGGACTCAGCCCCTCTCACTACCTTACTACACGGATGGCCGGCCTCACGATGTGGAATCCGGCACATGAACGCTCGTTCAGGAGGACGATACGTATGCTATGCACTCGCGCGCCCGCACGATGGCACATACCGAGAGCCGTCATCATTTCCGTCACCATTGTAGCGTTGATTGCCGCTGCTATTGGAGGTTACCTTCGCCAGCGTCTCGCCGCCGCCGGCTCGATCCCCAGCTATACCACGGTAACTGCCAAGGTATCGACCATCCAGAAGGCGGTAACCAGTAACGGGACGATCGGTCTGTCTCAGATATCGACGCTGACCAGCCCCGGCTCCGGCACGGTGAATGTCAAAGTCGGTGACCAGGTCCAGACCGGGCAGACCCTTATCACCATGCAGTCGACGGATCTGCAGATCAACCTAGCCCAGGCGCGGGCCAACCTCGCCTCTGCCCAGGAACGGCTGAATGAAGCGCTCAAGCCTTATCTGGTTCGGCTGGGCCTGCCCTACGAAGGGTTTCGTGTCCTTACGGCAACGGAGGGCGAAGACCCCATACGCAAGGTGGCCGTCGCCAAGCCCGACGTAGTGATCCTGGACATTATGCTGCCGGGGCTCGACGGCTTTTCTGTCTGCGAGCGCATCCGCCGCACCCACGATGTCGCCATCGTCATGCTCATCGCCAGGGACGACGTCGACGATCGCGTGCGCGGGCTGAATCTGGGCGCCGACGACTATCTGTCCAAGCCGTTTCGGTTCGAGGAGATTTTGGCGAGGGTGCGGGCGGTATTACGGCGGAGGCAGCCTCGCTATGGGCTGGCGCTGCAAGTCGGCGACGTCCGCATGAACGTGGAGACCCACGACATCGAGCGCGGCGGCCGCCCCATCATGTTGACGCCGCGTGAGTTCGACCTGCTCCGGCTGTTCATGGAGCATCCTCGCCAAATATTTAGCAAGGAGACGATCATCAATCGCATCTGGGGATATGACTTTATGGGCGACGGCAACGTGGTCGGGGTGTACATCAGCTCCCTGCGTGACAAGCTGGAGGACCACCCGCCCCAACTGCACCAGACCGTGCGCGGTGTCGGCTATGGGATGATCGCGCCATGACGTTGCCGACGCGGCGCACGAGCTGCGCACCCCGCTGGCAGCCGTCGCTGGCTACACCGATCTGCTCCTGCGGTGCGCCCGTGACGACGCGGCGGTGGCCAACCAGGCGCTGCGCACCATGCTGAGCGAGGAAGACCGCACGCGCCGCCTCCTGAAAAAGATGCTTGCGCTCGCGCGGTTGGAAGCCGGGCCGCCGCTGCCGGCGGAGGCGCTACGCCACCTGTTCGACCGCTTCTACCGGGTCGATGCCAGCCGGACCCGCCAAACGGGCGGCGTGGGCCTCGGCTTGGCCATCGCCCGCACGCTGGTCCAACGGCACGGTGGGGATATCGGCGTGCAGAGCGCCGCCACCGGCACGACCTTCACCATCCACTTGCCGGAGAGGGTGGCACAGCAGCGAGCGGGAGGCCGAAGAGGAACAAGCTGCCCTGAGAGGGCGCTGCTTGCGGCATGGCCTGCAATGGTGCTCACACGGCAAGCGTGGCTAGGGCGACCGGCCCGGGAAGGCTCAGCGCGATCACTTTGCTGTGGAGAAGGCGCGGCGGGGCAGCTCGTTATCCAGTCTGCTCAGCCTCAGGCTTTCCGCGAAGCTGGTGAGGGCTCGCGAGCGCCATCGAGCTGGCGGACGCACCCGTCAAAGTCCCGACGCCGCGGGCGTGCTGGCGCGGCTGGAGCGCCGTTTGCCGCTCCTCAAGGGTGGGGATTCCGGCCATACGGGGGGCGCACACCGCACGCGTGCCGGATACACTGGACGCGTAGAATGTCTGCTCAGTGCAGTCGTCGTCAGACTCGATCTCGTAGGGGCTAGCTCGCACAAGGGGCGCTCAGATGGCGAAGAGGAAGTGGAAGCGCGAAGTCTTCCCCATGTTCAAGAACGTCCAGTGGGAGGTGAAGGAGGGGTTCAAGAGCTTCGTCGCGGATCAGGGGGCGGCGCGATTCGACATCCCGGAGGGGTGGGTATTCGAGCCGGGTGAGACGTCCGTCAAGTTCTTCGACCGTGAGCAGCCAGATGCCCAGTGCGCACTCGAGGCGACCGTCTTCCGTCTCCCGACGGGCGTCGACTGGAGTGGCCTTCCCCTGACCGTACAGCTTGCCCAAGCGACCAGGGAGACCCCCAAGCAGGAGCTGTGGCGCAGCGGAATCGCCGGACTGCAGCACAACAATCTCGACATCGTGTGGCTCGAGTCGCACTACGTCGATGAAGAAGAACACAGGGAAGCGTTCACCCGTTATCTGCTCGCGCGGCGTGTCCCCATCCAGATCTTCATCTCCTTCGCTTACTGGCCCGAAGACGCGCCGCAGCTCGTCCACGTCTGGGACGAAGTAGTTCGCTCGCTGCGCCTCGCGGAGTTCGTGGCGCCGCCCTTCCAAGAGAATCCAAACTAGCGTCAGGACATCGGGCAGGAGGCCGGTAGCATTCAAGACACGGCGATCCGAGGGACTCTGGTGATCGGTAGCCCGACCTTCCTCCATTCAGTATTCCTCCGCTCCAAGTTCGGTGCTGAGTGACCGCCGTAGAAAAGCGTTGCGCTCGCCACGAGCGGCGAGCGCAACGCGGACACTCCGACGGGCCTAGGCGCGTTCCGGCACACCCGACCACACTTGAGGCGGCGGCCGAGCTCGCCGCGATTAGCTCCCCCGTCGCTCCAGGAGCGCGCGCAGCCGGGCCACCTCGGCCTCGGCGTCGGCAGCGCGCTGGGCTTCCGCCTCGGCGCGCTCCTCGGCTTGCTGGCGGTCCCTCGCCTCTCGCTCCGCCCGCGCGGCCTCCCGCTCCGCCCGCGCGTCCGCCAGCAGGCGGGCGTCCGCCTCCTCCTCGGGCGAGGGCAGCCAGGTTCCCGCCTCGTCCACCACCCGCAGCCAGGGCGGCTCCGCCGCCGCCAGCCCCAGCCCGCCCAGCGCCCGGCTCCGCAGCACGCCCCGCTCGTCGGTGCTCCAGGGCGACCAGGCCCCCGCCGCGTCCCGCCGGTGGCCGAACAGCCGCGACCCGCCGTCGCCGCGATAGGGCCAGTAGATGGCGTATTCCTCCACGCCCATCGCGGCGTAGTAGCCGACCTTCTGGGTCGGGCTGGTGTCCCGCTCCGCGCTGTCCTGGGTCACCACCTCCAGGACGAAACGCGGCGGCTTCCCCTCGGCGGGGATGTCCCAGGAGGTCCGCAGCGCCTCGTCCGCCTCCACCACGAACAGGTCGGGGCCCAGGGTGAGGGCGCCGCCCTCCGGCTTGGGCATGCTCACGCCGAGCTCGGTGCTGATGTGCCAGCCCAGGCGGCGGCGCCGGCTGTGCAGGCGCAGGATGCCCGCGAGCAGGGCGATGACCAGGGCCTGGAACTCCGGCATGGTCATCCAGGGCGCCTCATCCGTGTCGTCCACCGCCTCCCGTAGGAGCGTGGCGGTGAGGCCGCGGGCCTCGGCCAGATCGGGCGCTGCCATCCGTCGCGCACCTCCTCTCCATCGGGTCCATAGTAGCGCGCCGGAGCCAGCCCTTCGAAGAAGCGCGTTTAGGTCGGCTCGATCTCCAGCGCGCTGACCGACTTGCTGCCGTCCGAGTTGGCCATTAGCGTCACGGTGACCTTCTCGCCGGCCTTCAGGTCGCTGGAGTTCCCCGGCACGACTTTGGCGATGGTCGCCCCGGTCGCGAGCGTCACTTGCTGCGTCGTACCGTTGGCGAGCTGCAGCGTCAGGGTATTGCCGTTCACGGCGGTGACGGTGGCCGGACCAGCGCTATCCGCACCCCCTGGACCACCAGCTCCTTTGGGGCCGCGGCCGCCACGCCCCCCGGGAGCTGAGCCTGCCGCGCCGGGCTGCTGGCCGTTGCCCGGGGCGCCACTCTGGCCCGGCGCACCCTTCCCGCCGGGGCCGCCCGCGATGTGATTGCCGAGCAGCCCCTTGTCGGTGTAGGTCCCGACGGAGTTGCCGACGGCGCCAGGCTGCCGTTGCGGGACACTGTAGGCCCCCGACTTGTGCACAACGAACGTGATCTCGTCGACCGAGGTGTTGCCGCCTAGCCCCTGGACGTTCACCTTGATCTTGTGGTCGCCGTCGGAGAGCTGGCTTGTGTCCGCACTCGCCTGCCACATCTGCGTGCTACCGATGCGCTGCATCGGCGCCGCCGTGCCGCCATCGACCTGCATCGTGGCCGATGCCACCCCTTTGTCGTCCCAGACCTTGGCTCGAACGTCGACCGTCCCCTTGACCGCCTGCGACGGATCGATGATGAGCACCTTGTCGGATGGGTTGGTGATCATCACGAACGTCCAGATGCCGAGTTGCTTGAATTTCCAACTGATGACGCCGTTATCCACGTTGACGAGGACGAAGCCGACCGGCCCCTCGGTTGCCTGGCCGGTATTGCGGCCGGTGGCATAGATTGTGTGCCCGTCGTTGGCCACGTCGTTGTAGTGCGTGTGGCCGGCGTCAAGCATGATCACGCCATCCTGGGCGATCAGTTGCTGCACTTCCTGACCGGAGCTCCCCAGCTTGGACAGGTCATAGGTGTGCCCGAAGAGGAGGGAACGTTCGTCTTTTGACTTCGCGGTGGCCAGGTCTTGTTTGAGCCAGTCCACCTGAGCGCTACCGATGCCGAAGCCACCACTCCCATTTCCACCGGCGTCCAGCATGTCTAGGAAGGCGGAGTGGTAGCCGCCGGTCGAGAAGCTGTAGTAGGGCTTCGCCTCCAGATACTGCTTGTACAGCGCCTGACCGTCCTTGGAGTCGTGATCGCCCGGCACGAAGTAGTAGGGCGCCTGGAGCTTTGCGAAGGCATCCTTGATGAGCTGGTACTCGGATGCCGTGTCGTCGTTGGCGTTGTCGCCCGAGATGAAGGCGAAGTTCACGCCGTTCTTGAGGTATTGATCGGTATGGGCGATGATGGTCTGCAGATCCTGGTAGTTCTGCTGGTCGGCCGTGGTGATGTGTAGATCGCCCACGTGTACCCAGCTCACGACCCCGGGGTTGAGCAAGGGTGTCGTCGGGCTGCCGTCACCACTCGGGGCGGACGCGCTACTCGCCCTAGCACCGGTGCTGCTTGATGTGATCGCGGCACCCGTCTTTCCCTGGCTTGAGGAAGTGGCTGGCGATCCCTGCCCGGATGATGCGGTCGGCGAGCCGGTTGCCGAAGCGGCCTCGACCGACCTGGCGAGGCCGCCTGGCGCCACCGAGCAAGCTGACAGAAGCGCCGCGGCGCCGCCCAGTAGGGTGAGCGCGGAGCGGCGAGAACATGAACGGATGGTGGATGAAGTCACGGAATCATACCTTTCACTCGTGAGTACATGGCTGAAAACGACAGATTGCATCGTTTGCGCGGAATGTCTGTAACTCCTCTCTGTCTGGGCTATTGAGTAATTGCTTTTGTGGCCATCAGGTGTGCCACGTATCCATGCTGCGCGCTGGAGCTTATGGCGCGCTGAAGCAAGGCTGAGCAGCAGATCAAATGCTCACGTCGCTACCCGGCCTCAGCGTTGCCGCCAGGGAGTTCTTCGACTAGCGACGGGCATCGAACACTGGTACAGGGATGTCCACGGTAATAGCGGTCCCCCGGCCCGGCGTGCTTTCCGCGGTTATCGTTCCCTGGTGCGCCTCGGCGATGCTTCGGGCGATGGCCAGACCAAGGCCGAAGTGGCCCTGGGCACGGGCGCGGGATTTGTCTACCCGAAAGAAACGGTCGAAGATGTGGGGGAGCGCGTCGGCGAGTATTCCCGCCCCGGTGTTGCTGACGCGCAGGATCAGGCGCCCGTTCTCCCGCGACGCGGTCAGGCGGACCTCGCCGCCGGGTTCAGAGTATTTGATCGCGTTATCGGCCAGGATGAGCAGCAACTGGCGGATGCGGTCGGGGTCGACGGCGGCGAACAAGTACGGCGGGGCATCGTCGATTACCTCGTGTCGCGGGCCGACTAGGCGCATCTCGTCGGACACGTCGCGCACGATGGCTGCCACGTCCACGTCGCGGCGCTCGATGGCTGCTCCGCGATCAAAGCCGGCCAGGTCAAGCAGCTCCTGAACCAATTTGCCCATCCGGGTAACCTCGTTGCGCAACTGCCCGATCAATTTGGCGCGAGCCGCCGGATCGTCCGGATCATCCAATTCCAGCACGTCGAGACCGCCGGCAACCACGGCGAGGGGGGTGCGCAGCTCGTGTGACGCGTCGGCGACAAAGCGCCGCTGGGCAGCGATCATGGCCTCGACACGGTCGGCCATGTCGTCGAAGGCCGTACCGAGCTGGCCAACGTCGTCCGTGCTCGTTCGTAACGAGGCGCGCTGGCGAAGGTTGCCGGCCGCGATGGCCTTGGCAGCCTGAGTTACCGTGCGCAGCGGGAGCAAGGCGGTGTCGGCAACGACAGGAGCAACCACGGCGGCGATACCAATACCAACTGCCACCGCCGCCGTATCGAAGGCGATCAGGGTGAGCAGCGTGGAGTCGACGTCGGCAAGCGGCGTGGAGAGCTGAACGACACCGATCACGTCCCCATCCGGCGGCGCTGCCCGTAGTGGTACGAGCGCCACGATGGCGTGGCCGGCGATCGGGTCTAGGTCTTGGTAGGTGACCTCGTTGTTCCCGCTCAGCGCCGGAGCAATCTCCTCCCGGCGCGGCGTTGGCATGGGCACAAGACGATTGCTCGGGTTCGCGTCGCTGGTGCGTGCCAGCACGTTGCCCTGAGCGTCGAGCACTACCGCGGCGGAATCGCGAGCGCCAAGGTCGGCGGCCAGCCGGCTGGCAAGCGGAATGGTCAATCGCGCAGGCGTCGCCTTCCCAAGGTCGCGCTGAATGACGGGACGGGCCTGCGCCCGAAGGAGCGCCGCGGTTCGATCAATGAGGGTATGCCGCAAGACCAGATATTGGGCTGCGACGAGCGCAATCAGCAGGAGCGAAACGACCAGTCCATTTACCAGCGCCAGCCGTCCGCGTACCGAGCCGCGCCACCGTTGCAGCGCCGTCGCCGCGCTGGCGCGAAGCTGCGCCATGGTAGCCCTCACTGCGGCGCTTTCAAGCCGTAGCCGACGCCGCGGACGGTGCGGACCATTGCCGCCGCCTCGTCTCCCAGTTTGCGACGGAGGTAGCCGATGTAGACGTCTACCAGATTGGGATCGCCATCGAAGTCGTAGCCCCACACGTGATCCAGGATGGTGTCTCGCGAAAAGATGCGATGGGGGTAGCTAAGAAACAGCTCGAGCAGGTCGAACTCACGAGGGGTGAGCGCCACTTCAGATCCGGCGACGTACACCTCACGTGTCGCGGGATCCAGTGAGATCGGGCCGACGCGCAACGGGCCGTCGGCTTTGGGCTGACGTCGACGCAACACGGCGCGCAGGCGCGCCATCAGCTCCTTGAAGGCGAACGGCTTGACGAGGTAGTCGTCGGCGCCCGCGTCCAGACCGGCCACGCGATCGTCCAGCTCGCCCTTCGCCGTCAGCATGAGCACCGGCATGTCCAGCCCGCTCTGGCGCATCCGGCGGCAGACCTCGGCTCCCTCCAAGTTGGGGAGCCGGCGGTCAAGGATGACGACATCGGGACGCAGAGATCGCGCCGCCGCGAGCGCGCCGAGGCCATCGATCGCGGTCTTCACCTCGAAGCCCTCGTATTCGAGACCGGTCCGCAGGAAGTCGACGAGCAATTGCTCGTCGTCGACCACCAGGACCATCCCGCGCTGGTTACCCCTCTTTGGCATGGTTGCCTCTTTCATCCCAGGATACGCGCCGGCTCTACGCGTCAGTGTCCGACTGATCACCAAGGATGATCCCAGAAAACGGTAAGAATTCGCTGAGAACGGAAAGCAACCAGCGGCGTCGATCGCGTCCCGGCGCGCGGTACTCCCCGCGTTGACACGCTGGGAGGGGGCAGGCATACTGGCGCCTGCGCCGAGCGAACTGGCGGCGCCTCTTGGTCGGGAAGGGGCAAAATCGCGTGCGTCGTTCTCTCTTCGCCGCGCTGGCGGCGCTCCTGGTTGTGCTCGTTGGAGTTCTTGGACGGTCCAACGCCGTCGCCCAGACCCAGCCGGCCGACTTCGATCTGCCCGGGGGCAGCGGGCACTTCTACACGCAGACAAATGGTGGAGCGGGCCCTCAGTATGGCTATCGCATCACCAACGAGAACAACGTCAATTTCTGGTCGGAGTTCCAGCGTCTCGGCGGCGTGCCGGCGCTGGGCTATCCGGTGTCGCGTCGCTTCACGCTCGACGGATTCACGGTCCAGGCGATGCAGAAGGTCATTCTGCAGTGGCGTGCGGACGCCAATCCGCCGCAAGTGTACTTCATCAACGTCTTCGACAAGTTACACGACATGGGCGACGATCCCGTGCTCCAGGCGACCTATCAGATTCCGCCTCAGCTCGATCCGTCCTTTGATGCCGGCAAGACGCCTGACCAGATCAGCAAGGCCCGCCTGGACTTGCTCAATCAGGATCTCAAGGTCGCCGCGCGCTACTACAACGGACAGTCCCAGGCCACCGCTATCCTCTACAACGGCTTGCCGACATCCCAGGTAAGGAATGCAGGGCCGTTCTCTATTATCCGCGCGCAGCGCATCGCCATCCAGCACTGGACCGCGGACAATCCGGCCGCCGGGATCAAGGCTGGCCAGGTCACTGTGGTCAATGGCGGCGACATTGCCAAGACGCTGGGGCTGGTGCCTGCTGAAGCGGCCTATACGGAAACCAGCGACAAGAAGGTCAACGCGCCGGCGCCAACTGCCACTCCTACGCCAGCCGCGACGGCCACGCCCACACCAGCCCCCGTGCCGGCCACCGCGTTCTCCTCCAAAGAGGTAACCACCCCGCCGACCGACTGCGGTTCGGGCAACAGAGTGCCGTGTTTGGCGTCGGCCCCCAACGGTGGCGATCAGTTTATCCAGGGCCACGTGCTGGAGCGAAATGGCAATGGTGTCGCCGGGGTGACGGTGCTCGTGACGGCCTACGGCAAATCCTATCCCAACGTCTCTGAGGGCGATGGCCTCTTCACCTTCACGTTGTCGACAAACTGCCCGAAAGAGAACCGGACGTACACCGTATTCCTGGTGGACGGCAGCGGCAACCAAATTTCCGATGCCCGCGTCGTCAATTATTCGGACTGCAACGTCGCCGGCGAGTTCCATTTCGACTTCGTGCGGAATTCGTAGGAGGTTTTGCCCCCCGCTTCCCTACGGATCAGGCGTAAGGGCAAAGCGAACGTGCCGCCCCCGGCGGGCCGGTGGCCGGATTTCACAAGGCGTTGAACCTAGCGGTACTGAGCAGGCGGTACGGCTGGTCAGTACGAGGGCTCTAGCCAGGACTGCCGAATCAGAGAAAGATCGCGGATCGCGATTTGGACGTGTGAGCGAGTGTAGAGGTAGGAGCTGGGATAGATCGGCGTCCCCTCCCGGAAGGCGCTGCGGACCGCCCCTATGGGCACGCCTTGGTGGCCGAGGAGCCGGATAGCGTAGTTGATCACCGCGCGATCCATCCGGTGGGCGCCCGGGCTTTGCGTCGGCAGCGCAAGCTGTTGCTGCTGCAACTGCACGACCAGGGACTGATAGGCGATCGCTAGTGGCTGATCCCAGCGGATGTCCAGCAGATCCAAGCAATCATCCAAGGAGAGCAGCGACCCGACCACCGCCGCTTGGGGGCCCCACTTCGCGCTCGCCCATTGCCAGGCTCGTGCCGGCGCGTCCTGCCAGAAATAGACCCCGTCACCGAGCCAATCGTAGCTGTTGCGGCTGCCCCGGAAGCCCTGCTGCAAGATGCTTGTCGCAGCCTGGATGGAGGTGCCGTGGTAACCGTGGACCTGTGGGGCAATGGCCATTCGCCGTGTCCAGCCTCAACCGCGCGCCGTTCCTCCTCACAGCAGCGCACGCGGGCGAGATCCTCGATGTCAGCGTTGACGGGGAGCTGGATACGACCGGGCCGCGCTCATTTTTGCTCGCTCGCTTTCGAACGTAGTAGCGAACGCTGCGAGCGCTTGCAGGAGGCCGCGGATACCGGCGAGCCTCTCGGCAACGACGCCGCCGAAGACGGCCGCTGGGATGCGCGGGCCAGAGGCGCGGATGGTGCGGAATTCTTCGCCGGCATCGAGAAGTGCCTCACGAGCCTGCCGGCTCTCCTCGGATTCGTCGACGAAAAGGACGAGCTCCGCGTCAAAGGGCTCGCGACTCTCCTCAGCGCGCCGCACGAGCTCATCGTCCGGTGCGGCGCCAGCCGCGTGATCAGCGGGGCGGACTCGCGTGCGATGGTTTGTGCGCATACCACACCTCCAGCCTGGCCGCGCAGCGCCAGTTCAGCATTACCCGGTGCTATCAACGGGAGAATGCTCCCACAGACTCATGATAGCAGACCCCGCCTTTTCCCGCGGATGCGTAGAATCACGCGCCCAGACTACGAAACGGAGATGCGCGTGCCCCGGACCACGGGCTTGCCGACCAGGATGTCGGGATCCCGGGCGATGCGATCTTCAAAGACGGGTCGTTCGACTGCCAAGGGGCGCTCACTCCTTTCGAGGATGGCGATGGCACTATCCCACGCGCGACGCGTCAGGCCGCCTGACGGCTGGCGCCAAGCTTGAGAGCATGGAAATATGACCGACGATGCTCGTCTGCACAAATCAGTTGTTTGGCAGGCCGCATCAGCGTGGCTCGCTCTGGAGGTTCTGGCTGCTGCCCACGCCTTTGTCGGCTGCGCCACCGATTGGCTCGCGTCACCACCGAAGGTGACCGGTCGCGGGAGAAAGCAGCGACAATGGACAGGCGAGGCGGTAATCAGTAAGTGGGTGTCAGCCAGTCGCTGCATGTTTCCCATGTGCCCAACCGGGAGCAAGCGCGCTTGCGGATGGTCGCGACACCCCCTTTACGATGCAGCCTTGACTTGACGCTCGCTCGCAGCAATCCTAGCATTGCTGCTGCGGATGACGCTGAATTTGCCCACCTTACGGCGATGGGAGGAAGCAATGTTCCGACTTGCACGCCTCATGCTGGCCACGCTGACGATGATGGCCCTGGTAGTGGAGTTTGCACTACCGAAGACTGCGCTGGCCCAGGATGCGTACTGTTCTGGCTTCGCAAATCAGGTAAGCTATAATCCCACCTCCGGTCCCCCGGGCACGACGGTGACGGTCGTCGGCGCCAATTGGACGCCGAACGAGATGGTGGGCCTTCAATACCCTCCAAACGGCGCCCTGAGCGGCGGGGCGATTTCCGTCACCAGCCCATCCGGTAGCCACTTGGCACAGGTTGCGGAGCAGGCCGACCCAAGGGGAGGTTTCTCCTTCACGTTCACGGTGCCATCGAACGCGACGCCCGGGCCGCTGGAGACCTATATTTACACGGAGACCCCCTGCTGGGTTACCGTCGCCGGAAGCCGCTTCTTCACCGTCACGGCGGCACCGCCCCCGCCGACCCCGGCTCCCCCACCGAGCCAGCCGCAACAGAACCAACCCCATAACCCCCAAGCCTACTTCAATCCACCATCCGGACCACCGAACACCCTCGTCCAGGTCACCGGAACCGGCTGGGTGCCAGACGACGCTTCTCTCTATTACGATGTCGCCATATTGTGGCCATGCCCCTGTCAGTGGCCAACAGCCCCGGGCGAGGACTTCTGGGTAGCTGACGTGGGTGACGTAGATGCCCAGGGGACTCTGACAGGTGCGATCGAGATTCCCGATAATGCGCCACCCGGCCCAGTTATTCTCATGTTATGTCATCAAAGTAGGAGTCCAACGCCGAACGGGTGCGGTGGCAACCCTATATACGTCACGTTCACGGTCACGGCATCACCTGCCCCTGCTCCGACGCCGGTGCAGAGCCAGCCGCAGCCGGCGCCTCCCGCCCCCGGCCCTTGCCAGTTCGTCCTGGGCTTCAAGACCCTGCACGACCTCATCCCCGACACCGTGGGCGACTGCACGGATAATCAGTCCTTCGACTCGGACGGCAACGCGATCCAGCACACGGTCGCGAACGGCCAGAAAGGCCTATTGGTCTGGCGCAAGCTCGACAACTGGACCGCCTTCACCGACGGCTACCACACCTGGATCAACGGCAAGTACGGGTTGCAGGAGCGGCTGAATAGCGACCGCTTTCTCTTCGAAGGGGACCTCGCGCCGCCCGCGGCCACAGGCGCCTCCGGTGCGGCATCGGCGCCGCCGGTCCCTGCCCCAGTCCCGACGCCAACGCCTCCGCTTGGTGGTGTGCCGCCGGGCGTGTTCCCGCTGCTCCTCGAGATCGCAGACAAGCTGGACACCACGGCGGGAACCGTCTGCCAGTATGCGGACTGCGGCAGGTTTGGCAAGGTGCTCGGCAAGGTGGATAAGATGCGGGACGACTTGACGATCCTGACCGCATTCGGCCAGTGGTTAGACCGCAAAGCGACCAACGAGGACATGGCGCGTGAGCTGCTCGACCACTACGGCGTCCCGAAAAGCACGCAGGACGCGATCATCCCCATCATCCCCGCAGTGCATGACACATTCCTCGCACAGGCCGGAGGGGACTTACCCGGTCTGCCGGAGGTCAGCAGCATGCAGGTGTTCAGCACGCTCGGCGACGTCCACGTCGTGATCGATGGGTCGGGCTTCCGGGCGAGCCCACCGCCGCTGGAATCGCCCTCGTTCAACGGCAGCGGGGTGGTCTCGCGAGCGTTCATCATCATCGACCAGACGGCAAAGGGGTGGGCGGCGGGAAACAGCAGTCCCGCGCCGGGCTGCGCCGCCGACGGGATCGGCGTGATTGTCCGGAAGTGGTCGGACTCGGAGATCGTCCTGGGCTTCGGGAGCAACTACGCCGACCCCTACATCTTCAGCCCGGGTGACACCGTGGAGTTCGACCTGTCACTGCCGGGACAGCAGCTCACTGTCTCCAAGGGGGGCGACTGCGAGGGCAACGTGGTTGACGCGGGCACGGCTGGCTGGGCACAAGCAACGGTACAGCCTTGACAGAGCTACCGCTGAGTGGCGCGTGCGTACGTGCGGCGGGGAAGCATGGTTATGACGGTGTGACGCCCTTCATGCGATACTGGTGAGGCGAGGAGGCGACCGGTGGCCCGGTTCGACGATCACATCGCCCATTATGAAGGTGTGCAGGGAGGTGCGGCCGTCGTCATCGGCACGCGCACGCCGGTTCGCAGTATCGTCGCTGCCCACGAACTCGCCGGTGGCGACCTGGCGGACATCCTGCGCGGTCTTCCCCATCTGAACGAGACGCAGGTGCGGGCGGCATTGGCGTATTATCGGCAGCATCGCGAGGAGATCGATGCGGACATAGCCCGCCATGAGCGCGCCCTCGCCGAGTTGCGTAAGGCGTCCGCCGGTATCGCTGGCTAGATGGCCGGCCTGGGCATCCGCCTGTCACGGATGAGGATGCGGATGCCGATTTGGCCGTACAGCTGCAGCGGCGGGGCTATGCCGCGCTGAGCTGTCGTGCAGCCGGAAATGCCGACAAGGGACTTTCCGATGAGTGGCAGCTTGCGTACGCGACCAGCCAGCAGCACACGATCCTCACCCACAACATCGCCGACTACGTCACCCTGGACAGGTCCTGGAAGCTGCAACAGCGCGAACACCGCGGCATCATCGTGGTACCAAAGCGAACACCATTTGGCGAGCTCTTCCGCCGCCTGCAGCGCCACCTTGACACCGTTCCGCCTGACGTCCAGTACAACGTATTGCTCTATCTGGCCTAGGAACCACCCGATGACGCAGGCAACCCGCCCGCCTCCGCCCAGCCGCGAAGGAGTCCTGGTTCTTCGCACTGCGCACGGCCGGCAGGTTGCTTGTAGTGCCATGCGCCACCCACCAGCGCCCGGCTCCCGTCAGCATCCACCGAGCAAGGGTACACCGTCTCCCCGGCCCCCCGGCACGTCGGGACTACTAATCCGGTGCGGGTGTGGTGGACGGAGCGCCGCTGCGCGCGACCACGTGCATGGGTACTTTGGCGTCGGCCAGGTGTCGCGCCCGATCCAGTAGGGTCGCCTGGGCGCTCAGCGGCTGGGCGCCCGGCTCCGGACGAACGCGGTCGTAACATCCGTCACCCTTGAGCCGGCGCGCCTTCATAGTGTCGGCAAGGTAGCAGTTGACTAGGATATCTTTGACCTGCCGGCGCAGCTGCTGGTCCTCCACCGGAAAAAGTGTTTCGACGCGGCGGTCCAGGTTGCGAGGCATCAGGTCGGCGCTGCCCAAGTAGAGCTCTTCGGCCCCGCCGTTGTTGAAGTAGAACGCCCGGCTGTGCTCGAGGAAGCGGCCGACGATGCTGGTGACGCTGAGCCGGCCCTCCAGCTCCGGGAGGTTTGGCCGTGCGATGCAGATGCCGCGAACGATGAGATCGACTCGGACACCGGCGGCGGCCGCCTCGTAGAGCAAGTCGGCGCAGGGATAGTCTTGCAGCGTGTTCATCTTGAAGATCAGGTGGGCCGGTTGTCCGCGACGCGCCCACTCGATCTCGCGCTCGATGCGTTGCTGGAGCTCGGCGCGGAGACTCACCGGCGCCACGAGCAGCTTGCGATAGCCGCGCTGGCGGGAAAAGCCGGTCAGATAGTTGAACAGCTCCGACACGTCTTTACCGAAGTCCGGCCGGCAGGTGAGCAAGCCCATGTCGGTGTAGACGCGGGCGGTGCTGATGTTGTAATTGCCCGTTCCCAGATGGACATAGCGCCGGATGCCGTCGGGCTCTCGGCGCACGACCAGCGCCACCTTGCAGTGCGTCTTGAGTCCGAGCAGGCCATAGACGACGTGGACTCCCGCCTGTTCCAGCGCCTTCGCCCACTCGATGTTGTTCTCCTCGTCGAAGCGCGCTTTGAGCTCCACCAGGACCGCGACTTGCTTGCCGTTCTCGCGCGCGCGAATCAGCGCCCTGACCAGCGGCGAGTTATGCCCGATTCGGTAGAGGGTTTGCTTGATCGCCAGCACGCCGGGATCGGTGGACGCTTGTTCGATCAACTGCACGACCGGGCCAAACGACTCAAAGGGATGGTGGAGAAAGATGTCGCCGCGGCGGACCACCGCGAACAGGTCACTGCCGGTTCGCAAAGCGGGCGCGACGGCCGGCTGCAACGGCGGGTCTTTCAGGTCCGGCCGTTCCAGACTGGTCAGGCTGAGCAAGTCGCTCAGGCCCAGAGGACCGTCGCGGCGGTAGATGTCCTCCGGACCCAGCTCGAGGTGGGTGATAAGGAGCGCACTGAGCAGCTCAGGCATGCCCGGCTCCAACTCAAGGCGCACCGCCGAGCCGAAGTGCCGTTGGCGGAGACTTTCCTCGACGGTGCTGAGCAGGTCTTCGGCCTCGTCTTCCAGAATCTCCATGTCCGCGTCTCGGGTTACCCGGAAGACATGGCAGCTCTGCACCTCCAGCCCGGGAAAGAGCGCGTCCAGGTGAGCAGCGAGGAGCTGCTCCAGCCAAACGAAATAGCTGACGCCCGGCTTCTCCCTCGCCGGCGCCGGCACGGGCACCAGGCGCGGCAGAATGGCGGGTACCTTGATTCTTGCCACCAGCTCACCGCGCAGTGGGTCGCCGACGATCACGGCCAGATTCAGGCTGAGGTTTGAGATGTGGGGGAACGGATGTCCCGGATCCACCGCTAGCGGGGTCAGGACTGGGAAGACTTCCCGCTCGAAAAACGCCTGCGCGGACGAACGCTGCTCGCCATCGAGTTGATCATAGTTGAGCAGGTGAATGCCGTGCTCCTCGAGCCGCGGTAACAGCGTGCCACGCCAGAGCGCGGTCTGGTCCTCCAGCAGCTCATCGACGTTGATGCGCAGCGCCGCCAACTGCTCGGTGGTGGTAAGGTGCTCCGGCGTCATCCCGGAAAGGCCGGCGCGCACCTGCTCCAGCAAACCGGCCACCCGGATCATGAAGAATTCGTCCAGATTGGAATGGAAGATGGCCAGGAATTTCACGCGCTCGAGGAGCGGATGGGAGGCGTCGGACGCCTCCTCCAGGACTCGGCGGTTGAACTCCAACCAGGCTAGCTCCGGGTTGAAATAGCGGGAACCTTGTGACGCGTCCGGGCGGACAGGGGCCCGCGGGGACCGGCGTGTGGCTCGAGCCGTCGCCGCGCCTGCACGGCCAAGCGCGGGCTGGCGTGCTACCGCCTCACGAGTTTGTATGGTGTCAGTCATCGCTATCTACCGGGCGGTGCATAACGTGACGCTCCCTGAACTTGGTGGGCACCACTTAGCCATTGTGATCGTCCTCGGCAGTGGCAGGAGGGTGAGCGTCCGGCGCCGGATCGGGCGCGACCGCTGTCCGGCTGTCCAGCGACTCTCTGGCCAATAGCGCTGCGCCGAGCATCCCGGCGTCATCACCGAGTGCGGCGCGCACGATGGGCACATTCCGGGCGGCCTCCGCGATGATGTTGGGCCGGGCTGTTTTGATCGCGCGCTTGGTAATGCCTTCGCCGAGCGCCTCGACGACGCCGCCGCCGAGTATGACGACATCCGGATCGAGCAGATTGACGGCGGAAGCGATGCCGTAGCCCAGATAGCGCGCGGCGCGGCGGACGATTCGACGGGTCAGCTTGTCGCCCCGTTCGAGCGCCTCGGCCAGGTCGCCACTCTTCATCGCCGCGAAATTGCCGGCGACAAGGTGCGTCAGGAGACTCTTCGTCCCGTGCTCGATGGCCGACGCGAGGTCGCGCTGCATGGCCGTCCGGCTAGCCATTGCCTCCAGGCAGCCACGGTGGCCGGCGCCGCAGCGCGGTCCCCCGACGGACACAAAGGTGTGGCCGATCTCGCCGGCCGCGGAATGAGCGCCGCGGTAGATCTGGCCGTCGACGACCAGGCCGCCACCGAGCCCGGTGCCGACGAAGAATGTCACGACCCTCGCACGGCCTTTGCCCGCGCCGAGTCGGTGTTCGGCCAGGGTCGCCACGCGGACGTCGTTGTCCACAACTACCGGAATGCCCAACGAATCCTGAAGCAAGTCCCTCACGGGAACATCCCGCCAGCCGAGATTCGGCGCGGTCTTCACGATGCCCGTGTCCGGATCGACCGGCCCCGGAACGCCGATGCCCACGGCCCGTACCGCGCTAAGCTCGAGGTCCGCGGCCCTGACCGCCGTGCGGGCGGCGGTCGCGACATCAGCCAACAACGCCTTGGCGTCGTCGCGCTGTCGCGTGGAAACCTTGCTCTGGCCCCTGATGCTGCCGTCCCGGGTTACCACGCCGGCGAGCGCCTTCGTGCCGCCCAGGTCAATGCCGATGACGATATCCTCGCCGTGAGCTAACTCCGCCATCCCGTTTCCCCATTCCGCGTGCCTGGCCTGCACCAGGAGTCTCTCATGTCGATGTTGTCGAAGTGTAAACCAGCCATCCTATTCTGGCGAAGCGCGTGTCCGCGGCGGACGATGACGGCGTCATCTCGAAAACAACCCGCCGGCTGTCCGCGCGCTCCATGTTTCTAGTCGTAGATCATGGCGGATAACGAGCGCTCGGGAAAGGCTTGAACGTCTGGCGGCGCCAGGCGCCGTGTGTGGCCTATTCGGGGCACACGGCCATGCCGGTAATCGACGTATGCCCATACTGGAGCGGGCAGTTTCTTAGCATGAGGGGAGGCCGGTGCATCTATGCGATCTCGGACAGGTTTGCTGAGGCGATGGCTCGTTGCCCAGTCGGTACGTTCCAGGAGGATGGTGCTCGCGGTGCTCAGCGTCGCGCTGGCGCTGCAAGGCAACCTGCTGATCGCCGCACCCGCGCACGCGGCCGGGGATGGCGCCATTACCTCAGTCGGTGTGGTGGACGTGCGGACCCTACCGGCCGGGACCCCCGGCGGGACGGCGGGCGCCGACTCCGATACCTTTAGTCCCGCGCCGACCATTCCCCAGCCACCCATCGGGCCACCATCCGTCCCGGTCAGTACCGGCGAGGTGACGCCTCCGCCGAGTAACCCAACCATCGGAGCGCCTACTCGGCCCGGCTTTGCTCCTTCGTCCGCTGTCCTGGAGCAGCTCACGGAGTTTACCGGCGTCCAGCAGGATGGTAAAGTGCCGTCCGACGTGCAGATGGCAGCCGGACCATCACACGTGGTGGAGATGGTCAACATCACCGGCCTTATCACCGACAAGTCCGGTACCTCCCTCAAGACGTTTGATCTAGGCCAATTCTACGGTGTGACCAAGGGACAGGGGACCGACCCGCGGGTGTATTACGATGCCGAAAGCAGTCGGTTCTTCTCGGCGTATGAACTGCTGAGTGCTGGCGGAGACGAGATTCGTATCGCGGTCAGCTCAACGACTGATCCCCTCAATGGTTCCTGGACATTGTACTCTGTCGAAAGCAACACTTCCGGCACGTTCTACGACCAACCAAAGCTCGGTTTCAACAGCGACAAAGTGACAGTGAGCTGGAACGACTACAATCCGAACCTTGCCGGGAAGAATTTCAAAGGGGTCGAGACCGTCGTGATCCAAAAGGCCGGCGTCCTGGCAGCCAACAACTCCGTGCCCGCCACGTTCTTCGGAGCCGACACCAACCATTTCCAGGTTGTTCCCGTCGTGTCACTGTCACCGACCACGACACAGTTCATGGTGGAGCACAACAGCGACCGGCTCAAGGTTTTTGCCATCACGGGTGTGCCGGGCATCAGCACCGTCAATAGCCCCAGTCCCACGGACGTGTCCATCGGCTCGGTCACCGGCCCACCGGCCGCCGCCCAACCTACTGGTGGAGACGCCACCATCACGACCAATGACGCCCGCATGCTTTCGGCCGTGTGGCAGAATGGTCACCTTTGGAGCTCCTTCAACGATCAGTGTACGCCGCCGGGGGACAGCACCACGCGCGCCTGCCTGCGCTTCAACCAGATCTCGACGGCGGGCAGCCCCAGCCTGACGACCAACTTTGATCTGGGCTTCAAGGGTGGCGACATCTACTTTGCCGCCGTCTCACTCGACAGCGACGGCGACCTGTTCGCCGGCTTCACCGCGTCATCCACGTCCCTGGACCCCACGGCCGTGGCCATCGGCGAACCCGGCGGCAACTTCCCCGCCGTGACCATCGGCGCCTTCTACGCCTCGGGCACGACCGCCTATAGCGGCGGACGCTGGGGTGACTACACGGCGGCGGCGCTGGACCCGAGCAACCCGACTGACGTCTGGGTGGCGCAACAGCTCGGTGGCCTGAATCTGGGGCCCGGCTGCACGCAGTGCTGGAGCACGGCCATCGGCCGCTTCACGTTGACGGGGCCGACGGTCAGTGGCATCAACCCGACGACCGGCCCGGCGCTGTCAACCTGCAATCCATCGGTGACGGTCACCGGAACTGACTTTGTGTCAGGCGGCACGAGCGTCAACTTCGGCACAGTGTCGGCGGCTGGGGTTACCGTCAACACGCCAAACCAGTTGACGGCGCTCGCTCCCACGAACCAGCCAGCCGGGACCGTCCATGTGACGGCAATAACAGGTGACGGCACGAGCGCAACTTCGAGCGCCGACCAGTTCACGTACGCCTTGAACACCATACCGCCCACCACGACCGCGGCGCTCAGCCCGATCGCCAATGGCGCCGGCTGGAACAACACCAACGTGCAGGTGACGCTTACAGCGGTCGACAAGTCGTGCGGCTCGGGGGTGAAGAGCATCACCTATTCGGCCACCGGGGATCAGACGATTCCCAGCACGACCGTAGCCGGAGCGACGGCCTCGTTCATGCTCAGCAACGAGGGTGTCACCACGGTCAGCTTCTTCTCCACCGACAACGCCAATGATGTGGAGGCGACGAAGACGCAGACCGTCCGCATCGACAAGACGCTGCCGATCGTGACCTACACCGGCAATGCCGGCACGTACACGGTTGACCAGACGGTCAGCATCACCTGCGCGGCGAGCGATCCGGTCGACGCCGACGGCGCGGCCGCGTCCGGCCTGGCCTCGACCACCTGCCAGAATATCGTCGGTCCGGCCTACTCCTTCACCTTGGGGTCCAACTCGTTCTCCGCGACGGCCACCGATGTGGCGGGTAACGTCGGGAGCGGCTCGACCAGCTTCGTGGTGAAGGTTACATTCGATAGCCTCTGCACCCTGACCAGGCGGTTCGATACCAATGTGGCCAATGGGAATGGACTGTGCGCCAACCTTCAGGCGGCGCAGCTCTATCAGCAGCAGGGGAACGCCCACGGGAAAGCCGCGCAGATCTCAGCCTACCAGCGCGCCTTGACGGGCGCGGTGCGCAGCGGCTATCTGACCAATGCGCAGGCGACCATACTCGGATCGCTGGCCGCTTCATTGTAGCGCGGCGCTCGACCGCAAAGCGGCTCGTGGACGGGCTGGCCTCGTGCCTGTCCCTCCACGAGCCGCGGTCCTTGTGGCAGACAGTTCCGGCCGATCTCGTCACGAGATTCCGCTGTCGCTGACAGCAAGCTGCCAGCCGTTTGGATCGGCGACGGCCGCGCGAACGATTCCTTCGCGCAGACCATTGGTGCTCACCCTCCAGGCAGCGGCAGTGGACCAGTCGATCAGTCGCCGGATTACCAGACAGCCGGCATACACGATGCGCGCTCGCTGGTGATCCATGCCGTGACGCAACGACAGCGTGGCGCTGGATTGGCCCCTCAGTATCGACTCCGCCGCGGCGAGGCAACCGGGCGTCAGCTCGGCTGGGGAACAGCCGCCCAGGCCGGCATACACTATTGTGGTTGCCGTGCCGCCGGTGATGACGGGCAGCCAACAGCCGATGCCGGGCGGTGGGGGGAGCATGTCGATTGCCCCCTCAATCGCTCGGATCGCCTGTGCTTCCTGGGTCGGTGTGGCCGGATCGTCGAGCAGGAAAGTACCGGTGAGGCTGCTGGCGCCTACTGGTAGGGACCGCTGCCAGGTTACACGCCCCGCCTCGACAGCGGCGACTTGGGTGCTGGCGCCGCCAGAGTCCGCGAACAGGCCGGCTGGCGGCAACTGCCCGCCGTAGGCGCCGAGCAGGGCCAAACGCGTCTCCTGCTCCGGCGAGATAATGACAACGGGCTGGTTCAGGGCAGCCTGGAGCCGGCGTATCATCGCGACGCCGTTCGATGCCTGCCGGACTGCCTGCGTGGCAACAATCAGGAGCGTCGCAGCGCCCAACTGGAGCGCTGCCGCTTGGTAGCGCCGCAGCGCGGCCAGCACGTCGGCCTCAGCATCCGGAGGGATGCTGCCGGTGGCCGCGGCGCGGGCTCCCAGGAGCGGGCGCACGCTCTCGTCCAGCAGCGCCTGCAGGGCGCCATCCGGTCCGAGTCGCGCCACCAGCAGGTGGACGGTAGAGCTGCCGATGTCGGCCACGGCGACGATGGTGTCAGCCATAGGGTACGTCACGCTCCCTTTGTGCCGGCAAGTCGATCCCGGTGGTTACCGCGGTGTTAAATAGCGCTTGCTTCTCCTTGACACTGATCCGCGCCGCGCCATATAGTAAAGGAAGAAGTTCAGAGAAAGCTAGGAGGCGACGCACCAGTGCACACCCGTGTACTAGTGTTGAACGCCTCGTACGAACCTCTCAGTGTAGTTCCGGTACGTCGGGCCGTTTCCCTGCTGCTGCGGAACAAGGCGGAGATCGTCGAGGCGGCCGAGCGCGCGCTGCGCTCGATGCACTTGTCCATCGATTGGCCGTTGGTCATTCGATTGGTCTACTACGTCCGCATCGGCACGCTGACGCGTCCGGCGCCGTTCACCCGGCGCGGCGTCATCATGCGCGACCGTATCTGCCAGTACTGCGGCGGGACGAACGATCTGACCATCGATCACGTCAAGCCGTTGTCTCGTGGCGGCGCCTCCGACTGGACGAACTGCGTGGCGGCCTGCGGCCCCTGCAACCGCCGCAAGGGCAACCGGATGCCGGATGAGGCGAAAATGCCGCTGCGCCACCAGCCCTATCAGCCGCGCTATCTGGCCTTCGCGCTCGTATCGGCCAACCCGGCCGAGGAGGCCTGGCGCAAGTACCTGGCGAGCTGACCTAAGTGGCCGGGCCTAGCATTGGCCAACCGTCGTCTCTCCGCGAGAGGGATCGGGCAACGCCGCGAATGTGCGCGATACAAATCGTCCGTCAGGCGAGCGCGCCCTCAGCCATGGCGTCGTCGATGGCCTGGTCAAGGTCCATCACCTGGCCGGCCGCGTGGGCGGCCGAATAGGCGTCGTCGCCCAGGGCCTCCCGGACGACCGCCGGCACCCGATCTGGCGCCCGAATTGAGGCGCCGGTCTGGCTGTAGATCAGCTCCGCCGTGCCGAGGAAGCGCGGCTTGCTGGTACTGACCTCGCGCGGCGGCAACAACAACGGCGACGGCGGTGGCATCTTCAACTTCTTCTATATGGCGACCCTGGGCAACACCCTCCTGGCCGGGAACACGGCGGGCAGTGTGCAGGCCAGCGGGGCGAGCGCGGTCGCGATCTGCGGCAGCACGCTGCCCGAGCTGGACGTGCGCGGGACCACGGGCTCCCTACTGGTCGGCAGCGCCGGGGACGACGCGGCCACGCCCTGCGCGGCCAACACCATCAATGGGACAGTCCTATTGGACGGCAATCAGGGTGGGCTGGAGCTGGGCGGCAACCAGATCGGCGGCAGCGCCCCTACAGGCGGGCGCCGTAGACAATGACAATTCGCCTGGCAAACGGCCCGCTAGAGCGACGCGTGCTTGGCCTTATGGCATACTGTGCTGACCGCGGGCCGATCCGCGCGGACCGAAGGAGGAGACAGCGTGGCGACCGAGCTAGCGGAGACGGTGGCCGGGAAACCCTACTGTTTCACCGTCGACGACTATATGCGCATGAGTGAGGCGGGCATCTTTCAAGAAGACGACCCCGTTGAGCTGATTGAAGGGGAGATCCTCCAGATGGCGGCGGTCGGTGGCGATCACATTGGTTGTGTCAATACCCTGACCGCCCTCCTCGTGCATGGGGTCTACGGTATGGCGACGGTCAGCGTGCAGAATCCCGTCCGCCTTTCCAATCACAGCGAGCCGGAGCCGGACGTTGCCTTGCTGCGACCCGATTTGCCAAGAAATGCCAAACCGGGGCCGACCGATGTGCTCCTGCTGATCGAGGTGGCCGACTCCTCACGCCTCTATGATCGCAGCCGAAAGATTCCGCTGTATGCCCGTTCCGGCATTATCGAAACCTGGCTGGTGGACCTGGTCGCCGGAACCATCGAGCAGAACACCGAGCCGAGCGCGGAGGGCTATGGCCAGACCACATTGCATCGCCGGGGGGATATCATCACGCCGGCAGCACTGCCGTTCTTGAGCCTTGATGTCGGTGAGGTGCTCGGCTAAGCGCGGAGCGACCGCGCGTGGCGCTGGCCGCGTCGGCGTGGGCGCGATTGCGAGCGCGGTTACCCGCTCCAGCGCCGCACACCGAGACGTGGACGAGGCGTTCTGCGTCCTACCAAGCCGGGGGAGATTCCTGGTCGGCGAGCCGACGATCGTCGCTCCGACCGGGCCCTTCCTCCTGATTCTGTGCCGGCTACGCCCCCTCCAGCGCTTCGGCGACAGCTTGCTCCACTGTCAGCGTCTGGCCCGCCGCCCAGGCAGGGGCGAACGCGACCTCACCGATGCGCTCCCGCGCCATCTGGAGGGTTTCCGCGCGATCGGAAAGGCCGAGCCAACTGTCGACGAGCGACGAGTCGGTGCTGGCGAGCAAGGCGTGCGCCGTTCCGAGCAGGCGCAGCGCGCGTTCGGGCTGCTCGCGCGCCGCGCTGATCGAGGCGAGCAACTCCAGGGAGGCGACGACACCCTCGCGGGAACCGTTGTCGCGGTGGATGGTCAGACTTTGCGCCGCGAGCGTCGTCGATCGCGACAGGTCGCCCTGGCGATAGGCAACCTGTCCCAGCAGGGTGATGCCATAACCCCCAACGCGCCTGAGACCCATACGCGTCCTCAGCGCGAGACCCTGCTCGAGCCAAGTCGCGGCCGCCGTCAGCTCGCCGCGCTGCAAGGCCACCGCTCCCAGACCAACCTGCATCCCATAGAGGTGAATCGGCGAGTCCAGCTCGAGCGCGAGCTCGAGCCCTTCCTCGAACAGCGCCTGGGACCGCTCAAGCTGGCCCTCCAGCCGAGTGGACTGGCCGAGCTCCATCAGCACCTCCAGCATGAGAAAGCGCTCGCCGACCTGGCGCAGGATCGCCGGCCCCTGCTCCAGCAGTGTCATCGCCCGCGCGCGGTCTCACCTGGACCGGGCCGCCACGCCAACCATCATAAATCAGCACTCCAACGAAGCGAACGGCTGCGCGCCCGCCGGCCTCGCCGGTAGCGGGAACAACCTGTTCACCGGCGTGAAGACGCCGGGGGCCTGCAACAACGACATCCTGGTGAGTGTTTCTGGGGACGGAGGCAGCAGCTTCACGGGGACGACGACCGACCCGCGGCAGCTCACGACCGTCACCCAGGCGCCCGGCCAGGCGACCACCGACCAGTTCTGGCAGTGGAGCGCCTTCACCAACGATGCCCGGCTGGTCGTGTCCTATTTCGACCGGCAGTATGGCAAGGATGATGCGACCGGCTTCTCGGACACCAGCCTGTCCAGCTCGGAGGATCTCGACCATTTCGCGGCGCAGCGAGTCACGATGGGCTCGATGCCGCCGCCGACCGAATTCGGAGGGATGTTCTTCGGCGATTACACCGGGCTAGCGGCCGTGGACGACGCCCACCCGCTGTGGATGGACACGCGGGATGCGGAGCTGTTCCTGTGTCCCGGCAGCGGCGCGCCCGGGGCACCGCCGGCGCTCTGCACGGCGTCGGCCAGCAACGCCAGCCGCGCCAACGACCAGGATATCTTTACCCAGTCCATCAATCCGCGGCAGCAGTAGCGCGGCGCCGCGGACCGTCAGCGCCGGCCCCACTCCCGACAGGCGGGAGCGGGGCCGGCGCAGCCAGGATGGGATTTGCTCGACGGGCAGACGTCACGCCGCCCAGTCCAACGGTGGAGCGACCGCGCCCAAGTCACCCGATCCTGTCACGTCGAAGCTCTTTCCGCGCTTTGCCTCGCCGGCAGAAACGCCGCCGGTACGCTGCTCAGTCAGCACATCATGTGGCAAGCAGGATCGTAGACTAGGGGCACGCTCGGTCACCGGGACCGTTCGGCTGGTCGACCGGCTGAATGTGGCCCGAGACGGCAGCGAGAGTCGTCGCGTGCGCGGGGAGAGTTGGGCGTCGGATGTGTCCATAGCACGCAAGGATGATCCGTTCGGTACCGCCGCCGGTGATCTCTCCGCTCCCGCTCATCTGGAGTCCGACGGCGTGCTCACCACGGCGTTCTCGGACCTCGACCTGCGCCGCTGGAAAGAACACGACGTCATCACGGGCTCGCTCTGGCTGCTGGGCGCCCGCGACAAAACGGGTCCCCACGTAGGCGACTATTGGGGCAACTTCGTTCCCCAGATAGCTTCCCAGATCCTGAGGCGATTCACCAAAGCTGGTGAGGTCGTCGTCGATCTGTTCACTGGGATGGGCACGACCCTGATCGAGTGCCGGCGACTTGGACGGCACGGTATAGGCGCCGAGCTCTTGCCCGACGTGGCCGAGCGCGCTCGACAACGAATTGTCGAGGCGGAGAATGCCGGTCGCGTCTCCACCGAGGTGCTGGTCGGCGATTCGCGCATGTCCGAAACCGTCTGCCTCGTCCGGGAAAGGATCGCGATGCTGGGCTTCGAGCATGCCCACTGCGTGATCCTGCACCCGCCCTATCACGACATCATCAAGTTCAGCGACGACCCGCGCGACCTCTGCAACGCGCCCTCCATCGAGGCATTTCTCGGGGAATTTGAGAAGGTCGTCCTGAATGCCGTGGGTCTGTTGGAACCGGGGCGCTTTCTGGCGCTCGTGATCGGCGACAAGTATGCCAAGGGGGCATGGGTGCCGCTGGGTTTCCTCTGCATGGAGGTCTGCCGCACCCACGGTCTGCAACTCAAGTCCATCAACGTGAAGGACATCCAGGGCAACGAGAAGGGCAAGGGGAAGCTCGAGAATCTCTGGCGCTATCGGGCGCTTCGCCAGGGGAGCTCGGTCTTCAAGCACGAGTACGTGATGGTGTTCCGAAAGGGACCCAGGAAGTCAAGCCGCGATGCCGGCGGAGCGCCGTCGCGCGTGGTAGCGAGGAGGACCGGCGAGTGAAGATGAAGATCACCGACATCAAGGCGACGAATCTCGATATCCCGTACGAGGCTCCCTACCGGCCGGCCTGGCAGCCGGGGCTGGTGCGGAACTCCCGTGATTTCACCTTCGTTCGCGTCTACACGGACGCCGGAATTGTCGGGTATGCCGGGACTGACGGTCAGCACGCCGGGACGATCGCGCGAAGCGTTGCCCCGTACCTGATCGGGCAGGACGCCTTCGCTACCGAGCAACACGCCCGCGTGTTGCGCCACGCTGGTGGCATGTGGTGCGTGGACCTGGCCCTTTGGGACATCATCGGCAAGGCCGCTGGGCTGCCACTGTATCAACTGTGGGGAGCGGCGCGGGACAAGGTGCAGGCCTACGCCAGTGCCGCCGAGCTCGGGACGCCGGAGAATCGCGCCGAACTGGCTGTCCGCTATCGCGCCGAGGGATTCCGCGCCATGAAGCTCCGCTTCCATCAGGATCAGATGAAGGACGACCTGGCGCTATTCGATCGGGTCCACGCGGCGGCTCCGGACCTGACGATCATGATCGACGCCAATCAGGCCACCACCTTGCCGTCGCCGGAGCCCGGACCCATCTGGGACTACCAACGCGCCTTGCAGACGGCCCGCGAGCTCGAGCAGCGCGGCGCGTACTGGCTGGAGATGATGTACGAGCCGCCGACGCGCACCATCGAGGTCTACCAGCAACTGGGCGGCATCCTGGAAAGCACCCTCTGGATCGACGAGGACGGCTTTGTGCGGCCACCGGCGGGGCCGGGCCTCGGCGTCAGTGTGAATGAGGAGCGCATTGCGCGGTTCGCGGTTTAGAACCTCTAGCCGGGAACCTCCATCCGGCGGCCTGAGAGCCCGGGTACCCCCTGGGTGCTTTCCCCTAAAGAGGGAAAGGACCATGCATCGGAAACGCTCAGGTGAGAAACGGGTGCTCCGCATGGGATTGTTAGGAGGGATCTCCTGGTACTCGCCTTGCCGCCACGGATGCCGCCTCCCGCGCGAAAGACATCGGCAGGTGAACATCCTTTCCCTCTTTACGGGAAAGGGCCCAGAGGGCGCCCCGCGTCTCAGCGCGCCGGATAGAGGTTCGTCCCCACCAACACTCCATCCTGATAGACCTGATAGCGCCGGAACTCCAGCGCCACCGGCGTACCCGGCTCGAGTGCCGCCTCGCGCGGGACGGTCGCCCTGATGCCGGTCACCTGGCCGGCATCGACGGTGAGAAGCTTGTGGGCGCCCAGGTTGGTGCTGCGCTGCACCACGCCGCGGAAATGGTCGGAGGCGCCGCCGTCGACGACGTGGGCGTCCTCTGGGCGAATCGCCACGGTCACCGGTCTGCCGTCCGCAATGCGAGCCGCCGGTGGAAGCGATAGCGAGAGCTCACCAAGGAGAACTTGACCATCCCGCACCGTTCCCTCCAGCAGATTCATGCTGCCGATGAATCCGGCAACGAACAGCGTGGAGGGATAGGCGTAGAGCTCATCGGGACTGGCAAGCTGCTCGAGATGCCCCGCGTTCATCACGCCGATTCGATCGGCGATTGCCAAAGCCTCTTCCTGGTCGTGCGTGACGAAGACGGTGGTGATGCCGACGCGCTGCTGGATGTTGCGTACTTCCTCACGCATGCGCACCCGCAACTGGGCGTCAAGGTTGGACAGCGGCTCATCCAACAGGAGCAGCCGCGGCTGCAAGACGAGCGCGCGGGCCAGCGCGACGCGTTGCTGCTCCCCGCCGGAGAGCTGGTGTGGGTAGCGCCTGGCCTTCCCCGGCAAGCCCACGAGCTGGAGCGCATCGTCGACCGTCTTCCCGATCTGTGCCCGCCTCATCCGGCGGAGCTGCAGCCCGAAGGCGATGTTGTCGTACACGGTCATGTGCGGCCACAGGGCGTGTCGCTGGAAGACCATAGCCGTCGGACGTCGCTCCGGCGGCAGGTGGACGATGCTCTGGCCGTCGATCCGAATGTCGCCGTCGTCCGGCTCGATGAACCCACCGATCATGCGTAGCGTCGTCGTCTTCCCGCATCCGGACGGGCCGAGGAGACATAACAACTCGCCGTCACCCAGCTCGAAGGACACGTCATTTACCGCGGTGGTTTGGCCGTAGCGGCGAGTGACGTTGGATAAGGTCAGTCGCGCCATGGCTCGCTCCGCTCGTGGGGCACGCGGCGATGAGGCGAGGGGGCGATGAGGCGAGGGGGCGACCGGGGACGGAGCGGACGGAAGCGCGACGGCTCGATCTCCCAGTCAGGCAGGCCGGACTTCGCTTCCCCGATTCGCCCCTGCGCCGAGTCGCCCCCTCGCCTCATCGCCCCCTCGCCTCTACCGGACCCGGAACCCGGCGGCCAGGTAGCCGGCCATGAGATAACGTCGTGCCGCCAACAGCAGGATGAGCGAAGGCAGTGACAAGAGGATAGAGAAGACGGCCCCTACCGGTTGTGGGTAGTTGGCCACCAGCACGTACATGATGACCGGCATGGTGATGTGCGTCGGCGTGCCGACGACGAGGGTGCCTTGCGCTTCGTCCAGCGAGGCGAGGAAGGCGAGGATGGCGGCGACGACGATGCCGGGCATGGCCAGTGGCAGGGTGACCTTCCAGAACACCATTAAGCTGCGCGCGCCGACATCGCGCGCCGCCTCTTCCAGCTCGCCGGGCACCGCATTGAAGGCGGCGGTGGGGATCCAGGTCATGAAGACGAGGGTGTTTATCATCTGGATGAGGACCACGCCGAGGAACGTATCGATCAGGTTGAGCCGGTAGTAGAGCGCGGCGATGCTGATGTAGAGGCCGATCTTGGGAAAGGCGTTGACGGCGAGCATGGAAACGAAGAGCGGCCGGCGTAGGGGGAAGCGGAAGCGGGAGAAGGCGTAGGCCGCCGGCAGGCAAACGACCGCCGAGGCCAAGGTGACGACTGGCGCGAACTCGAAGCTGAGCTTGATCGCGTTGCCGAGGTCGTTGTTCTGGAAGACCCACTGCCACCAGTGGAAGCCGAACTGCTGGGGGAGCACGGCCGGGTACTGCCACTGGTTGGCGAAAGCCCACAGCAGCAGGGTGAACAGCGGCAGCAGGAGGAAGCAGCTCAGGGCGCCCACCAACACCAGCGCCAGCGCCTGGCGCATCGCGCCGACGCGGAGGAACCAGGTGTAGCTCATACGGCGCTGCGCTCCGTGCGCGAGGTACCCCAGACGTACACCGCGCCGGCGAACGCGGCCAGGATGAACGTCATGACGGCCATCGCCACGGCCGGTTGCGGCCGCTGATAGGCGCCGTTGTAGGCGGTCATGGCCACGCCGAGCATCTGCGGGGCGTTGGGACCGAGCAGGTAGGGGATGGTATAGCTGCCGAGCACGCCGATGAAGGTGAAGGTGCCGACAATGAGCAACGGGACGGTGACGAGCGGCGTGACGATGCGCCAGAGCAAGCTGACGAAGGAAGCCCCGACGTCCTGCGCGGCCTCGATCAGCTCCGGCGCCACACCGTCCAGACCGGAGCCGATCAGGAGGACGGCGAAGGGGATATTGACCCAGAGCTGGCCGAGGACGATGCCGGTGGGCGAATAGATGGGCGACTGATAGCCGTGAATCCCAAGGCGCTCCAGGATGATCTGGAGGAAGCCGTTGGTCACGTAGAACTCGATCAAGGCATAGGAGGCAATGACCACCGGGATGAACATGGGGACCAGGTAGAGCATGCGCACGATGGCGGGCAGCCGGCCTTGGCCGAAGCGGACGTAGAGGGCGAGGAGGTAGCTGACGATCAGCACCAGCGCGACCGACGCCACCGTGACGAGGAGCGTGAGCAGCAAGTCTGCCTGGATAAAGGTCGAAGCGAGCAGCCGCTCGTAAACGATGAACGTTGGGCTGGCGCTGGAGACCAGATCGACGTCGGCCTTGAACACCACATTGTCGGCCGGCACCTGTCCGACGGAATAGAGCGCTGCCTGCACGGTGGGCACGACGATCAGCAACAGCATCAGCAGGAATGGCGGCGACGCCAGCAGCAGCCCGATCAGGCCGTGACGCCAGCGCGGTGGACGGCGGCGCACCGGAGCCAATCGCCCGGGCGGTCCAGCGAGCGCCGCGCCCGGCGCTACGACTTCGGTTGCGGTGTTCCCGCGACCTTCTCGTACCACAGCTTATTCTTATCAGCGCTGAACTTGGAGCTGAAGTTGAAGGTATCGAAGCTCTTGGCGACCTCGGCGAACTTCTGCTGCACCTCCGGCGGCATGTATTGCCACTGCACGCCGGGGTAGCCGTTGATCTTGTCGATGATCACCGACTGCTGGGCCGGCTCCAGCACCCAGTTGAGGAACTGATAGGCCTGGTCCTTGTGCTGGGAGCCGGTGGGGATGCCGAGATAGGAGGCGCCGCCGCTGAAAGCGGGATTGAGCTGCTCCAGCTTGACGGTGTCGGGCAGCAGCTTCTGCGCCAGGTAGCTCAGACCCTGATCCGACCAGACGGGGGCGAGGTAGATGGTCTGCTTGCCGAGCTCCTGGAGCACCTGAACGTTTCCGCCGGGATAGAAGCCGTTGTTGAAGATGGAGGGAGCGAGACTCTTCAGGAGCGCGAAGCCCTGGTCCCAGGAGGATTCGAGCGTTGCATTGTATTTGCTGTCGGTTTGGAAGGCGTCAAGCTGGTCTTGCGGGATGAACTTCTTGAGCGTCGCCTTGACGAAGGCGTCGCCGGAGCCGCCCTTGTCCGGCGGGTTATAGGTGAACTTGCCCTTGTTCGCCTTGACCCAGTCGTAGGTGGCGTCGAGCGTTGTGGGTGGGGCAGTGACGAACTGGCTGTTGTAGGCCAGGACAACGGAAGAGGCGCGGTAGGGCTCGCCGAATCCGTCGCGCTGCTTTATGACGTTGGGGTCGCACTTGGCCAGGTTCGGCAGCTTGGTCGCATCCAGCTTGTCGAACAGCCCTTGCTGCCCTCCGGTCTGCACCTCGTCGCCCTCGTAGAGGTCGATGTCGGTCGGCTTTCCGGCCGCCTTCGCGCCGGCTAGCTTGTCGATAGTGGCGCTGTTGTCCGTGCCGTGCTCGGAGAAGATCAGGTTGATCTTCATCGTCGGGTTCGCGGCGTTCCAAGTGGGAAGCAGGTTGGTGTTCCAAAGGTCGTGGATGTTGGTATCGCCGTTGGAGTAGAAATTCACCGTCACGGGGCCGCCGGCCTTCGCTGGGGCCGATGTGGCGGCAGCGGCCTTCGCTGGGGCCGACGTGGCGGCAGCGGCGCTCACCTTGGCGCTCGCCGCCGTCGCGGCAGAGCCGGCGGTTGACGGCGCAGACGCGCTGGCAGATGCGGCGCTGGACGCCGGAGCGCTGCTGGAAACGGCAGCCGCCGTTGTCGCTGCCGGTTGAGACGCCGCTCCCGACGCCGATGACGAGGCAGTGGCGGCGGCGCCGCCGCCACAGGCGGCAAGCAACGCAAGAGCGCCGGCGCTCGCCGTTGTGCTCGCGAGCTGGTGCAAGAAGCGCCGTCTCGTCGATGGGGTCATTCAATCGTCCTCTCCTGGACCTATCGCAGCCATTAGTCATCGAGCACCGGCACACCCGCCCGGCGCTGCAGCGTACGACAATGAAGGATGCAGCATCAATATTAAACAGATGGCGCCGCGCCGTCAAGCCTTCGTCGAAACACGGGTGCGCCATGCCGGCTGGTAGGCTGCCGCTCAGGGCGCCACAGCGACGCGCCTACCAGTCGCGGCAGCTTGCTTCGCCGCGAGGGCGATGGCCAGCGCGCGGATGCCGTCCTCAGCGGTGACGGCCGGCGGCTGGTCGCCGAGCATCCGGCGTGCCCAGTCGCGCAGCTCCAGCTCGTAGGCGGCAGCGAAGCGCTCCAGGTAGCCGCCGACAAAGTCCACCGTCACGCCGTCGGGCCGGAGCAGTGAGAACGGCCGGTCCTGCCCTTGTCCGACCTGGATCGTTCCTTCGCTGCCGACCACTTCGGTGCGTATGTCGTAACCATACCGGGCCTGGGTATACACTTCGACGGCGCCCGCGGTCCCTCGCTTGAAACGCAGGTTGACCAGGCCGGTATCCGGATCGTTCGCCGGCCCGGTCGCGTCGGACAGGGAGGCGGTAAGCGCCGAGACCTCGCTCACCTCATCGGCCATCAGCCAGCGCGCCAGGTCGAAATCATGGACGGCCGAGTCGACGAAGATGCCACCGCTGCTGGGCGCGCCGGGCGCCGACGGCGGGCCGGGATCGCGGTCGCGGGCGATGGCCTTGAAGATGAGCGGCCTGCCGATACGGCCGGCGTCGATGGCCTGTTTGGCCGCCGCGTAGCCGCGATCGTAGCGACGCATGAAGCCGACTTGCAACCGGATGTGCGCCGCCTCCGCGGCATGCAGGGCGCGCTGGGCATCTTCAATAGACAGGGTGATGGGCTTCTCGCACAGCACGTCGCGACGACGCCCCGCTGCCAGCTCGATGAGGTCCGCGTGCGTTCCGGCCGAGGTGGCGATAATGGCGGCTTGGCAGTCGGGATGGCCCAGCGCCGCGTCCGGATCGGTGGTCCAAAAGGGGCATCCCAACTCATCGGCCACGGAGCGGGCCGTGTCCGGTCTGGCGTCGGCGACGGCAACCAGGCGGAGCTCGGGGAATTTCCGGACATTCTCGGCGTGCCGGCGTCCCATGCTTCCCACGCCGACCACGGCTACGCCCAGTCTCGCCACGCTGCCAGCATCCTTCCAGGGCGCCTCGGCGTCTGCCGCGCCGCGCGGCCGGCGAGATGCCCCGGATAGCGTATCAGACCGTGCGGATCACCGAAATGACGCGCCCCTGGATGCGCAGGTCGCCCGGCTCCACATAGATCGGCTTCATCTCCGGGTTGCTCGGCTGCAGGCGGACGCGACTGCCTTCACGGTAGAACCGCTTGAGCGTCGCCTCGCTCTCATGGCCCGGACCCGTGACGGTTGCGACGATACACTCGCCATTGATGGCGGTCTCGCTCTTCTGGACGATCACATAGTCCCCGTCGTCGATCAGGTCGCCGATCATCGACTTGCCCTTGACGCGCAGCGCAAAGACATCCTCACGAGCGAAGGCGGCGGAAAGGTCGAGCATGTCGTCATACTGCCGGCTGATCTCCAGCGGAATACCCGCCGCGATCTTGCCGAAGACCGGCACGCGCAGCGGTCCGAAGGAGGGAGACGGCGCTACCTCCGCGTCTTCGCCGGTGGAGATGCCCAGTACCTCCAGGGCCTTGGGGAGCAATCGCAGCGCCCGACTCTTGCGGGCGTCGCGCTCCAGGAAGCCCTTCTTCTCCAGTTGGGCGAGGTGGTAGTCGACGTGACCGGTCGAGTGGATGCCGACCTCCTGGCCGATCTCGCGGTTGGTGGGTGGCATCTCGTGCTCGCGGGCAAAGTTGGCGATGCACAGCAGGATGCGTCGTTGCACGTCGCTCAATTCGTGCCGCATCGGCATACTCCTTACTATCGGTGTACGGGAATCAGCATCGCCGTTCCCCGTAGAACGTGCGTTCTATCGCCATCGTACCAAAAGAATCATGCCGTTGTCAAGACCTATGGGCTATTTCTTTTGCCTGGCAGGGATCAGGAGGTATGGGCGTCCTATCGCCGCGCCGACGGCGGGTCGATGAACAGGATACGGATCAGGCGGGTCACCAGCAGGCCCAGCAGGAAGTAGATGACAATCGCCAGCAAGGCGGGAATCTCAAACACGAACTGCCGGAACGCCGGCGAAGCGACGACACCGACGAAGGGGCCGACAAACGGTGCCGTGAGCGTGTACATGAGCGTCGTGAAGGGGGCGCTGCCGCTGGCCCCTACCGCCTTGAGCACGAAGCGAATGGCGATGAGCGCTTCCAGCACCGCGAACAGCAGCCGGATCACCCCATGAAGGCGCGCAGCAGCAATCGCCCGCTCGTTCGATGGGGTGTTGAAGCCGCCTGGGGTCGGGTTGACGTTGGTCGGACGACTGGGATAGACGGCGGGGGGCATCGGCTCGATCACGATGGGCTCCTCGGGTGGCGACTGCCGGATCGGCTGGTAGAGTCGAGTCTCCGCCTCGTGTCGCTCCGCGTCATCCGGTCGCTGATCCCGCGCAAAATGCACCGCTCAGCCTCCTCTTCTTGCCATGCATGATACGACTCTATGACGGTCGTTGTTCCGCCACCGCCTCAAGTCCGGTTGCCAGCCAGGTAGTGGCAAGCACGACCAGCACGATGGACAGCGCGGGGGGAAGTGCCCACCAGAGCCAGGCACGCCCGGCGAACAACAGCGGATAGGCAAAGGCCCACCCGAGCATGGCGCCCCAGCTCTGTATGGAAGGATCGCCCAGTCCCAGGAAGGCGAGCGTCGCCTCGGCGAAGATGGCAAAGCGGACCGTGAGCACGATCTTCGCCGGCAGCAGTCCTACCGTGCCGGGAAACACGTGTACCCAGGCGATGCGGTACGCGGTCGCGCCTAGCGCCCGCGCCGACTCGATGTGCGTGCGTCCGCGGATGGCAATCACCTGCGCGCGGACAATGCGAGCGAAGGCCGGCCAGGAGAGCAGGCCCAGGGTCAGCGCGACGTGCCGCTGGCTCGGCCCGATCAGCGTCACCACCAGCAGGTAGAGGAGGAGGCTGGGGATAGCCAGCAAGAGGTCGGCGAGTGCCATGAGCGGTCCCTCCGCCTGCCTCCAGACGCCCGCGACCATGCCGACGCTCCAGGACAAGATGGTTGACAGCGCCGTGATGAGCGCGGCCACGAGCAGTGAAGCGCGCGCGGCCCAGAGCCACTCGCTCAGGACATCCTGGCCGATGTCGTTGGTCCCCAAGAGATGGGCACGGTCAGGTGGCAAGAGCGGCATGCCGGTGACAAGTTTCGGGTCGTAGGGAGCAAGCGCAGGCCCGAGTAGGGCGAGTATCGCCGCCGTCGTGAGGAGCGCGGCTCCGAGCAAAGGGAACCTCATCCGACCCGCCGTTCCAGGCGGCGATAGGCGAGCTCCAAGCCGAAGTTTACTGTCGGCACGCCCAGGCTGCCGAGCAAGAACACCGCTTGCAGCACCGGGTAGTCGCGGGCGGCGATGGACTGATAAGCGAGCAGACCGAGTCCCGGCACTGCGAAGACGCGCTCGACCACGATGGCGCCACCGAGGACCTGGCCGAGCCGGAGGCCAAACAGGGTCATCACCGGCAGCAAGGCATTGGGCGCGGCGTGGCGGGAGGCGACCTGAGTTTCCGAGAGGCCTTTGGCGCGGGCGGTGGTGAGGTAGGTCTCGGTCAGAACCGAACGCACGGCGCCACGTGCCACCAGTACGAAGGCGGCGCTGGTGGCCAGCACCAGCGTCAGCGCCGGCAGGGTCAAGTGCCAGGCGACGTCGACGAGAGCGTGCGGCCAGTCGGGGTTGCGTCCTGGATCAGACGCGAAGACGGTCTGCCCTCCGTGAAGCGGAAACCAGCGTAGGGCGACGGCGAATCCAAGCAGCAGCGCTATCGCGGTAAGGAACTCCGGCATTGCAGCCAGGCCGCTAGACAAGGTAAGCACAGTTTGGTCGAGTTGCCCGCCTCGCCAGGCGGCGAGCAACCCCAAGAGCGAGCCGGCGACACTGGACACGATCAGCGCGGTCACCAGCAGCCCGAGCGTCCAAGGTAGGCGCTCGCCGACCAGATCGCGCGCCGGCGCTGCCTGACTGATCGACCAGCCGAGGTTGCCGTGGGCTAGGTCGTTCAAGTAGGACAGGAGCTGGCCGAAGAGCGGCTGATCCAGGTGATAGTAGGCGCGGAGCTGGACGCGGGCTTGCACGGTCAGCGTCGAGGTTGCGGGGCTTATCCCGTCCGGCGCGGCGGCGGCGAGCGGGTCACCCGGCAGGAGCCGGGGGAGGAGGAAGTTGAGCAGTACCACGGCGACAGCCAGAGCCAGGTAGCGCCCAATCAGCCGTGCCATCCCGAATTACCGGCGGAGGAAGGACAGCTTGTTCTGAACCAGTGGCGCGCCGTCGATCAATCCGCCCCAGGTGTTCATCGGCGTGTACTTCGTACTGTCGTAGGTCCAGTAGAAGCGGCGGTAATACAACGTGATTGTGGGCAGCTCGTCCGCCAGGATAGCTTGCAGCTGGTAGACCAGTTGCTTCCGTTTGGCCTCGTCGAGGGTGACAGCCTGCTCGCGGGCAAGCTGACCGAATTGCGCGTTGGAGAAGATGGAGCCCTGGGCGTAGTCATTCGCTTCCGTGCCGGAGTACCAGCGCCGCAGAAAGTCAGGGTCGCCGCCGATGCCGATGTGTTGGACCAATCCGAGCTGGAAGTTGCCCTCGCGCAGGAGCTGGGTCCTTGTTGCGCTGTCCACGCGCTTGACGGCCAGAGTGATCCCCACTGCTTGCAGCATTGGCTGCAAGAGCTCGGGCTCGCGGTTGGCAGGATCGGCGAGCAGCTCGATGGCGTATTGCTTGCCCCGCAGCAGCGCGCGGGCCTTCTCCGCGTCGAAGCTGTAGCTACGCACGCGGGGATCGTACCAGGGCGTTTCCGGCGGAATGACGCCAGCGCTTCCGACGACGGGCAGACCCTTCGTGATCACCTGGGCGAGACGTGTCCTATCTAGCGCGTACATGATGGCCTGCCGCGTCACCTTGTTGTCGAGCGGCGCACGCTTCGTGTTGACGGCTAACCGGACCACGGAGAGCGGTGGGGTCGCCAGAACCTTGATTCGCGAGTCGCCCTTGAAAAGCTCGTTGACCGACGCATCCGTGCCCCAGGAAAGGTCCAATTGCCCCTGTTGCACTGCCTGGACGCTGGTCGCCGCCGGCACATTGAGCTGCTCATATTGCCGCGTGGTGGGCGAGCCGTGGAAATACCCCGGATTGGCGGTCAGGCGATAGGCGCCCTCCGCCGGACGGTATTCCGCCAGCTTGAACGGGCCACTACCGACGCTGGCGTCGGCGCCGCCGTACGTACTGGGGTCGGCCACATTCGACCAGACGCGCTTCGGAACAATGGGAACGATGCCGGCAACGTCCTCCAAGAATGAAGCGTAGGGTTGTCGCAGCCGCAGGCGGATCTGGTCCGTGTCCAGCACCGTGGTGCTCTCCACCATCGTGGTGTCCGTCCAGCGGTAGGGGTGGCGCCCGTAATAGTCGAAGGAGAACGCCACGTCGTCGGGCGTGAGCGGTTGTCCGTCCTGCCAGCGCACATTGGGCGCCAGCGCGAAGGTGTAGTCGCGGCCATCCTCGGACGTTGCCCACTTCTTAGCGAGCCACGGAATGATGCCGTGCTCGTCTTTCCAGGTCAGTGTGTCGTAGATCAGCGTCAACAGTACGGGCCCCCCTGGCCCGGCCGTGGACACTCGGAAAGGGGTGGGCACGCCGACATCCGCCCAGGCGGCACGGATGGTGGGGAGTGGGGGTTGAGGGTTGGGGGATAGGGACCGCTGGTCAGGTCTCGGCGACACTACGACGGAATCGGCGCCGCAGGCGGCGAGGAGTCCTAGAACTCCGGTGACTACGCCACCCTTGATGAATAGGTGCAGGCAACGCCTCCTCGTGGTCTGGGGCGCCGCCCATACAATTCGTCATGGCTCTTCGGTAACCATCCAGCATGCACGCGTCGTACTCAGAAGGTCTGATTGGCAATTGCCAGGTGATAGCGCGTGTAGCGTTCGAGGTCGGATCGCTGAACCGCGGTGAGCACTTCACAGACCCAGCCCCAGTGCAGCGAGACCCAATCGCCCGGCTCGGCCGCTTCAGCGAAGCCGCTGCCGTCGATCTGGCGGAGGACCCGCTCCGAACGGGGATTGGCGAGCACGAGCTTTCCCTCCTGAATTACCAGTGGCCGCCGCTCGACTACGAGCTCGCCGCCAACGGTCTGGCCGACCTTGCCCCAGCTCACCCGGCAGTTATCCAGCGTGGACAGCGAGTGCTCCAGCGCGCCGACGCGGCTATGGACGTCCAGCACGTGGAAGTTGTGGTGCGGGTGGGCGCCGGCCGGCGCCTTGCCCAGCACCAGCTCACGGGTCCGGCCCTGCAGCTGCTTGCCAAACCGCTCCAGGAGCGAGTCGTAGAGCTGCCGCACCTCGACGCCCTTCAGCAGATCGTTGCCGATCCAGTATGCCTCGACCACACGGGCGTCGAAGGGGTCGGCGATGCCGTTCGCCCTGGCTATGAGCTGCAGGTAGGGCAGCGCCCCGGTGAATCGACGCAGGAGTGCCGTCAGCCCGCCATCCACGACTCCGGCCTGCGCATATTGCATCAACGCACGGTTGTCCTCGCCGCCGCAGTATTGGAGCCGGTTGGGCATGAAGCCGTAACGGATGAAACGGAGCGACCCCGCCAGCGTCTGCGCGGTAGCCTTTGCCGGCAGGATGGAGCGGTCAATCGTCGCGACGCTTCTTGATGGCTGCTCGGTGACGTCTCCGGCCGGCGTCGCGATCCTGGCCTCTCCCCCCTGCCTGGTTGATGATTGATTCATCGTTGTGCTCCACGACCGCGCTGACCGGCCGGCTCGGCGCCACGCAGCAGGTCGTCCATCGCGTCTGGGGCGTCCAGCATCGCAGCTATCTCCTCTATGAGCGCCAGGATCTCACGCGCCTCCGTGGCGTCCAGCCGCTCGATGGCGGCGTCGGCATGCAGCAGCACGTAGTCGCCTGGAGTCAGCTCAGGTAACGCGGCACTCACCACCGACCGGACACGCCCGTCCACCCACACGTCGGCACGGTGACCGACAACTCTGACGACCTCACGAGGAACGGCCAGGCACATCGGCAGTCTCCCCTCCACCCGCCCTGTTGGGCATGGCCTCGATGAGCTCGTGAATCGTCCGTGCGGCCACCGCCACGGCCGCTTGAACCGGCGGGCTGAGTCCCTCGGAGAGCTCGTCGCAGTCGCGCGGTTGGCAGCCAACGAGAAGCGTGCGCTTGGGTAGCACGTCGAGCGCCTTGGCCAGAACGAACACGCGCGACGGCTCGGCGAGATGCAGGTTGGAGAACGTGGACTGCCAATCACCGGCTGAAAGCGCGTGGGGGTTCGGCACGGACGGTTCCAGCACGAATACCGTCCCCGGCGCCGCGCCGCGATCGACACTGTCGACCACGATCAAGGTCTCGTATCCATCCATCAACTGGTGTACGATGCTGAGTCCGCCGATACCCGTCTCGATCAGGTCGATAACCGACGGCAGACGATCCTCAGCGGCCAGCCGGCGAGCAACGGCGACGCCGAAGCCGTCGTCGCCGCGGAGGACATTTCCCACCTCCGCGACGAGTACCCGCCCGCTCACGCCGTGGCTCCTTCCAGGAGGCCGATTCGCACGTCGTCGCCCTCGACGGCGATGGGCATGACGCCGAGGCCAGCGCCGGGGCCGTCGAGTCGCTTGCCGCCGCGAAGGTCGAAGCGGCAGCCATGCCAGGGGCACTGGAGCACGGTTCCCTGTACGCGGCTGCCATCTAAGGGCAAGGGAGAGCCGGGGCAGGCGTTCCGGTAGGCGTACAGCTCACCTGCCAGGTTGGCAATCAACGCTCGCTCCCCTCCACGTCGAGGCCACGCACGCTGCCTGGCGGTAGCTCGGAGACTCGGAGCACCGTCCTCCAGCTCAGCCGCGGACGCGCCATCGCAACGTTTGAGAGTGGAATGAAGTTTGCGGGCGGGCTGGGTGGCGGCTCCAGCGCGTCCAGACGGATGAAGTCGGGAAGTCCTTCGTGGAGCGCCTGTTCGATCACGTGGTGAAGCGTCGCGGCCGAGCCATGGCAGCCATGGCAGGAACCGGACAAGCGCAGCGTCACCACGCCGGCTTCAGCCGCGACGACTTCCAGGCGGCCGCCGTGCGACTCGATGTAGGGTCGCACGCCATCCAGTACCGCCTCCGCCCTGATCCGCTCGCCCCCCTCACCGAGGTCGTACATGTCGAACAACAGCCGGACTTCGGGGTCGTCGAGCGCCCGCCGTTGTAGCCCTGCCATCGTTAGCAGCTCGCCCAGCCGCCGCATTCCGGCGCGATGGACGATGTCGTCACACTGGAGCAGCTCGAAAGCGCGCTCCTTGACGGCCGCATCGGGGTGCTGCTCGAAGGCATGGACGAGGTCGTCCAGCCGGTCGACGGCAGCGACGAGCTCGGGCGGCAATTCGCGCTCAGGCTCCATGTTCCACCTAGACCTCTCTCAATGCGGGTGGGTCGGGCAAGGTTCCCCGGCATGCGCCGGGTCGTGGCAGAAGCAGCCCGGCGCGCACTCGCCGTGCGCCGGACGGGTGAGCGAGGCGAACTCGTCACGGAAGCTTCGACCTCCCTCGGTCCTCCCCATCTCGGTCAAGCGATAGCGGCAAACCCGTCCTGGGACGCGCTCCAGGTATCCGCCAACGGCGAGCCGGCTCAGCTGGTGGGCCACCGCGCGGCCTGGTGAGGCGAGGAACTGGGCAAGCTGCGTGCTCCCGACCGCGTCCGCCAGCCCTTCACCCTGGAGCCAGTACATCGCTTGCAGTATCTCGTCCTGCCAGAAGAGCTCATTGAGCGCCGCGCGTCCGGAAGGCGGGGCCGGGTGAGAGGATCCGTTCATACCCGCACCTCCCGCTGCACCATCGCCTCGACCGCGTCCATGGCTACCGCCACCGGAGGGCTGAAGTCCGGTCCCCACTCCTGGTCGCGCGGCTCGATCTCGATGATCTGCACCTGCGCCGGCAGCGCGCGGAAGTAGCCGGCGACCGCGAGCAGGTTGTCCAGGCTCACCACTCCCGTGACCGCCTCTGCCACCCGCGCCTGCACATCCTCAGCACTCAGAGCATCCGGAGCCCAGGTATAGCGGTCCACGCTGCCAGGCTCGCGACCGCGTGGCACTGCCGCGAGAAAGAGCGCAGCGTCAAACGGCCCGTTGGCTTGCAGCCAATGGAGCGCCAGCACCGCGCCCAGGCTCAGATCCTCGACCTCCACGCCCGCCGGCCACTCCCGCGACCGCAGCCGTTCTGCCAACGCCGGCCCCGCCGACAGGTCGCGCAAGTTACTGTAGCCAATGCCGGCGACGAGCAGGCGCGGCGGCCGGGGAGCCGGGGAGCCGGGGAGCAAGGGAGACCTGGCGCGGACGGAGCGGCAGAGCAAGCGGATGCCACGATTCCGATTTGCTAACCGTCATCTCCAACCGAATTCTCCCCGGCTCCCCGGCCCCTCTGCTCCCCGGCTCCCCGGCCGCCCCGTCAGTCGTCCAGCTCGCAGGCGCAGGTGGTCACCTCGCGCGTGATGGTCCTGGGGCCGGCGTAGACGTGGGTCGTGCAGGGCATGCAAGGGTCGAAGCTGCGGATAGTGCGCAGGATGTCGATGGCCTTGAACTCCTCCGGGCTGTTGAATTGCTCGAGAATGGGCGTGTTCACGACCGCTTCTTCGTACGGTCCCGGCTGGCCGAAGGGGTCGACGGGAGAGGCGTTGGTGGTGGAGGGCGTGCAGATTTGGTAGTTTGTTATGACGCCGCGATCCATGGTGAGGTGATGGGCCAGGTAGCCGCGACCGGCGCCCCAGAAGCCCACGCCGATGCGCGGATCTCGCGGCACCTTGAAGTCGGCCGAGACGGCCGTCTCTCCCCTCTTCATCAAGTTGTAGCCGGCCAGCAGGTTGTTGAGGCAGACCAGCGCGGTGTAGGCCTGCGCGTAGGCACGGGCGCGGTTGCGCTCGATGGCGTTGCACTCGCTCGGCACCACCCATTCCAGCGTCATCTCCGGCAGCGCGCCCTTCGGCATGACCAGCCGCAGACTGGTCCCGGTCGACTCGATGAAGGGGTTGGCGGGCAGCTTCTTGGCGACGGCGGTGATCCACATGCGCGCGTAGGCGCCCGCCTCCACCACCTGGCGGTCCCAGCGCGGCGCCGTGCCCCAGGTGTATTTCTCCTTCCAGCTCCGACCCCCGGCCTGGGGAGCGTCTGCTTGTTCCAGGGATGATGGGGGCTCAGCGGGCTGCCCAGCGGGTCGGTGCGGTAGGGCGGCGTGCCGCCGGCCCAGCCTTCGTAGTAGGAGTGCTCGACGAACTCCTCCAGTCCCAGGTTGATGCTGTGCAGGCTCGTGGTCCTCAGCTCGCCGTCGATCATGACGCCCGGAGTCGCCCAGCGCCGCTCTCCCCAGTCGGCGGCGTGCTCGTAGCGGGCGTCGTAGGCCTCGTGGTGCTCCCAGATGCCGAGGTCGATTAGGTGGCGAGGCCGCACGCCCACGCGGTGGAAGCCGGGATTGGCTTGGTAGAGGAACTCCGAGATGTCGTCCCAGATGGTCACCATCCGCTTGGCGTGGTCCAGCAGCGTGAACAGGCGGATCTGATACTCGTTGAACGTCTGGGTGCTGATCGTCGTGCTGATGCCGCCCGGCACGATGGTCTGGGGGTGCGGGTACTTGCCCCAGACCAGGGAACACATCTCGCGCGCTCGGCGGGTGATCTCCAGCGCTTCCAGGTAGAGCGGGCCGGAGAGCGGATTGAGGGCGGTCATTAGGTCGGCCATGGTCCGGAAGCCGTGGACGGCGGCGTTCGGGGCCGCCGCCTGCTCCGCCTTGCCCCAGATCTCGGGATTGGTGGACCGGATGATAGCCTCGGAATAGTCGGGGCCGGCCAGCAGGAACAGGTGGAGCGGGTGGTCGTACAGGAACTCGGCCGCCTGCCCCAGGTTGCGCACCACGATCCCCATGGGCGGCGGCTGCACCCCGAAGGCCATCTCGATCGCTTCGGCGGCGCAGTTGGAGTGGACGCCGCCACAGACGCCGCAGGCGCGACTGGAGATGTAGATGGCGTCGCGTGGGTCACGTCCTTTCAGGATCACCTCGTAGCCGCGGAACAGCGTGGCCATGGAGTGCGCGTCGTGGACCGTGCGGTTCTCCAGGTCGACCACGGAGTGGAAGGCCAGGGCGCCGGCCACACGGGTGACCGGGTCGATGCTGACCTCCTTGATGTGGCCGTTCCTGGCCAGCAGCTCTTCGATGCGCTGCTGGCGGTCCTCCACCGCGCGGGTGCTCGTGTAGGTGTAGGGGTCGGTCGCGCCCTCTTTCAGGTGCGCTCGGCCTTGCTCGTCGAACTCGATGGGCAGGTTCTTGAAGCACATGGACCGACCCTCTCTACTGCGCCATTTCCGCCAGGCGACGCTCGGCCGAGCCGAGGCTAGCGGCGATCGCCTCGCCGCCAGCGGCGAGCTGCGTCAGCGCCGCCGCGGTGATCGGCAGCTCGGTCTTGAGGATGGCCGTCTCGCTCTCGATGGCGCGCACCCCCATGGCGATCTTGGCCAGCGAGCGATTGATCCCCTCCAGGGCGGTACGGATACGGCTCAGCATCGCGACCAGGGCGCCGAGGAAGAGCCAGAGCGCCAGCGTGGAGAGGATGGTCAGGATTAGCGGCATCAGGGCGCCTCCCCTCTTGGGTTCTTCCGGGCGAGCGCCCGGCCCAGGCCGGCAAGTCGGCCCTCGATCGCCGACGTCGTACGATCCAGCACCTCCACCGCTTGCAGCAGCCGGCCGGCGGTCTGGAGGACGCCTTCGAGCTGGGCGATCGTCGCGGTGTTGCCGGCGATGCCCTGTGCCGCCGGGAGCGCCACCTTGGCCAGCCGGTTGATCTCGCGGGCATGACCGATGACGACGACGATGTTGGCGACGGCGATGACCGTGAGGATGAGGGCGACGACGAGGGCAATCCAGCCGACGACGATAATGGCCGCGTCCATGGGCGCCCTCCCTCAGGCCACGCGTCTGACAGCGACTGCTTCGCCCATGACGGCCGCCAGATGCCCGTCGGTTGCTTCCAGGTGATCCGCGGTCGAGCTCAAGCCCCGCGCCACAGCGCCGAGCCCCGTGTTCAGCACGTTGATGTGTTGCGCCAGTGGGGCCGTCTGCCGCTCGACCAGTTGCACTCCCACTGCGATCCGGCTGAGGGTGCTCCCGATGCTCCAGAGGGCGACGGCGATGATGATCAGGCTCACCGCCAGCACCACGATCAGGACGACGGCGTAGATAATAGCGACCCAGGTCAAGACGGCGACCATGCTAGCCCTTTCCCTGGAGGGCCGCGGGCAGCCGCTCCAGTCGCTGGTCGATCGAGCCGGCCACCGCGGCGATGCCCTGGGCGGTCTGCAGGATCTCCGTGGCCGTGGCGTTGGTCTTCTGGAGCTGCCAGATCTGGACGGTGTTGGCGGCGATGCCCTTGCCCGCCTCCCAAACCGCCAGCGCGTGGCGGTCGATGCGATTGGCGGCCGCGGCGATCCAGATCAGCAACAGGGCGACCACGACGATGACGATTGCCGCGGCGCCCAGCGTGATCCACCAGACGGTGATAACGTCCATCGGATCATTTCCCACTTTTGGTGTCCTGCCAGTTACGGCCTACTGCCTGACCTGCTTCGCAGCGGTGTTGCGCCGCTGCGCCGAATCGTAGCCGCGATGCACCAGCCGGTCGACGAAGGTCGTGCTCGAGGCGGCGCCCCAGCCGATCGGCGCCTGGCCGGTTTCGTCCCAGCGCACCTCGCGGTTGCGGTCGCGCTGGGTGATCCGGCGCAGCGGCCGAACGAAAGAGCCCACCAGGCGCGAGGCCGTGCCGGACACCATCGTGCCCGGCGGGGCCGTGTAGAAGGGCGCAAACTTATCGGGGAAGCCGGGCATGGTACAGCCGATGCAGGGAGCGCCGGTATTCATTCAACCGCCGACGTGGTTGATGGCGCCGCGGCTGGTGATGTTGCAGTTGACCACGGGTCCCCAGCAGCCGATCTCCACCAGGCACTCCTTGTCGCCGTACTCCTTGGCGAAGGAGCCCTCCTCGTAGTAGCCGGCGCGCAGGCACTGGCGGTGGACGGTCTCGCCGAAGAGCCAGGCCGGCCGCCCCAGGTCGTCGAACTCCGGCGAGGGGCCGATGCCTTGCAGGAAGAGCAGGATGGCGGCGACCGTTTCGGTGAAGTTGTCGCCGATGGGCGAGCAGCCGGGCACGTTCACCACCGGCAGCCCCAGCGCCGAGCGGTAATCCCGTCCCAGGAAGTCCATCATGCTCATGGCACCGGTGGGATTGCCGTAGGCTGCCGGGACGCCGCCCCAGGTAGCGCAGGTGCCGATGGCGATCACGGCAGCCGCGCCGGGCGCCAGACGCTGGACCCATTCCGCGGACGGGATCTGGCGCTTCCCGCCGGTTGCCGGGTTCTCCTCCTCGCCCACCGCCGACCAGTAGCCGCCCTGTGGCCCGGCCTTGCTCTCGTCGGCGATGGAGCCCTCGTAGACGATGACGTAGGGGTCTCCCAGCTCACCGCGCCAGGCCCGGCGCATCGGCTCGACGAAGGCGTCGCCGGCCTCGAGCTGGATGGCGGTGTGATGCAGGTAGACGATCGGCACGCCGGGGATGGAGCCGGTGAGCAGGCTCTCCACGGACGGCTGTGTGGCGCTCAGCACGGCGATGGAGCAACCGTCACAGCTCATGCCGGCCAGCCAGAAGACGTGTACGCGCTCGAACGGACCCAGCTTCGTCGCCGGACCTGCCTTGGCGGCGACGATATTGGCCCATTCCTCCTGACTGATGCCGGCCACGTTGCCGGCCTGGGAGATCGGGGGCATCGGCTCAGCAACGGTCATTCTCGCCCTCCTTTTCTCCTGATCGGGACACCATCACACGCCGGCGGGGATCGGAAGCCCTAGCCGCTCGACCAGTTGGTCGGCGAGGTCCTGGACTGCTGCCACCGCCGGCGCGTTGGCGTCGTGGTCGATGATCGCCCGGCCGAGGTGGTCCGCCTCGGTGACGCGCTCATCAAATGGCACTTGTCCGACGATGTCGAAGCCGCGGCGCGCGCAGTACTCGCGGAGCGCCGCCTCATCGCGGCCGTCGCGCACCTTATTGGCAACGACCCAGACCCGCTCCAGACCGAGCTCTTGAGCAAGGGGCACCATGCGCCCTGCCGTTTCCAGCGAGCGGTAGTAGGGCTCGGTCACGACCAGCAGCACGCCGACGTTGCGCACCGTGCCGCGCGTGAGGTGTTCGATCGAGGCTTCCATATCGAGGATGGTGACGTCGCTGGGCCGCTGTGCCGGCAGCTCACCCATGACGCCGCGTACCGCGGCGTGCTGTCCGCAGAGTCAACCCTTGCCCGCGCCGAGCAGGCCCGTCATCATGAGCACGCCGACGTTATCGGGTCCGTGGGTCCCGTACTCTCCCAGCACTTCCTCGAACGGCCTGGTGAGGTGCAGCGCGTGATGCCCATCGGCGTCGGCGCGCTCCTCCAGGATGTCGTCCCGGGGTACCCGCTTGAGGCTATGCAGTTGGTCGGGTGTCAGGCCGAGCGCCGTGGCAAGGTTCGGGTTCGGGTCGTCGTCCAGGGCGTTGACGCAGTAGCCGCGGCGGGCGAGCACACGGGCCAGCCTCGCCGCGACGGTCGTCTTTCCCGAGCCGCCTTTGCCGGAGAGTCCAATGCGCACTAGTTCACTTCCTTCGCTGACGCTGTGGAGTCCGGTCGACCACATCTTGGCCGGCTGCGGACCCGTGGCGATCGCGCGCCTGGCCAGACGCTCCTTCCTCGACGACGACGGAGGGCAGGCCGCAAGTGCTCAGCCCTTAGTACATCGGAACGAACAGCAGGGCAAGGTAAACGCTCTTGGCGGGAGCACCATGGATCTCCGTGACATGCCCGGTAGCAGACCATCTAGGGCGACCGTACGGCCAGCCTACGGCAGCGCCGCTTCAAAGTTGAACACCGCCAACGAAACCTGCTGCTCGGCTTTGATGACCTGATTGGGGTCCGTGCCGGTGGACATAATGGCGACCACGTAGGTTCGCGTCGGCGTGGTCACGACGCCAGCGTCGTTGACAACGCCGTTGGCCTCGGTGCCAATCTTGTGTGAGACGACGGCATAGGTCGGGAGTAGCGCCGGCAGGCGGTCTTCGAAGTCGGTGTCGGTCAGGAGGCCCAGCAGGTCGAGCGCCTGCTGGGGAGGCAGGAGCTGACGGGAGGTGACCTTCGCAAAGAGCAAGCCCACATCGGCGGGAGTGGTGCGATCATCGGCGATGGACGTGTCGGCACAGCCCCAGGCGCGGGTCTGATCCTGGACATATTGCTGACCGAGTCGCTTCTCGATTAGGAAGGCCGCCGTGTTGTCGCTCTGCTTGGCGGCGCGGCGTGCCAGCTCGGCCAAGGTATAGGATGTGCCGACGGGATCGTAGCGGATGCTGCCGGTGCCGAAATTCTGGATATCTGACGCCGTGGTCGTGATGGTCTCGTCGAGCGACACATGGCCGGCAGCAGCTTGTTGGTACAGCGCGACAAGGATGAAAAACTTGATGACGCTCGCCGCGACGAACTGTTGGCGCTGGTGCTGGCCGAAGCGGGCGCCGGTTGGCAGGTCGTCGACCCAGACCCCGTAGGAACCTTGGAGCGGCGCTGTCATGCCGGCGATCTTTGCAACGATGGCGGCGGTATCGACGGCCGTCGCGGTTGGTGATGGCGTTGCCGTTGGTGGAGGGGCGGGACTCGGCGGCAGGGCAGCGGCCGTGGCTATTGGGACCGGAGGTGGGGTCGAGACACCGTGCGAACGGCGAACCGCGACAACAAGTCCGACCACAACGACGAGACAAAGCACGAACAATTGGACGGTAGGTGGGCGAAGGCGTACCTCCTGCCCGGCCGGGCGGCGGACAGGACGCGCGGGAGGCCGGCGCTCGGGCGATGGCGAGGGGACACGTTCCGGCCGCTGGGTCAAACCCGTCCTCGACCCCCACTCTGCGATGGCGGCCGTCCGGCCGACCTCGGAGCGAGTCGACTCTGGCCAAGAGGCTGGCTGCTCCGCGCCACGATAGTGTCGCTGCCGCTATGGCTAGACTCCCCGGGTCATGGCCCATTGGTCCAGCACTGATTGGCGAGGAGGTGATCATTGGGCCCGGATGGATCCCGATGCCGAGCGCCGCCACCGCGCAGCGTTCCGTAGCCCGGAACCAAAAACGGGAACGCCCCCGCGATGATTCATCGCGGGGGCGTTCCCGTGGAGGATCGAAGCCTGACGGTCTACTTATCTTCTGACTTTGGAGCGGCCGCGACGCTCGCCGCTGGGGCAGTGGTTGCCGTACCCGAGGCAGCCGTCTCTTGCTTGGCAGCGGCATCTTCGTCGGCTTCCTGTGCTCCCTTGCGGAACTCGCGGATGGTCTTGCCGACCGCGCTGCCGACCTGGGGTAGCTTACCGGGGCCAAGAATGATGAGGCCCAGTATCAGGATGATGATGAGCTCTGGCAAGTGGCCAGCAGAGCCAAACATGGGCTATCCCTCTGTTTCTTCGGTGTTCAATGGCGGCGGCTCGTTGCCGGCCGCTCCACGTGGCGAACCGTTCGGGTTCTTGCTGCCGCCTCATCCACTAGGATACCCGATGACCGTCTCCTGTCAACCGCCGGGATAAGGGCGACATCGTACTAGCGCGACATTCCGACGGCCGTGAGCGTGCCGTTGGCGGCTGGCCGGACGCTCCGAGTTGGCGCCGCGTTGACCGCGTGCGACGAGCTGATGGCGTGCGTTCGCGGGCGCTCGGCGGACTGCCAGCGGATGGCGATGGTCTCCACCACGGCGCGGAAGTCGGCTCGCGCCTCGGGCGACAGCCGGTCGTTGGTGAGGAGTCGCGTGACCGCCGCGACCGTCGAATCGGCGGGACCCAGCTTCTGCAAGCTTGGCGGCACGTGGCCGGCGGAGAAGAGGAGCCGGTCGACCTCCTCGGTAGAGAGCGACAGCGCGCGAGCCAGCGCCTGGGCCACTTCGCGTGTCGGCGCCTCGCGCTCGCCGCTTTCCAGGCGATTGATATAGCTGGCGTTGATGCCGACGACTTTCGCCAGCGCGTTCTGGGACAGTCCGGCGCGAGTGCGGAACCGGCGAAGGGTACCAGCGAAATCTTCCGTCACGTTGAACTCCTTTTCCTATGCCAGGCAGTCTACGGCAAATGTGCCGTCGTGGCAACAGTTGGGCGCACATATTAGCCTAATGGAGAAGATAGTCCCATTTCGACCGTCTCACCCTACGGTTCCATTGCCGATATGCAACGCTTCTGCCTGCGCGTGGGCAATGCCTGTAATAGGAGCAGGTCGACGGATAGCTGTGATGGCGGTGGCGGCCTCTCTCCCTCGGTGAGAGGGAGGGATGTGCGGCGCTATGGCCGGCGTGTCCGCGTCCTATGGAATGGCTACGCCAGCTGTGGATGGATCATCCATCCAAGAAGCGCGCGACCTGTCCGCCAGTGGGAACAAAATGTCACCCCCCCCCATGGTCGTGCGCTGATGCCATTCTCGATGCGTCGCTGCACGGGCCGAGTAATACATTCGTCGCGAGTCCATCAGGTTCATGGGGCTTCGCGTGAGGCGCCGTCCGCCCGTTGCCATCCT